>NZ_KQ976354.1:7854220-8213005 GCF_000346485.2 Scytonema hofmannii PCC 7110
GCTAAGAGCAATGCAGGAAAAGTTGAAATATCCATCAAATCAGTTACTAAACGATACACCTTTTCTACACCCTCAACTTCAATAATATATTCAATGACACGAACAGGTATTTTCGTCGCTCCCTTCTTTCTTGACTTTCCATCAGGAGCAAGCCAACTTAGATAGGAACCATCAGGAAAAGCTTTAACAAACTCAAATTTTACATGAGATGGCACGCGACCAAGAATATGACATTTTTGTTTGATTGCAGCATGAATCATTTTAAATGAGTGCAGTCCTCTGTCCCACATTAACAACATACTCTCCTCAACACTTCTTAATAGCTTTAAAGCTCCTTTTCTCTCTCCAATTCGATATGGACAACAAAATATGTCGATAATTAAATGAGTTCCTGCTTCGACTAAAAAAGTTAACCTAGCTTTGGGAAAAGCCGGATTTGTACCAGGACGAGAACCAGGGTAACCAAATACTTTAGCATTAGTTTCTGTATCAGGAACATCAAAAACTGTGCCATCCAAAGCCATTATTCTCAGTCCACCCAAAAAAGCACCTGGTGTTTTAATTGTTGCTAAAGGTTTTGCAACAATTTCAAATAAACGAGTCATAACAGCAGCACCAATTCGTTGTCTAGCTTCACTTATTGATGAAGATGTTGGTATCTTAAAACGTCTCTTAAAGGGGATTTGCAAAGAATTAAAACCCTGAATGAGATTTTTCAATACATCCACGATTGAATCGGAGGACCAAAAACTCATGGCGATTACTAGAGAGATTACTACGTGTGTAGGAAGTATTCTTTGACGCCGTGCGGTACTACTCGTTGTTGTAATCGCTGCCATAATCGACTCGGTAGGGATGATCTGGTTAAGAGCCAGCAGTAATTGTGCCCGATTTAGGATTTGATTGTTGAATTCAAAGTTAACTAGCATCATTAGCACTCAGTTTTGAAGTGAAATTTCGTATAAGATAATATTGATTAAAACACTTTTTGTTCTCGTAATCTATTCGAGAACTCTATCTTTCCCCAATTCCAATTGATGCCTACGAAAACTGACGATATTATTGCCAGAGCCGAACTCTTACAGCAAGCGATCGCTACTCTACAACTACAAATTCAACAAATTCAAGCTTCAGGAGAAGTTGCACCCGAAGGTTGTTGTGTCCTGCGCTACCAGGCACGCGGTCAAAAAGGAACTTACTGGTACTATAAGTTGCACGCTCAAATGCCGATTTTCCCTACGCAAACTCCTAATAAATTAAGTAAATATAAGCATTTGGGGAAAGCTGGAAGCCCCGCTCATATTGATGCTGTTATGCAAGTTACACGAAGAATGCAAATCGACACCTTAAAAAATACGATTCATTCTCTCAGACAAAACTGGATAGATTTGTACGAAAGTCTCAAAGACAAAAAATAACCTTGCCCATCCGCTTTCAGTTATCGTTTTTAATACGCGAACACATTTGACACTGTTTTACCCTTTATTTCCCTTAACCGAGCAGTATTGAAATGTATTGGAAGTGTACGAGGTCATATGAAAAACAAACTCAATCATATTGTTAGCGATCGCGATCCTAAAAAATACTTTGTTTCTATGTCAAACTATTTACAATCAAAAAGTAAGGTGAAAAAACATAAGTTGCAGTTTAAATTTTTACGTAATCGCCAGATTCAGTCATTAATTCCTTGGACTCTTCCAGTATTAATTCTAATTTTCTGGCAAATCTTCTCTGCTATTGGTTTAATTCCCACCAGAATTTTACCTGCTCCTTTAGGCGTGCTAGGTGCTGCTATTCAGTTAGCTCAAACGGGAGAATTATTTCGTAACATTGGTATCAGTGCGGCAAGGGCAGTTACTGGTTTTTTAGTTGGAGGAAGTATCGGATTTTCGTTAGGATTGCTGAACGGCATTTCTCCTGTTGCTGAAAAATTGTTAGATACTTCTATCCAAATGCTCCGCAATATACCCAATTTAGCTTTAATTCCATTGGTCATTTTGTGGTTTGGCATTGGAGATGAAGCTAGATTATTTCTTGTATCATTAGGAGTCATGTTTCCTATTTATCTAAATACTTTTCATGGAATTCGTAGCGTCGATCCTGGATTAATTGAAATGGGAAAAATTTATGGTTTAAATGCTTGGGGTTTGTTTTGGCGAATTATTTTACCTGGAGCGTTGTCCTCAATTTTGGTTGGTGTACGTTTTTCTCTCGGTATTATGTGGCTAACGCTGATTGTAGCAGAGACAATTGCTGCTGATTCTGGAATTGGTTACATGGCGATGAACGCTAGAGAATTTATGCAAACTGACATAGTTGTATTGAGCATATTAATATATGCATTATTTGGTAAACTAGCGGATATTGTTGCTAGGTCACTGGAGAATTACTGGCTGCAGTGGAATCCTAGCTATTTGAAAGCATCATAAAAAAGTTTTGTATCTACTCTAAATAGGAATCATGCAGCTACTTTGGTTTATTCCCACACATGGAGAAGGACGTTATCTAGGCACTGCTATAGGTGGACGACCAGTGAACTTTGATTACTGGAGACAGATTGCCCAAGCAGTGGATCATTTAGGTTTTACAGGAGCGTTGTTACCAACGGGTCGCTCCTGTGAAGATGCGTGGGTTTTGGCATCAACCCTAGTTACGCATACGAAAAAAATGCGTTTTTTGGTAGCGATTCGTCCTGGGTTGATGTCTCCGGGTGTAGCAGCAAGGATGGCAGCAACTTTTGACCGCATTTCTAACGGGCGTTTGCTGATTAATGTTGTTACTGGAGGCGATCCGGTAGAATTGGCAGGAGATGGGTTGCATCTAAGTCACGACGATCGCTACAGATTAACCGATGAATTTTTGACTGTGTGGCGACAAATTATCTCTGGTGAAACTGCTAACTTCCAAGGGGACTATCTCAATATCGAGGAAGGTAAATTGTTATTTCCTCCGATACAGAAACCGAATCCGCCTTTATGGTTTGGAGGTTCCTCGCCTATTGCTCAAAGCATTGCTGCTAAACACGTAGATGTGTACTTAACCTGGGGAGAAACACCAGAACAAGTCGCTCAAAAAATTAGCCAGGTGCGACGTTTGGCAGAACAAGAAGGGCGGACATTGCGGTTTGGGATTCGCCTGCATATCATTGTTCGAGAAACAGAAACTAAAGCTTGGGATGCAGCAAATGATTTGATTCGGTATGTGGATGATGAAGCCATAGCCAAAGCTCAAAAAGCCTACGATCGCATGGATTCTGTTGGACAACGCCGGATGAGTCAATTGCACAACAGTAGCCGAGAAGCCCTAGAAATTAGCCCAAATTTATGGGCTGGTATTGGTTTGGTGAGAGGTGGTGCGGGAACTGCTTTAGTGGGAGATCCCAAGACTGTTGCTGCTAGGATGCTAGAATATGCGGACTTAGGCATCGATACCTTCATCTTTTCTGGCTATCCTCATTTAGAAGAAGCTTATCGAGTTGCCGAACTCCTATTCCCCTATTTGCCTTTGGAGAATTTGCCAACGGTTGAAGAACAACAGGTGTTAAGCCCATTTGGGGAGATAGTTGGTAATCAGGATTTTCCAAAACAAAAACAGCAGTCTAAAGAAAAAACAACGGCTACTGTAGATTAAGCAGTAGGGGCGCAATGCCTTGCGCCCCTATACCATTCTAATTCACAGCGACAGGAACCTTTGCAAATCTCGCATAGCGCTGTAAGTAAAACTCTTTAGAATTTGCGATCGCTCTCACTGATTCTCGCTGACTCACTGCCTGACGCCAACGGTGCAAGCGAGTTAACTCATCTGGAATTTGAAAGCCACGATATTCTTCTAGGGCAGCCCAACGCTCAAACCAAGGATAATATGTGAGATCCACTAGACTGATGGAGTTACCAAACCAGTAGTCTCCATCTCCAGACAATTTGGCTAAAGCTTCATTTTCAATAAATTGCAAATGATTGCGTAATTCAACAGCCGCAGCTTTTTGTTGTTCGGAGTCTGGAGAACGTAGCAAACTAGAGTAGGCACTGACAAATCGCGTGTTAGCAAAATCAATCCAAATTCTTGCTTGCGCTTTTAAGATTGGCTCTTTTGGTAATAGAGATGGTTCTGGGAATGCTTCTTCTAGGTATTCGTTAATAATTGCCGATTCCCAAACTCGGTGTTCGCCATGTTTGATAACAGGAACTTTCCCGTAGGGAGAAATCTCTGTAAATCCTGGCGGCTTGTTTTGCAGATCGATCTCAATCAGATCGAAGTCAACACTTTTTTCTAGTAAAGCTAAACGCGAGCGGTGAGCAAAGGGACAAACAACCGCACTGTAGATAGTAATTTTTGTCATGTTGTACCATTCGTGAATTTTATATTTTTGATTGAAGTCATGCTTAGACTTAATCTCAAGCAACTATTTGTCGCATTCTTTTTTCAATTTGGTGTTAAATGCTTGATTATGAGTCAGTTGTGACTTGATTGGCAATAATTTTACTGTTAACTTATCAATTTACCGTAGTTAACAGCTTTTAAACAAGATTCTGCCATAAAATGTAGTAAAAAGCAAGAGTGAAATTGATATTTACCACAACACATAACTTAAAATAATTTATATTTGTTTTTTTGATAAATCATGCAATAATATAATACTAATACTTGATAATTTAGCCGTAGTTAATAGCTTAATTATTAGAGAAGCGTTAGCAACCTACCAAACTCTTCTCAAATGGCTATTACATCTACACACTTCCTGACACCATCAACTTGTGGATAGATACTATGTTATTGCTCGTACAGCTATGGCAAAAATTCTTTAACCATAGCTGTAGAGTCTTTTATCAAGTCGCGCTCGGAATACTTAATCATACGTACTTGTTGATGAGGAATGAATAGGCGCAAGAGTAGTGGGTATGTCAAACTACACAAAAGACCGTAAAATCACTGAATTCTGGTACACTCGCTGTCCAGTTCCTACCGTTTCAGGTATTGCTCTTGATTTAGGTTGGTTAGATAAGACCTTTGCAAAAGATGGTATTAGTTTTAAATCTTTAAGAGCAGAACAAGAGCGATCTGTTCGCGAGTCTCATTTTGACCACACGCTCAAAGGCTTATTCCGCGAAGGAGGGAATATTCCAGCAATTTGGGCGCGTGCTACTGGAAAAGATACTCGTGCGATCGCGTTAACATGGGTTGATGAGTACCAAGCAATTCTGACTCTACCAGATTCAGACATTACCAAACCAGCAGATTTACGCGGACGTAGACTGGCTCTACCGTTGCGAACTCAAAGTCAAATAGATTTTTCTAGGGCAATGGCACAGCGAGGTTTTTTGAGTGCATTGTCACTGGCTGGCTTGAATGAGAATGATGTCCACTTTGTCGATCTTCATGCTCGAGAAACGGACTTACGGGAAGCTTTGCCTGGAGGTATACAACAAAGTCATTTTTACCAAGCAGAATTAGCAGGCTTATTCTGGGGCGAAGTGGATGCAATCTACGTCAAAGGTGCTCCAGGAGCAGACTTGAGTGCAATACATAAGTTACGAGTTGTTTTTGACTTAGGTAAGCATTCCGATCCGCTTATACGGGTTAATAATGGGACTCCAAGAACCATCACTGTAAATGCGGATTTGGTAGAACAACGTCCTGACCTGATAGTAAAGTATTTAGCTTGCCTACTCCAAACTTCAAAATGGGCAGAAAGCCACTCTGAAGATGTAGTTAAAACTGTATCAATTGAGACTGGAGGAAGCGAAGAGGCTGTTCGGAAAGCTTACGGATCGGAACTGCATTTACGTTTGCGCCCGGATTTATCAACTCAGTGGATTGCAGCCCTAAAATCTCAAAAAGATTTTCTTTTAAAATGGGGCTTTATTCCAGCTGACTTTGATATAGACGCTTGGATTGCTTCAGAACATCTGGCTGAAGCTCAAGAACTGGTTTCAAAACTTGAAGAACTTACCTTGATTTAACTGTCAATAGACCGAAACAATTCATAATATGATATGGAAATTCTTTGGTATTTGACTGCGCCAGATGGCCCGTTTCCCTGGAACAAGAAGGGCGCACGTAAGATTGATTACGCATATATGCAGCAGTTAGCGCGGGCTATCGACCATTTAGGTTACTCAGGCGCATTATTGGCAACTGGGGTGCATGATACTTGGGTACTGGGTTCTGCTTTAATTCCCTTCACAGAAAGGATGCGCTTTTTGGTTGCGGTACATCCAGGATTGCTTTCACCGACTCTGTTTGCCAAGATGGCAGCGACTTTTGAACAGTTTTCTCGCGGTCGGTTGTTAATTAACATAGTTAATGGCACGTCCAATACGATGGCAGCCAATGGTCTGCATTTGTCTCATGATGAGCGCTATGCCCACTGCGATGAATACCTTACCGTTTGGCGGCAACTCATGGTTGGCGAGACAGTGGACTTTGAAGGCAAATACGTACACGTTAAGAAAGCAAAACTTGGAATACCCCCAGTACAATCACCCCATCCACCTTTATGGTTTGGCGGTTCTTCCGATCCTGCTTTGGAAGTTGCTGCTAAACATATCGATACATACTTAACTTGGGGAGAGGCTCCACCTCAAGTAGCAGAACGGATAGTGAAAATGCGATCGCTAGCAGCAAAGTATAATCGGACTCTACGGTTTGGGATTCGTCTCTACGTAATTGTGCGAGAAACAGAGCAAGAAGCCTGGGATGCGGCAGACTGGTTGCTCAAGCGAATGGATGAGGAGTCTGTTGCTGCAATCCAAAAGATGTTAACGAGCGGCGACTCAGTAGGACAGCAACGGATGTTAGAGTTTCATGGTGGTAAGATTCCTAAAAACGTTAGAGAACTGGAAATTTATCCTAATCTCTGGGCTGGATTAGGTTTGGTACGTCCTGGTCCTGGTACAGCAGTAGTAGGCGATCCCAAAACAGTAGCTTCTCGGCTTCAGGAATATGCCGATATTGGGATAGAGACATTCATTATCTCTGGAATTCCTTTAATAGAAGAAGCGTATCGGGTAGCCGATTTATTGTTGCCATTACTGCCTGTGTCTCAACCTACGAATAATAACCAGTCTTCCTCCAGCGTTCATATTCCTACCTGGAGTGGTTTCAAAGATATTATCGGAGCTACTGAAACCAAGCAAGTACAAGCCGGATGAAGTGCCATCAACAGGAGTTATGAAAAATCTCTTTGAGGCGGAGTTGTTCAACTACCACATTAAGCGTCGTGCTTTACCTAGTGCATTATTTTTCCTGACCTCTACAATGGCGGTTGCCCATAACGCTGCTACTGCCAAATCAATTAATTCAAATTCCCAGTCATCTGGAAAATCTAGCTCAGTTTCTCAGTTACCCGAGCCAAGTACGGACAAGCTTAAGGCACGAATTGCCATTATCAGAGGTCCTGGTTCTTACTTCTTAGCTAAGGTCAGAAATACAATGAACCAAGAGTTACAGGGGAAAGGATCTTCTGTGGAATGGTTAGGCCCTTTTCCAGCTTTTTCACCAGCTGCCGAAGCCTTAAATGCAGGCAGTATTGACTTCACCGGTGGTAGTACCACGGCTGCTATCTCAGCTATGGTAGCTGGTTCTCCATTCAAAATTTTTGGTTATCAAGTGAGTGGTAGAGATGGTTCAGGTGTTCTGGTGCAAAAGAACTCTGGCATTAAGAAGGTGAAAGACTTGGTTGGTAAAAAAGTTATTGTGAACCGAGGCGGTACTGGAGAGTATTTGTTAGCAAAGGCACTGGAAAAGGAGAAAATCCCGCTAGAACAGGTACAACGAGTTTATCTAGGTCCAGCCGATGCCGCACCTGTGTTTGCATCGGGTAAAGCAGATGCTTGGGCAGTTTGGGGTACTTTCTTTGCTACTGCTGTGGTGCAGTATGAGGCAAGAGTTCTGGCTACGGCTGGAGATATTGGTTCTGAAAACGATGTCATCTATATCGTTCACAATGACTTTTTGAAGAAGTATCCCAAGGTAGTAAAAGCCGTTTATGATGTGGTGCGGCGTGAAAGCCAGTGGTCATTGACAAATGCAAAAGAAGCAATGCGGATCTATGGTAAGGAGTTTAAGTTAGCTCAAGCCGTGCAGCAGTATATGAGTGAGAGGATGGAAGGTTTACCAAAACCTGTCGGTGTGGCGGAAATAGAAAAGATGAATCGCGTGAGTGACTGGTTTTACACAAAGGGTATTATTCCCAAAAAACCGGTCATACAAAACTTTGTGGTTGATGTCACTAAGATTTAAAAGGAGCAGCTGTATGTCTAATTCCATTCGCATTGGAGTTCATTCCCACAATCTGTCCGTTTTTACCCTGAGCAGAAAACCAGAGTTACTAGAAGACTTGCTTCAGCCTACTGGTATTTCAGTAGAGTGGATAGCAGAAAAGGGTGGAAAGCAGACAGTGAAGTTACTCAAGGCAGGTGAAATTGACATTGGTGCAACGGGTACGACTCCACCAATTTTGGCACAGGCAGAAGGAGTGCCAGTCGTTTACTTAGCAACCTCGCAACCGCGTCCGGTACATGGCGCGATTGTTGTCCCGGAAGATTCTACTATTCATGAGATTGCTGACTTAAAAGGCAAGACTGTTGCTCTCAGTGAAGGTTCTTACCAGCAACATTTGCTTGCGATCGCTTTAGATAAAGCAGGACTGACTTATCAAGATGTTAAGACTGTTGATTACCGCACAATAGATATTGTACAAGCTTTTCTTAAGAGTGAAGTAGATGTTTGGGTAGCAGCAGATTTAACCCTGGCAGAAGTTCAGAAAAATCATAAATTTCGCGTACTACTCTACAGTTCAGATCTATTTAGTAATCGCTCTATCTACTTCACTCGTCGCCCTTTTACCGAAAAGTATCCTGAAGCTTTGGCAGCTTTTATTAGAGCACTGGAACGAGTGGATCGTTGGATTGCAACTCACTTCTCTGATGCAGCCAAATTGCTAGCAACTGAAATAGGCGGCTTTGATGCTTCAAGTTGGGAACTCTCTTTGAGAAAAAGACCTTGGGGACTTGTTCCGCCATCCCAAGAATTTATTGCCGAACAACAATATGCAGCCGATGTCTTTGAGCGCTTCAGTCTAATTCCCAACAAAATCAATGTCTCTGAAGCATTACTAAGCGACCCGCTAAGCGTGTTTGAAACAAACTTTGCTTTGTCTGGAAAATAGGGAGTAGGGGTAAGAAATTGTCATCTAGCTAAGAAATAATAACAGTTTTTTGGACTGAGAATTAAGTTGTTGTACATTTTTATTAATGTACAATAAGCACAAATTTACATTTTTAAGAACAACATGGCTAAGACTCTAAATCTCACAAATAACCTTTACGAGTATCTTCTTTCCGTCTCTCTACGCGAACCGGAAATTCTTTTTCAATTACGGGAAGAAACAACTCGACATCCTAGAGCAAATATGCAAGTTGCACCAGAGCAAGGACAATTTCTGGCATTTCTGGTACAACTTATTGGTGCGAAGAAAATTTTGGAACTAGGAGTCTTCACAGGTTATAGTTCTCTGAGCATCGCTTTGGCATTACCACCAGATGGTAAGATAGTAGCCTGTGACATTAGCGAAGAATTTACATCTGTTGCTAGTCGTTACTGGCAACAGGCAGGAGTTGCAGATAAGATTGACTTGAGAATTGCTCCAGCAACAGATACCTTAGAGACACTTTTGGCACAAGGTCAGGCAGAAACTTTTGACTTTGCTTTTATTGATGCTGACAAGGAAAATTATTACCGCTATTATGAACTTGCACTACAGTTAATTCGACCAGGTGGGTTAATTGCTATTGACAATGTGCTTTGGTCTGGGCGCGTTACTCAGTTAGATATACAAGACTCAACTACCACGGCTATCAGAGACTTCAATAGCAAACTTTCTCAGGACAATCGCATAGACTTGAGCTTAATCGCGATCGCTGATGGACTTACCCTAGCACGTAAGCGACAAAAGAATATTGATTAATAGTCGCAAGGAGAAAAAATAATGGGCTTAAAGCTCGAGCATATTGTGCCGTGGGGACGTCCATTAGAAGAATACATCAGAATGTTCGACTTGACTTCTGATGAACTCAAATTAGCAATCCTTGATTGTGGAGGTGGACCATCAAGTTTCAATGCTGAAATGAATCGCTCTGGATACAAAGTTATCTCTTGCGATCCGATTTATCAGTTTACAGCTACTGAAATTGCCGGACGCATCCAGGAAACTTATCCAGTAGTCATAAACAATACGCGGGACAACAAAGAGAACTTCGTCTGGAAAGATATCCAATCTCCAGAGCATCTTGGACAGATTAGGATGGCGGCTATGAACGAATTTCTGAAGGATTTCCCACTAGGAGTTAGAGAAGGACGCTATGTAAAGGATGAGTTACCTACTCTCTCATTCAGTACAAATCAATTTGATTTAGCATTATGCTCGCACCTGCTGTTCACTTACTCAGAGCAGCTCTCAGTCGATTTTCATCTTGCTTCGATTGTAGAGATGTGCCGAGTAGCAACAGAAGTACGAGTTTTTCCTCTACTGACTTATTTTAGTGGAGAAACGTCACCATTTCTCCAACCAGTAACAAGCCAATTAATAGCCCAAGGATACCGGGTAGAAATTAAACAAGTACCCTATGAATTCCAACGAAATGGGAACCAACTCCTGCGAGTGTTCTCAAACCGTTAGAATACGCCACCATAGAAGGGTAACGCTTGACATTTGTGACTAATTAAAACTTCCGTCTCCGGTGTTAGTTAGTTGGGTTTCGTTCCTCAACCCAACCTACCAACCTACATATTTTCGTAATATTGAGTTTGGCAGGTAAGAACAACTTCATAAATAAGTGTCTGCACTGCCAACAACTCTGTAGCTTACGAAAGGACTGGTTCTGCTTTCACCTTCTCTGCTTTGTTCTGCAAGATGTTTGGGACTTCGATACCGAACGGCTCACCTTCAACCGCTTGCGATCGGAAACCATCGACCCCGACTGGAATATCACCTTTGATAGTGGTGCGATAGAGAACGCGCTCCACTTCCAGATGATCCAGATCTTGAGGAGCTAAATGTGCGGTGGCGCGATTGTCCCAGAAAGCGATGTCACCGTTGTTCCAGCGAAAGCGGGTGGTGTAAGCGGGTTTAGTAATTTGGTTGAAGAACAACTCAAGCAACAAGTCACTCTCTTGGGGTGATACGTCAAGAATATGCGAGGTAAAGCCAGGATTCACGTACAAGGCGCGTTCGCCAGTCTCAGGATGAACGCGCACCACTGGGTGGATAGAAACTAGAGGATTAGCAGCGATGCGTTGGGCAAGTTTGCTGTAGCTAGGTATCCGTAAACGCGCATTAAAACGATGTTCGGCTTTTAATTTATCTGCCAGATCGCGTAGAGGTGCTGACAAACCCTCATAGGCTGCAACCAGATTAGTCCACTGTGTGTCACCACCAATACTAGGGACGTTAACCGCACGCAAAATTGATAAGGTAGGAGGGTTAACAACTGCTGTCACATCGGTGTGCCATCGGCTTTCATAGCTAGAACGACGCAAACCATTGCGCCGCTCAAAGCGGCTGCGGTCAATCGGTAAGATTTCTGAGAACCCTTCAATCGGCTCATCCTCGTGTGGATGTGCATAAGTTACTTCGCCAAAACGAGCTGTGAACGCAATTTGGGCAGTATGATCGATATTCTGACCGCGAAAGAACACGACTTTCCACTTCAAGAGTGCTTGACGAATTTCTTTGACTGCTTCATCGTGCAGAGGACGAGAAAGATCTACACCACTAATTTCCGCACCGATGAAACCAGCTACCTGTTTGACTTCTATGTGCTTGTTGCTCATAAGAATTTTTCAGATTTTAGTTTTATTATATGGTAAATTTATCGATTTACCGTATTTTTTTTAAATTGTGGCTAGTTCGATTAACAATCCAACTTGTCAGAAGGGGTAAGTGCCCTTGCAACCAAACCGATTCTAAAAGGCAAACAATACCACTCCCGATGACTGTATTGGGAGCACCAATGTACTGTGCTAGACTACCTGCCATTAAGTTACCTAAAGGTAACGTACCAATCATAGCTAGAGAATAAAGACTCATCACCCTGCCGCGCTTATCGTCTTCTACCAGGGTTTGGACAATCGTGTTACTACAAGAAACCTGAAGCATTCCACCGCCGCCGACCACCACTAGCATCAACAACGAAAGCCAGACCTCTCTAGATAGTGCAAAGGCAATTAGCCCAATCCCGATCGCAACAGGACACAATGCCATCAGCCGTTCTAAACCTAACACTTTTCGACACAAACTGAGATAGAGACACCCTATGAGCGAACCTACTGAACCTGCTCCACTCAAAAAGCCCAATGTCTCCCCACCGCCTTTGAGAATGTCAGCCGCAAAGATGGGAAGTAGCGTCATATAAGAGATGCCAAATAAACCATGCAATGCCAATAACAACAAGATGACGCGAATTGGCAATGCATTGTAGACATAGCTGAATCCTTCTTTTAATTTCTGCCAAGTGTCATTGGTTGACGATGTGACTGGTTTTGGAGTTGGTTGTAATCTCATTGCCGCTAGGGTTAATAAGGCTACAACGTAGCTAAGGCTGTCGTAAAGGAAGCAATATTTAGCTCCTAGCGTAGCAAGCAAAATACCACCAAGTGCAGGTCCAATCAATAGAGAACTGCTGAGTATGGCGGAATAAAGCGCGATCGCGTTGCCCAAATCGGCGCGATCGTCTACTGTTTCAATGACGATCGCATACCTGACAGGCATATCTAAACCTTTCAACAATCCACCAAGAATACTAACAATGATTAATAACCAGAAATTGACTAACTCTAAAAAACTGAGTACAGTCAAACTCAGCGAAACGATAATTCCCAGCACCTGCACCAACATCAGTAAATCTCGCCGACTCCAGCGAGCGGATAAAACTCCTGAAAACGGTGCCAGAATTAAAGTAGGTAGAAATTGCAGAAACCCAGTTAAGCCTAACAACCAAGCAGAATTTGTCAGTTCATAAATCAGCCAGGAAATTGTGACCTGGGTCATGAAGGTACCTGATAGAGACAGGGTTTGTCCGCTAAAGAAGAGTCGAAAGTTACGTGATTTGAATGCAGGTAAATACAAATAAATGTTCTTCACCCAGCCGTTTAATTGCCGATACCCCATTCTCTCTCCCCAATTAGCGATTGTAACAACTGGACTTTTTGGTCTGTTAAAGGACTTCCAAAGAAAAAAATAACCAACTTTCTCTTGTGGTACGGGCTTCTAGCCCGTCACTAATAAAGAACGGGCGAGGACGCCCGTCCCACAAGATGGATAATTTATTTCTTGGATATCCCTAAAAATTAGAAATGAGTCAGGTATCCACCGTCAACAGCCAAAACTTGACCTGTAACGTAGGACGCCGCAGTTGAAGCAAAAAAACGATCGCACCAGCAATTTCTTTTGGTTCTCCCCAACGTCCCAAAGAAGTCCGCTTCTGCAGCTAGTCAGCGATTTCGCGATCGGCAACTAGATCGGCATTGGATTCCGTTGCGAAAAAGCCAGCGCTCTAGGCTTTCCTGGCTTCGTCCATTAATGAGAACAAACGCTCCGGCATTCGCGAGCGCTTTGGCAATTTCTAGCCCCAGTCCCCGAACTCCTCCAGTCACGAGAGCAATTTTTCCATCTAATGAGAATCCAGTTGGCGTCATAGTAACTCCTTTTTAAGGTCTACTTTATTGACTTGTATTTTAAAAAGGACTATGTAATACTTTTGGCATTGTACATTAAATCGACCGACAAACAGTAATATCCTATAAGGAAGAAATTTCATGAGTAACATCGAACTTTACTTTGCCAAAGCTTCTACTTTCTCCCAACGCACCCGTGTTGTAGTTTTGGAAAAAAGAATTGACTTTACTCCAATTGAAATTGACTTACAAAATAAACCAGAGGGGTTTACACGAATTTCACGCTATGGTAAGGTTCCTGCTATCAAACATGGGGACATTGAAATCTATGAGTCTGCTATCATCAACGAATATTTAGAAGAAGTCTTTCCAGAACCACCTTTGTTGCCTCAGACTCCTGGAGAAAAAGCGATCGCTCGCATTTGGATAGACTACGCCAACACTCGCCTAGTACCTGCATTTAGCAAATTCCTGCGGAGTAAAGAGACTAACGAACAGGAACAAGGACGAAGAGAGTTCACTGAAGCTCTATTGTATATTGAAGAAGAAGGATTGGGTAAGCTTTCTGGCAGTGGTTCTTACTGGTTGGGAGATAAGTTTAGTCTGGTCGATATTAGTTTTTATCCATGGTTTGAGCGCTTACCTCTGTTAACACACTTCCGCAAATTTACACTGCCAACAGAAACACCTCGCCTGCAGAAATGGTGGAATGTGGTACGCGATCGCGAGTCAATTCGAGCAGTTGCAAATCCAGAGAGCTACTATCTGGAAAGATTTGCCAAGATTCTCGGCGAACCTGCTGTCGTGGGTGGTGCTCAAAAGTAGAGCAATATTCTTTTCTTCGTCAGTTTTATGAATCTGAGAAATTCACCCGATAGTGTTGTTTTACTACAAAACCCTAAAACTGCGATCGCCACTGCTCTAGTAGGTTTTTGTGCGTTTCTCAACCTCTATTCTCCTCAGGCGCTACTGCCTCTGTTCGCACAGGTCTTTCATGCCTCTAAAGTAGAAGTGAGCCTAACTGTGAGCGCAACAACAACGGCAGTAGCCTTGTCCGCACCATGGGCAGGTGTTTTGGCTGATATCTTAGGTCGTAAGCGTCTAATTGTTCCATCCCTATTGATACTGAGTTTACTAACAGGCTTAGTATCAACTGCATCTGGGTTGCATACCATTATCTTCTGGCGTTTTTTGCAAGGTCTGATGATGGCAGTGGTTTTCGCTGTTAGTATTGCCTAAGTGAGCGAAGAGTGGACGGGAGCAGGGGTTGGCGTGGTGCGGGCTTCTAGCCCGCCACTAGTAGCAGGGGTTGGCGTGGTGCGGGCTTCTAGCCCGCCACTAGTATAGGACGGGCGAGGACGCCCGTACCACAAGAGAAAATTGAATATTTTTTTATTTGAAAGTCCTTAAACAAACCTATTTTCACAGGAAAAAATTTTTAGATTATGAGCAAAGTACGTGCTGTAGTTGTTGACCCTAATGTGCCAGGACGTTTGGCACTGCGTGACGTGGAAGCACCTACCCCAGCTGCAAACGAAGCAGTGATTCGGGTTGCTGCAATTTCTCTTAACCGAGGTGAAGTCAGACGTTCTACCACAGCTGAAGCAGGTTGGAAACCTGGTTGGGATTTGGCTGGGATTGTGGAAACTCCTGCGGTTGATGGTTCGGGACCTATCGCAGGAACGCGAGTTGTCGGTTTACTTCGTTCTGGTGCTTGGGGTGAATTGGTTTCAGTACCAACTCATTCTCTAGCAGAGTTGCCATCTTCAGTTTCCTTTGCTCAAGCTGCCACATTACCCGTAGCAGGTTTAACTGCGTATCATGTTCTACTTAAGGGAGGCTCGCTTTTAGGTCGCTCAGTGTTAATTACAGGTGCGTCTGGTGGTGTAGGTCACTTCGCTATTCAACTAGCTCGTCTGAGCGGTGCGCGGGTAGTGGCACATATTCGTCGTTCGGAACACGAAACTTTTGTTAAAGATGCGGGTGCTCACTTTGTAGTAATTGGTGAAGACCTTTCATCAGCGAGTCAGTATGGTCTTTATCACTTGATTGTTGAGTCAGTAGGTGGAAACATCCTTGGAACAGCCCTCGGTTTATTGGCAGAAGATGGAACAGTTGTTGTATTTGGCACTTCAGGAGGAAATGAGGTAACATTCAATGCTCAACGCTTTTATGGAACTGGTGGTGCAAGTTTGTATGGTTTGATTTTGTTCCACGAACTTAGAAAAGAATCAGCAGCAGTGGGACTGCGACGGTTATTAAGTTTGGTAGAAGCAGGTCAATTGCATCCTCCTATTGAGATTGAAGCTGAGTGGACGCAAATAGCTGATGTAGCACAGAAGTTGTTGGATAGAAGCTACTTTGGTAAGGCGGTATTACATCTGTCAAATTAATGTCAATCATACAAAAGGAAAATATGACTCTACCATCACCTCAGTCATCTGTTCGATCGCTCACCGTCTCATTCGATCGCGTGGCTGATATTTATGACTCAACACGAGGACTACCTCCTGATATTTCCGAACAAGTCACTGAAACTATTCTCAACATAACTTCACCTACACCAGATACAAAATTCTTTGAAGTTGGTATTGGTACTGGTAGAATTGCTCTACCCATTATCCAGAGAGGCTACTCCTATACAGGGATAGACATATCTGAAAAAATGCTAGATGAATGCAAAGGCAAACTCAAGGGCGTAAATCATCGGGTGACGTTACATTCTGGCGATGCAACTACCCTACCGTTTAGCGATGGTTCTTTTGATGTTGCTATTACGGTACACGTATTTCACCTGATTGCCAATTGGCAAAAGGCACTAGCAGAAGTCCAACGAGTGTTAAAACCAGAAGGGCTTTATATTTACAGTCACGGGCGCATGAATACTCCATCTGATATAACTCAGGCTCAGTTGGATTTTGAGCAACATTGGCGAGATATCCTTGCTGGCTATGATTATCAAGTCACTCGCTTTGGCGCAACGGAAGAAGAAGTGTTAGCAGCCCTAAGAGAACAGGGTGCAACTTTAGAAACAGTCATAGCAGCTAAATGGCAAGTTGATTTAACAGTAGGAGAATTACTCAAACGTTACGAAAACAGAATTTATAGTGCTTCTTGGTACATTCCAGAAGACATTTTCCCCCGTGCCATTCAAGATTTACGAGAGTGGTCTAAACAGCGTTTCGGCTCCCTGGACTACGATCTATCTCATGAATTCAAAATCAAATTTACTGTAGTCCGCAATTGGACTTAAACTTTAAGACTAAGCTCCCCGATAATTTTTGCGAAGTCAAGGACTTCATACTCCCGAACCGCCAGAAGACTACCTACAAAGTTCGGTAATTTTAGAGCGGAAAGGGAGTAGCTTACGAGTGACAATGTGTGATGAATCGACTGCTTTACCTGTAAGTATTAATAGTAGAATATATTGTAAATCGACCAACTTAACATTTTTTTGCGACTTAGCGTGAGATTTTCATATTGTCAATTAGCCAGATTTAGGGTAATTTAACAGCAAAACCTTTTGATTTATCCGTCCGATGGAATGCCATTACGCTTTCGGTTGAGAGAGACTGTTACAAGTCATTAAATATTTGAACGATCTCTGGTAGCATACCTAAATCTTCAACAATTGCATCGGCCTCAACTGGTTCTGTCCAGTGGCGATCGCGTTTCCAAATTGCCTTCATCCCAATATTTTTGGCTCCCAAAACATCAACAGTAGGATGATCTCCAACAAATACACTTTGTTCGGGTGTTACGCCTAACTTGTGCAATGCTCTATAGAAGATTTCAGGGTCGGGTTTTCTCACGCCCTCAACCTCTGAAATTAAAATGGTTTCAAAATAATTTTCAATCCCTAATCCTTGAACGGTGCGCCTCTGAAATGTTCCTAAACCATTGGTTACAATCCCTAATAAATATTGCTGTGTCTTGAGAGTAATCAAAGTAGAGTGTAAGTTAGGAAAGGGAATGCAGGAATGAAGAAATTCATTTTCATAATCCTGTAGTAAGTCTTGCCAACTTAGTGTTTCAATAGAAAACTCTGACACAAGGTTCTGATAAACTTTGTCTTTCCAAACATAACCATGACAATCCAATTCAAGAAATCTGGAAATATAATTGTCTTTTGAAATGTGATGCAATGCAGGTAATCGACTATATTGAGTTGAAATAAATTGTTTCAGAGAAGTCTCGCGATCGAGAAGAGTTCCGTCTAAATCAAAAAGGATAGCTGTAATCATTGTATTTGAGAAGGCTAGTAGTATGGCAAAATAGTAACTATCAGCAAAACTTTCGCTCTCGAAATTGAAGACATGAAAGCTTTCCATGAAGAGACTAAAATCATAACAAATAAACGTGAACTAGCAAAGAAAATTTACGAAGTTTCTTATCTTACTGGGTCTTTCACCCTACGGTCTGGAAAGGTAGCAAACGAGTACTTTGATAAGTATCAATTTTGTTGCGATCCTGTCTTGCTTGATTCTATTGTCAGGCAAATGGTCGATCGCATTCCAAGCGGCACTGAAGTACTTGCAGGTCTCGAACTTGGTGGTATTCCAATTGTGGTGCTTTTATCATATTACTCTGGGTTACCTGCTGCTTTTGTCCGAAAAGAGGCAAAGAAATATGGAACTGCTCGTTTAAGCGAAGGGACGCAAGTAAATGGTCGCAAAGCTTTGATTGTTGAAGATGTAGTCACCTCTGGAGGTCAAATTGTTATCTCAACCCGTCAACTGCGTCAACTTGGTGCTCAAATTGATTCGGCACTTTGCGTTATTGACAGACAAGAAGGGGCTGTTGAAACACTTGCATCTGTTGGCATCACACTCCTTTCTTTACTCAAGCGTGATGACCTCTCTTAAATAAGTCAACATAAAAGTATATCTTTAGGAGGATGACATACACTCACCCATCCACTATTTTTTTAGAAAAGTTACAATAGTTAAGAACAGGTTAAGCACTATTAAAAACACTTATAAGAAAGGTGGTGAATTTATGGAAAAATCCGATAAGCAAAGAGATATGGAAAGGTTTCTGTGCCCTCGCGCTAGCTATCGCGGTAAACTTACCCCACAGTACCTAGTGTTTGACGCCAATCTCCAAGAATTTTCTCATAAAGTCAGTTACATTGCTAGTCTGGAGACTAGTGGAAAACTTGAACCAAATGAAGCTTACGAACAGATTAAAGCTCTTTGGAAACAGTTAAAACGCGGTAAAAAAGAACTTGGTATTGGAAACGAACTCTCACATACTATGCCGGACTTGGTAGATGAAGCTTAATTGTCCTATTGTCCCAAGTGGCTTTCTTGGTGCAAAGAATTTTATATTGGAATTCTGCTACACTTGTTAGCTGTCTTTAGCATATTCTGGTACAAATACGCAAAGGCTTGCTTATGAGACCGAATTACGAGTGCTGGCAGTTCTATATTGTATAGATACGGCATGGTAGACAGCTAACTATTTAAATGTCGAGTTATGTTGAACAACCCTGTTTTGCTTATGCCTAACGGCATACCACGGCTTAATTTTTATACGTAAAGGTTCACACGCTATTTTTAACATTCAGTTACACATGGTTTTTGTTACTAAGTATCGACACAAAATTATTAATGAAGCAATGCTCGCATCAATCCGCAACACACTGACCAGAGTTTGTGAAAAAAATAAGTGTATGCTCAAAGAATTTAATGGTGAATCAGACCACGTTCATTTGCTGTTAGACTTTCACCCTGACAACAATCTCTCCTCTCTCATCGGTTCTATGAAATCCGCTTCGAGTCGTATTGTCAGGAGTGAGTTCAAAGAAATAATCGATAAATATTACTGTCAAGATAAATTTTGGAGCGATTCCTACTGTGCTGTTTCTTGTGGAGGTGCTCCGCTGGAGATAGTCAAGCAATACATTCAATCTCAAGATAAGCCAAAAAGATAATTGGGAAAATATCAACTGTTCCCATAGGGGGAACGTTAATATTTTCCCCACCTTATATCCCCACAGACGCGAAGATGGGGAATTACGGTGTTTTTGTTAAATATCAAAGCGGTATTTTTTTATGCTTGACTTTGCACAAACATATGAGAAACTAATTATTAGTGTATCTAAATATTTAAGAACAATAGGCTCTATGGCTGACGGTCAGTATTGTCTAATTTTGCAAACGAATTGTAATAGTTCGAGCTAGACAGTAGATTTGTAAGCAAAGAGCAACTGTAATTCACGATTTGCGTGCGATCGCCTCTTTGTGAATAAATAGTAAGAACGCTAAATTTCTGTGGTTCTAAATTTAAGTTTAACTAACACGACTTCAGAATGAGTGGACTTGTAAAGTCCAAGTTCGATAAAGCTTCTGACCGCCCTGAAAACAAGGTTGTAGACATTTACAAGAGGAAGACACTGATGGGACAAAGTCATAGAGAACGTTTTGAAGAAGGTAAACTGAGATTTGGTTCTTTTCAGATTCCTCCTGCTCTGAAATCTTTAAATGTTTGTTGTTTCGTCATGGGAGAAAGTGTATCTTTTTTTGGCTCTTGGATGACCCAAATAGCCTTGGTATGGATGGTTTATCAATTAACCAATTCAGCCGTGTTAGTTGGTGTTGCAGGATTTACCAATCAAGCTCTGGGTTTGATTATTACACCTTTGGTAGGAGTCTTGTTGGATCGCTGGAATCTACGATACGTGTTACTAACAACTCAGTTACTAAACGTTCTTTTATCTTCTCTCTTAACTTTTCTGACTCTTAACGGTCAGCTCAATGTTGTATGGATTATTATTATTGGTGCTCTTCAAGGGACACTAAAAGCTTTCGATTTACCAGCACGTTTGGTAACAATTCCCAGACTTGTAGAGGATAAAACAGAGACTTACAGTGCAATTTCTCTCCATTCTTTCTCGATTAATACAGCTAAATTTGCCAGTCCTATGATTGCGGGTATATTGCTTGCTAGCTCTGGAGCAACTGCTTGTTTTTTAATAGATGCTATTACCTATATACCCTTTATATCCGCGATTTTAACTACAAAAATTAGAGCTATTCCTAATAAATTATCCTCTGATAAAACTCCTTTCTTAAAGACTTTGAAAGAAGGTTTTGTTTTTGCTTATGATTTTTTGCCTATAAAATATGCCTTTATATTACAAATCATTATTTGTTTTATGGCAATGACTCATGTTAACTTAATGCCGATTTTTACTCAAAAAATATTGAATGGTAATGCTGAAACCATGGGCTTTCTCATGACAGCTTCAGCTCTTGGTTCTATAGTTGCAGGTTTTTATCTTATTCTTCGCAAGCAAGTCATAGGATTAGAGAAAATTATCACACGTTCTACGGCAATTTTAGGCTTGGGTTTGATGCTTTTTTCTCGTTCCAACAATCTAGAGATTTGTCTGGTTTTAATTTTTCTAGTAGGTATGAGTAATACTCTAACTCTGGCTTCAATTGGTAATTTTGTTCAATCAATTCTGACAGACGAAGATAAACGAGGTAGAGTTACAAGTATATTTACAACAGGTTTTTTGGGAGTACTGCCTTTTGGTAATTTGTTTTTTGGGGGATTGACAAATCAAATTGGAGTTGCTAATGCTATATTTTTTGGTGGTGCGTGTTGTCTTCTGGGAGCTTTTTATTTCTCCAGACAAGAATCTAAGATGAGAAGGATATTACATTCAGTATATTTAGAAATGGGTTTAACAGTAAACAGTGACCAGTGACCAGTGACCAGTTACCAGTAAGCAGTGAGCAGTAAGCAGTGAGCAGTGACCAGTTACCAGTTACCAGTGATTTATAACTAGTTAATCCCCGATCCCTAAGAGCTACTTCTGACTAATTGTTGGAGGAGTAATTGCTGCATATTGTTCGGGTGTTAGTAAAGCTTCTTGAATATTAAGAGGTTTAGGAAGTAAGCCATTTCTATAAAAATACTCTGCTACTCGCTGTTGTTCTTTCACTAAGTCTGGAGAGATTGCTCTCAAGCCATAGGTACGACGGCTAATTACTAAGTCCATCACGTTTGGAGGTAGTTTCTGTTCTGGTGCAATTAATTTTGCTGTCTCTTTAGGATGTGCTTCAGCCCATCGCTCGATTTTGTCTATTTCTTCAATGACTATCCGCAGTAATTCAGGATTATCTATAGCAAATTGTTTTCCTGCTATATAGTAACCACCAGGGGAATCAAGTCCTTGAGAATTTCTAAGAACGCGAACTTTACCCATTTTTTCAGCTATAGCTAGGTGAGGATCTCCTGTCACCCAAACAGGAATTTTTCCTTCTATAAATGTTGCACGGGCTTCCACGTTGGGTATGCTTAGAACTTGAATATCGCTGTATTTCAAACCCACATCTTCTAAAGCTCTTAGAATAAAATAGTGCGATGCAGAAGCTTTTTGGAAGACGACTTTTTGCCCCTTAATGTCTTTCAAAGTTTTGATAGGAGAATCTGGTGGAACAGCAATTGCACTCCCTCGACCAGTCTTTTCAGTTCGCCGCCGACCAACAACATAAACAATTTGAGCACCAGCCGCTTGAGCAAAAATAGGGGGAGTTTCTCCCACAGAACCTAGATCTACTTTACCCACATTCATAGCTTCCATGAGTTGAGGACCTTGGGCAAATTGCGCCCATTCCACCTTAACTCCCAAAGGTTCTAAACGCTTTTCCAAGACTTTTGTAACTCTAACTAAATCACCTGCTTGTTGATACCCCATGTGGAGTACTTTTGTCTTAATACCAGATGTTTTAGTATTATCTGACACTTGACGAGCAGAAGATTGCGTTTCTGTCTCTGTTTTCAGGTTTTCTCCACTGCAACCAATTAAAGTTAACGAAGTTGTAATGGTCAATAGTCCCGGTATTATAAGCACTTTAAAGCTGTGAAAGATATTGAAAGACCGAGTTTTGACTGTAGCAACCATAAATATATACCGTTTCTGTATGAAGTCTTAAGAAAGTTTCAGGTAGGTAGTGCCTACCTGAAACGCACTTAGCCCTTGTACCCGCTCGACCGTGAGAACATTGGGCATATTGGGCATTGGGCGTTGGAGCAACTCCTCATTGCTAGTCTCTTACCCCTAGCCCCTAGCCCCTAACCCCTAGTCCTCAGGTATTCTTCTGCTTCTTTCTCAATTGCCGTACCTTTGAAGAAGTCTCGATTGAGGCTGGTGTACAACTCCAAAGGATGGATTGATAAGAAATAACGAGATGATATCTGTATAGAGGCTAGCACCCCAAAGGAGGACGTGCTGTGCGGTAGTTATGGCGTTCTTCCCAAGTTTGCTGAAACCAACGGTAGCGACCTGCTCCAGGTAAATGTTCTTGAAAGCGATCGACAATTTTAGAACCACCTACTTGAGCTAGATAGTCAAGGAAAGCTGGTTCAAATTCTTGAGTATGTACATCAGTATCAATAATGGGATAGCCTAGCTGCTCCCGAATCTGTGCTGAACGAGTCTTCTTTTTAGGACGCTCAAGTGCAATTGTCATGGCGATTTCTCCTGGTGTCACTCGTTGACTTTTAGTTGTCGTCAATCCCTCACAAACATCAAGCAAGACCAAGCTGTTTTACACCGAGCACGGATGGCTCAAAATACCTGTTCTCGACCTTCACAACTTTGAATAGTTTATTTGTGGGGTATTTACGACAATTAAATACGGTTACTTGATTGATTTACCGTTGTTTATTTATAGTATAGTTACACAACATCGATTGAAATACAAGCCCCAAGTAACAATATGTCACTCTGTGATTTTGATGATTTTTTAGCTACCTCTCTTTAATATAGGATTTATTAGCATAATTGAGGTTTTGATGAACTAGCTCCCGAAAGATCGAAAGCTGCTGCATAAAGAAGAGCGAACCTACAATACAGGCACCAGCACCAAAAATGACAGTATTAGTAGCACCAATGTAGCTTGCCAAAATACCAGCAATTAAGTTACCTACAGGAACTGCTCCAGTAGATGCCATCACATAAAAACCTGTGATTTGACCGCGCATCTCATCTGTAACTAATAACTGGAGTACCGTGCGACCGGAAATAATTTGTAAAATAAAGCCGAAACCAGCGATCGCAAGCGAAAGTAGTGACAACCATAATATGTGAGACAGAGCAAAAATAATTAAGCTCACTCCCATAATAACTGGTCCAAATGCTAGGGCTTTCTCAAACCCAAATACACTTGAGCGGACACTCAAGTAAACTCCACCCATTAAAGTTCCTATACCTGAAGCTGCCATGAGAAAGCCAAATGTATTAGATCCCCCGTGCAAAACCTCAGCAGCAAAAATAGGTCCCAGAGCTAGGTAAAATCCCCAGACACAACAAACTAAAGCCGCACCGATCGCAACCCATCGAATAGGCAAAAAACTGAAGGCATAGATAAAGCTTGCTCTAAATTCTTCAAAAGGTTTCCGTGTAGAAATGACGGCTTTTTTAGGAGCAAGCCGCATTGCGAGGAGGGCAATGATTACAGAGATGTAACTGATACTGTCGATCGCAAAACAAATCCCCGCTCCAAATGCTGCATTCAACACGCCTGCAATTGCTGGTCCAACCATAGTCGTAACGCTAACTAAAGAAGAGTACAAGGCAATCGCATTACCTAAATTTTCCCTTCCTACTGTTTCTGGTAAAAATGCTTGTCGGGTTGGAATTTCAAAAGCATTGATTATGCCTTGCACTGAAGAGAGAACTATAATGTGCCAGATGTTTATCGTGTCAGTTAGAGCTAACCATGTAAGAGTCAGAGACTTAAGCATTCCTAGACTCTGGGCGACTGTCAGGATGCGGTGACGATTCCAGCGATCGGCTACAATTCCACCTAAAGGAATCAAAACAAAGGTGGGAATTTGGGTAGCAAAACCCACTAGACCGAGCAACCAAGCAGAACTGGTGAGGTGATACACAAGCCAAGCAGTCGCCACCTGAGTCATGGATGTGCCAACCAAAGAAATTGCTTGGCCTATGTAGTACAGCGAAAAATTCCTGAACCGGAAAGTATTAAGCATGACCTTGTAATTTTTTATCTCTGTTTAGTTATTTGGAGTATTTATTTAAATTATTATGACTAAATAATAAATAAAGTACGGTATCTTAGTAAAGATATTGTATTTTTGATTGAATGCGGATAAAATATAGATGACTTTAGAATTGCAAAAAGTTAAATTTATTACTATAAAATACAGGTTTGCAGGTATTTTAGAAGCATGGATGCTGTAATTTTTGATATGGATGGTACTTTGTTGGACACTGAACCACTAATGGATGTTTTTTTGATAAAGTCTTGTCGTTCTCTTGGTTTTGAGTTAACGGAAAGTATATTAGAACAGTTTAGAGGGTGTACTAGTCTAGCATTCTGGACTTATCTTGTCCGTGAATTTAACTTAACTCAGCCAGTAGAGGAGTATGTATTCAAAGAAAAGTACGCTTTTTCAGAAGAACTTAAAAATAATCCAACTCTTGCTCTTATTGAAGGAGTGGAAGCTTTGATTGAGGAACTTTTAAAATTTGAAGTTCCTCTAGCCATCGCATCTTCAGCTTCAAGAGTACGTATCAATACAATTGTAGAACGATTCAGGATGGGAACCAACTTTCGTGTAACAATTTCTGGTGAAGACGTTGAACGAGGTAAACCCGAACCTGATATTTTTTTATTAGCGTCTGAACAACTCAATGTTCATCCAAGCCGTTGTGTTGTTATTGAAGATGCTGAAAATGGTGTAAAAGCTGCTAAAAAAGCTGGGATGAAATGTGTAGCTTTTTCAGGTTTGGAGCACAACAAGCAAAATTTATCAAATGCTGATTTAATTGTGAATGCTTATTCAGATTTGAATTACCAGGTGCTACAAAGATTATTTGAAATAGAATAAAAATACTAAAATAAAAGGATGAAATAACCTGATAAATACATTGAGTGGCTTGTATTTATTTTCGCAAAACCCACGAGACCAAGCAACCAAGCAGAATTGGTGAGGTGATATACAAGCCAAGCAGTCGCTACCTGAGTCATTGATGTCCCAACCAAAGAAATTGCCTGACCCATGTAATACAGCGAAAAATTTTTGAAACGGAAAGTATTAAACATGACTCGTAATTTTTTGTGTTGGTCTATTTATTGGGACTTATATCAACCGAACCAGATTTGAACTCTTCTGGTGGTAAAGCGATAAATCCAGTTTTCACTCCTCGTTGGAATCCTGCTTGCTCGTAAAAGCGTAATGTCTCCTCACGTTTTGAGCCACTCAGAAGCATAACTTTGTAACATTGTTGTTTCCATGCTAGATTTAAAGCATAATGCAGCACCTGCGTACCAATTCCCATCTGTCGATAATCAGAATGGGTGACAACATTTTCAATAATTCCGTAGGGTCGTGCGCCACGTGTCAAGTTGGGAACAATAATTAAGTGGCATGTTGCTACTAACTGACCGGAAAGGTCAGCGACTATATAATAAAGACGTGGATCGGACAGAATTTTATCCCATAGAGACTGCAACACATCGTCGGATGGCAAAGGCGCATCAACAGGATTCAAGTGGCTGTACAACAAGAGTAGTTGTGGAAGTTCGTCACGTGCAATCAAGCGAACGGTAATTGCCATATCTGACAAATAAGCAAGGAGTATTTACTTAAATTATTATGACCAAATAGAGACAAAATGCGCTATCTTGATAATTATACCGTATTTTAAATATAAGTCTTTTCTAAGTATTAAATAAGGTAATTGGCAAGGCGTGCTTTGTTAGAGATCTTAAGGATAGGGATATGAACGTCAACACGCAGTGGATAAAAACAGATGTGCTTGTCATTGGAGGCGGTACAGCAGGGACAATGGCAGCTATTAAAGCCAAACAAGCTTCTTCAAATGCAGATGTGCTGATTCTGGAAAAGGCAAATATTCGTCGTAGTGGTGCGATCGCAATGGGAATGGATGGCGTAAACACTGCCGTTATTCCCGGACACTCCACCCCAGAGCAGTATGTCCGCGAAATCACCATTGCCAACGATGGTATTCTCCATCAAAAAGCCGTTTACCAAACAGCAAAGCTTGGTTATGAAACAATTCAAGAATTGGAAAGTTGGGGGGTGAAGTTCCAAAAAGACCCCCAAGGGAATTATGATGTCAAGCAAGTTCATCGGGTAGGTAAATACGTACTACCCATGCCAGAAGGAAAAGACCTTAAACCCATCCTCACTCGACAAGTCAAACGCCATAAAGTAAACGTCACTAACCGGGTCATGGCAACTCGGGTGTTAGTGAAAGAAGGAAAAGCAATTGGTGCAGTTGGATTTGACGTGCGTAGTGGAGATTTTGTTGTTATCCAAGCAAAAGCTGTTATTCTCTGCACGGGAGCTTGCGGACGTTTAGGGCTTCCTGCATCTGGTTATCTCTACGGAACTTATGAGAATCCTACTAATGCAGGGGATGGTTATTCCATGGCTTATCATGCAGGAGCAGAATTAAGCAATATTGAATGTTTTCAAATCAACCCCCTAATTAAAGACTATAACGGTCCTGCTTGTGCTTACGTTGCGGGACCATTTGGTGCATATACGACTAATGCTGAAGGAAACCGCTTCATTAGCTGCGATTATTGGAGCGGACAAATGATGTTAGAAATTTGGAAAGAATTAAATTCTGGTAAGGGTCCCATCCAACTCCAGATGAGCCATTTGGATGAAGATACTATTTCTGAAATTGAATCAATTTTATGGTCAAACGAACGACCGAGCCGAGAACGCTTTCATCAAGGTAGAGGTGAAGACTACCGCACTCACGGTGTGGAAATGAGCATATCAGAAATTGGGCTATGTAGCGGACATAGTGCTTCTGGTGTTTGGGTGAATGAGAAGGCAGAAACAACAGTACCGGGGTTATATGCTGCTGGAGATATGGCAAGCGTTCCTCATAACTATATGATAGGGGCATTTGTCTACGGTCGGTTAGCAGGAACTCATGCGATCGCCTACATTCAAGACTTGAATCATCAAGAACCCGATCCCGATTTTTTAGAAGCAGAAAAAGCTCGTATTTATGCACCCTTGAACCAACCCAATGGAATTCCCCACACCCAAGTAGAGTATAAGTTGCGGCGACTGGTCAACGACTACTTGCAACCGCCAAAGTCTGGTAACAAAATGGAGATTGGGTTAAAGCATTTTATTGGCTATCACGATACATTAGCACAGATGGGGGCACGCGACCCTCACGAATTGATGCGTTGTATGGAAGTGCATTTTATTCGCGATTGTGCGGAAATGGCTGCACGCGCATCTCTCTATCGTCGGGAAAGTCGTTGGGGTTTATATCACTATCGCTTGGACTTTCCAAAGAAGAATAACGAAGAATGGTTCTGTCATGTCAATTTAAGGAAAGATGATATAGGACAAATGTTGCTGTTTAAGCGTCCTGTTGAACCCTATATTGTGCGGGTTGATGTTGGAAAAGAAGTTTATGATGTGACTATTAACAGTCGTTGAAAATCTGTAGTTTTAATTATGTCTTTACCTTCTTACTTTGCTCGTCGATCGCTCCATTATGGTTGGATTGTTGCGGGATTAACCTTTCTTTCTCTGCTGATTGCTGCTGGAATTCGGGCAACTCCTAGTGTTTTCATGGTTCCCCTGGAGCAAGAATTTGGTTGGTCTAGAGCAACGATTTCGTTCGCAATTTCGATGAATTTAGTCCTTTATGGATTAATTGGACCATTTGCAGCGACGGTGTACGAGCAATTAGGGATTCGACGCACGATGGTACTCGCTTTGGCATTTTTGGGGATTGGTGTCAGTCTAACTACATTGATGTCACAAGCATGGCAATTAGTCTTGGTATGGGGGATCGTCGTGGGTTGTGGGTCAGGAACGATCGCATTGGTATTAGGTGCGATCGTAGCAAATCGATGGTTTGTGGAACGGCGAGGCTTGGTAATTGGTGTTCTCACTGCTAGTACAGCTACGGGACAATTGGTTTTCTTACCATTACTTGCTTCCATCGTAGACCGCTTTGGCTGGCGTAATGCGGCGTTAACGATCGCTGGGGTAACATTTCTAATTATTCCGTTGATTGCTTTGTTAATGCGCGATCGACCATCTCAAATTGGATTGAGACCTTTTGGTGACACCAACGAAACTTCCCTAGAAGTGCGATCGCAATCTCAGGTTAATCCGATTGTGACTACATTAAATGCACTCAGAATAGGAATGCGCGAGCCAGACTTTTGGTTATTGGCAGGCAGTTTCTTTATCTGTGGTGCTAGCACCAACGGGTTAATCGGCACTCATCTGATTCCAGCTTGCATTGATTATGGCATTCCCGAAGTCAAAGCAGCTGGATTACTTGCCGTCATGGGGATCTTTGATTTTGTGGGGACAACAGCATCTGGTTGGTTGAGCGACCGGTGGAACAATCGCTATCTGCTATGTTGGTACTATGGATTGCGGGGATTGTCTTTGATTTTCCTACCCTTCAGTTTTGCTTCGTTTCATGGACTCTCGATTTTTGCAATTTTCTATGGTTTAGATTGGATTGCCACAGTTCCACCAACGGTGAGGTTAACAACCGAGGTGTTCGGCAAAGAAAAAGCTGGAGTGATGTTTGGTTGGATTGTAGCAGCACATCAAATCGGGGCAGCAACTGCAACTCTGACAGCAGGCACAATGCGGACTGTTTTGGGTACTTATATGCAGGCATTTATTTTGTCGGGCGTACTTTGCATTCTGGCAGCATTGTTTGTACTCCGTATTGGGCGAAACCCTATTACAGGTAAGCCACAAACTGCTTCAACTTAAGTGAATCTGGTGGTTTTCAATTAAGTGCAATATATAAAAAAGTTATGGAACCGCAGATGAACGCGGATGAACGCGGATAAATCTGTACTTTATTTAATTGAAAACCGCTATTATTTAGGTTGTTTTTATCGTTTTTAAGAACTCAATATTCAATTCTAATTTCTCTCCTAGCCACAGAGCATGCCTGGTATGATCTGCCACATCATCACCTGTGGAGGGATGAACGAGAATATCTAATCCCTCTCTATTGAGCATTAACCAAGGCACAACTTTGCTAAATCGTTCTGGTGAGAATGCTACTTGATACATTGATTTTGGGTGCGGACCAATAGGTCGATCGTGCCAACGTCCCAGTTGTACCTCAAACCTAGCACCCAATTCTTCACGTACACGCTCAGCCGTCTCACGACTTGCAGCATCAAAATAAACGTGAGCGTGAAAACCAGTGATTTCAATAATATTTTCTTGTATCACTACTAGCTCTACTTTTTGCTTTTAATGTCTAACACAATCGTATTTTAGCGCGATCGCAGTGCTTTGCTTACACATAACAGTTCTCACTTGAATGAAGTAAAGATTTATCTGCGTTCGTCAGCTACAGGCTGCGGTTCCATAACTTTTTATTGTATCCAGCTGAAAACTGCTATATGCTGTATAATACTGTAAATCAATCGAATAAATGTAATTTATATGTTTTAACAATAGCTTAAAATTTTTACTGAATATATGAAACTTTACTACGTCACTTTGAATAATTCAGACGAAGCACGTCAGATCGGACGTACTTTGCTAGAACAAAAACTAGCAGTTTGTGTCAACTGGTTTCCCATAACTTGCGCTTATGTATGGAAAGGAGAAATCACAGAAGAGCCAGAAGTGGTGTTAATCGTGAAAACACGATCGGGATATCGTAGTGATATTGAAAGAGTTATTCATCAGCATATTAGCTACACTAACTTTATTGCAGAAATCTCCCCAACAGAAATTAACCAAAACTTCTTGGAATGGTTAAATGCTGAAGTTCCCTTACGTCCTTTACAAAGAAGCTTTGTAGAATAAAAAGTATTTAGTCAAAAAAAACAAATGATTCAAGGAATTAGCCACATCACTTTCATTGTCAGGGATTTGGAGAAAATGACCAAATTCCTTACATCTATATTTGATGCTGAGGAAGTTTACTCAAGTGGCGACCGAACTTTCTCCATATCAAAGGAAAAATTCTTTCTAATCAATGGTTTATGGGTAGCAATCATGGAAGGGGAATCTTTACCTGAGAAAACCTATAATCATATAGCTTTTAAAATAACTGAAGATGAGTACGAACTCTATGCTATCAAAGTTAAAAGTCTTGGGATAGATGTGAAAGAAGGTCGAAGCCGTGTAGAAGGTGAAGGACGTTCCTTGTATTTTTATGACTACGATAATCACTTGTTTGAGTTACATACAGGAACTCTAAATCAGCGATTACAAAAGTATCAAAACGAGAGTACAACATTCCCTGAAGAATTATACCAATGACTATTTATGATTCTATCGGACAACCATATTCTACAACCCGTATTCCCGATCGCCGCATTGTCAATACTTTAATTAACTTATTGAATTTACCTGAAGGGAGCACTATTGTCGATCTTGGTGCTGGAACAGGTGGTTACAGTGTAGCATTAGCCGATCGCGGATTCTCTATCTATGCCATAGAACCTTCTTTGGTAATGCAAACCCAAGCGATCGAACATCCAAACATCAAATGGGTAACTGGTTATGCAGAAGCTATTCCTCTCCCAGATAACTCTGTTGATGGATTGATAAGTCTTTTGACACTTCATCATTTTTCTGACTTAGAAAAAGCTATTTGCGAAATGCATCGAGTGGTCAAATCTGGGGCGATAGTTTTGCTAACCTTTGATATTAGGCTGGCTGAAAAGATATGGTTGTATGATTACTTTCCTTGGCTTTGGGAAGATGCGCTACGATTTCTACCACTGCAAGAACTTACCGATCTCATTCAATCAAGTACCAAAAGAAGAGTTGAAACAATACCTTTTTTATTACCTCACGATTTATCTGATTTGTTTGCAGCAGCAGCGTGGAGACGACCACAATTATATTTACAACCAGAAGTTCGTGCAGGAATCTCTTCTTTTGCTTTAGCCAATTCTCACTTTATCGATCCTGGACTCAAGTCTCTTGCAGCAGATTTAAGTAGCGGTCAATGGGATGCAAAGTATGGAAAAATTCGGCAATTAACAGAAATCGATGTAGGTTACCGTTTCATAAGAGCTTCCTCAATTTGTGGCTCAACGCTTACTAGTTGGTTGTGAGAAGCTGACTTGAGGAATTTGCGATTGCTTTGGGCATTCTCTGGAGTGACTAAATGGACTTTAACTTCTTGAGATTCAGTCACTAAAGCGACTCTAATCTCATTCATCGCCTTTTGTTGTTCTTTAATAATTTGTGTCAGTTCGTTTAACTTTCGAGCGTGGAATTCATCTAACTTCTCATGCAGCAGTTCAATGTTTTGTCCGGCTCTAAGATTCACTTGGCGGTCAATTTCAGCATTTTTGCGATCGGTATCCGATTGGCGATTCTGACTCATCAACACTACAGGGGCTGTGTAGGCTGATGCAAAGGAAAACACTAAGTTTAACATCATGAAGGGTGACTCATCCCAGTGAGGCAATCCTGGTATAGAGTTTACACCCACCCATCCTGCCAATACTACACTTTGACCGATGAGAAAACCCCAAGAACCGACTTGTGCTGCAAGTTTATCTGCAAGACACTGTCCTCGAGTCAATTCTTCAGTTGCTATATTGTGAGCATTTGATTGCTGTTTCTCAATATTCTCAACGATAGAGGTCTTGCGAACAACTTTTGTATCGGTAGTGTTGGATAATGTTTTCTGTGTCAGCTTCATCTTGCACCTCGGCGTTTTTTGTTTGTGTTGTTCCTGATGTCTCTTAATGTACGCCGAGCGAATGATAAGAGCAAATACTCTTTGTTTTCAAACCGATAGATAAAAATGATGATGAGTGGTAAATCTAGTACAACCTCTCAATGCCAGTACTAATATCTTGAATTGTCTATTGTTGTCTCTGACTTTGTTGTTTCCTCTGACTTAGGATTTTGAAGGATCTTATTAGACTTTTTGAGTTTCTTGACTACACTCAGAACCACTAGCGCGCTTGAGCGTACCTATTAGACTCATTCGCCATAAACCACAGCCAGCTGCAGCGCCCAATCCACCCGCAAGCCAAATACTTGCTGCGGTAGTTAGTCCCTTAATTTCTTCCGTACCAAAGTCCTGCCTTTGTTGTCGCAGAATTGTCTATCGAGTTTTCTTAAGAGAAGGTTATATAATACTTTAGTTTTTACTTGTATAAATTTATTCTTTGTAGCGTTGAGGCGGTGCTATTATAGACCCCAAATTAGGAAACAAGGTTTTGATTTTACATCCTGCTTACGTAGCTGGAAAAATTGGTGTTATCTGTGGTCAAGAAGTGCTCTCTGGGGATGAAACTAACGCAAGATGGCTCATTCAGGTTGACGCAGAAGATATTATGGTGTCGTTAGCCCCAAAAGAGTTTAAAGTAATTACAGATGATTTTGAAGGAATTTAAGTCAAAATGCGTTATTTTAACTGTCTGAGTCATGATTACCAATACCAAGCATCTTGGTACTATGTTTTAACTGTTCCCAAAGTGCTTCAATTTGGTTGTAAGCTTCTTCAGGAGTAAGTTTCCCAGAAGTCTCTAAGCCAGTAATAAAGCTCAATTTTTGTGCAAATTCTTGAAGATTGGCATTAAACGCTAGATTTTCCGGTTTAACTTTCCCGTAGTAGCGACCATAAGGATAGATAAAATCATTTCTGTTTGTTGAATTAGACTTTTTCATAAATACACCTGATTAATTGTTTTTCTTGAACACCAATTGATTCTAAATTTAATCTAACCTTAATCACTGTATTTTTTTTGACATTTTTTTAGGAATTATACAGACAAATTAAAGACCCTCAGAGTAAGAGGCGCGATCGGCTTTCACAGCAGTTTTCACCTAAATGAACCACATCGTTTGTAAGGGCGCAATGTCTTGCGCCCTTACGACTTGTAGTCTATTTACCTGAAAATGGCTGTAAAAGCACTCAATCAATACTTATAATACGGTTAATCGACTAATTAATGGTAATATTATGAATATTCTGGTGTACTTCTGGTGTACAATACCTACTAGTTACATAATTTCCTTTCTATGAGCCAACTCAGTTGAGGAGTAAGTGAACTGGAGTAATGAGCGAGTAAATCGGAGCAATTCGACTTACTGACTCCACCATGACTCAACGAGTGAACTAGTTTCAAGGTTACCCGTTTCTGGGTTTCAGTCCGCTTAAAGGTCATGACGCGCGGGAGATTAGCCAGTCTCAAGCGTCGGACAAGGAACATGGCTGCGTCACACAGTGCAACACCGAAATCCATTCACAAGCCTTTAAGCTGTGTCGAGGCAAACAATACCCCGCTCCGGGAGTGCTCAAATGAGCAACAACTTAAATTTGGGGTGCGGTTAAGTCCGATTCACCCCAAATTACTCAAAATAATACTCATTTTTGGCTACTTAGTTACATGACTAGAAAAAATAATACAACTTTGTAACAAATTAATGGAGTAAGACTATGGCTTTAACCAACCAAAGAGTTGATGTGCCAGTGATTGTTGATGAGTCCAAATGTCTGGAGAAATGTAGGGCTTGTATTGAGGTTTGTCCTCTAGATGTTTTGGCAAAAAACCCAGAAACGGGTAAAGCATATATGAAATACGACGAGTGTTGGTTCTGTTTACCCTGTCAGAAGGAATGCCCTACAAACGCAATTACAGTTCAAATTCCTTTTTTACTGCGGTGAGATTTGAAAATGACGGTGGATTCAGACTCTGAATTAAATCAATGGTTGGAAATGTTACGATCGCCCAACGAAAGCGATCGCCTAGTTGCAGTTAAAACCTTACAGCATTTGGGTGACGAAGCCGCAACTGATGCTCTGATTGCCGTATTACAAGATAAAAGCGTCATTGTACAAAAAATCGCTGTGACAGCTTTGTGCGAGTTAGGCAATCCCGTCGCTGTTCCTGCTTTACTGGAATGTCTGGCTTCACCAGAAGAAGACATTCGTAGCGAAGCCTTGTCAGCATTGACCGATCTCGTATCCACCGAACATTTGCAATTGCTGCTCAGCGCTCTACAGCAACAGGATATTAATCTACAACTCAATTTGCTGATTCTCCTACGGAAGATTCATGATGCTCGATCGTTTTCCGCAGTGCTGAGTTTTTTTGAATCAGAGCATCTCCAATTGCGAGAGGCGGCTGTCACAACTCTCCGCTATTTGAATCAAGTCAAGCAATGTCCACAAGCTTTACTTCTGTTAAATGACTTAAACGAGAATGTCCGTCGTGAAGCTGCTCTGACTTTAGGACATTTAACTGATGAAGGTGTTGTGGACTTGCTGAGTCAAACACTAACTTCTGACACAGATTGGCAAGTGCGTCGCAATGCTGCTAAGTCTCTCGCAATCCACGCTCATCCTAAAGCAATTCCATTTGTCGAAAAAGCTTTGAAGGATGAACATTGGCAAGTTCGGAAATTTGCTATACAAGTATTGCACAAATTACCAGAGACCAAATTATTACCTGCACTGGTTGCAGCATTGACCGATCGATATTCAGATGTTAGAAAAGAGGCAGCGATCGCTCTCGGTTATCTGAGCGATCCTAACGCCCTCTACGCCCTCAAGCAAGCACTAGACGATCCCGACAGAGAAGTGAGTATACAAGCTCAACGAGCAATTCAAAAGATTAATTTAGGCGGACATAGCGATAAGCTGGGTACAGCTTGCGCTTCGCGAACGCTGAAGGAATAGTTTTTGATTATATCGATACAAAATAATAACCGTGTTGTATATCTTACAAGTAGCACGGTGCTTAATAGTTTTTAACTTGAGTTACTGTTAGAGTATTGTAAAACAAACAGAATGGATCTTTATTGGGGCTATCTACTCCCATGCATAAATCTATGAACCGTTTGTTGATTGGATTTTTACTTGGTATTATTCTCTGTATTCCACCAATTGCTTTTTATTTATGGCATCTCAGTGACGTTAAGGTAGTTTTAATTACCTATATTGTATCTGTGCTAATTATACAAGAACTAGTTTTTTCAGTAATAGATGCTAAAGGGAAGTAGCCTATGTCTAAAGATAGAGAAAATCCCCCAACCCTATTACAGCTTTTTGAACATACAAATGCTTGCCATTAATTAAGTATGTTCTGATACTGTAAGTTATTGTGTCAATAGAGATGGATTTGCCTACAATGCTCTCAAACTGTACTTTAACTTGATTTTTGAAGTGAAAAGATGGTATTTTAACAATTAAAAGTACTGTAAATCTATAGATTTATAGTACTTTACACAATCAAGGTGTATAGCGATCGCTATGTTTGAGGTTGTTGAACGTCTAGCGGCTGATTTTGCCACTCGTGCTGCGGCTCATGACCGAGATGCTTCTTTTCCTTTTGAAAACTTTGATGCTCTCCACCAAGCACAGCTATTAAGTCTGACTGTACCAGTGGAATTTGGCGGTCAAGCTGCAAGTTATTCTACAGTTTGTCGAGTCATTGAAACGATCGCAAGTGGTGATGCGTCCACCGCTCTAGTGCTGACAATGCACTACTTACAACATACTAATGCTGCCCGGACTCGACGTTGGCATCCCGATATCTACGAGCGACTTTGCAGAGAGTCTGTCAATGGTATTGCCTTACTCAATGCTGCCCGTGTGGAACCAGAATTAGGCACACCCGCTAGAGGTGGACTACCTGCAACCATTGCCAAACGGATACCTGATGGTTGGCTACTGACTGGTCACAAACAATACACTACGGGCAGTCCAATTTTACGTTACTTTGTGGTGTGGGCGCGGACGGATGACGAAGAGCCGCTAGTAGGCAGTTTTCTTGTACCACGCGATCTCCCTGGTGTAAGGATTGTAGAAACCTGGGATCACTTGGGAATGCGAGCAACAGGTAGCCACGAACTCATCTTAGAAAATGTTTGCATTCCAATAGAGTATTCCTTGGATATCCGTCCTCTCAAAGCATGGTCACCTACCAATCCACTGATGGTAGCTGGTGGCAGTTTGTTCTTGAGTGCATTATACCAAGGAGTAGCGACAGCAGCGCGAAATTGGTTGGTTGGGTATTTGAATGAGCGATCGCCTACTAATTTAGGCGCAAGTCTCGCAACTTTACCACGCTTCCAAACCTCTGTAGGTGAAATTGAAGCATTGTTATATGCCAACAACCGACTCATTTATAGTTTGGCAACGGATATTGATAAAGGTGAACGCCATACCAATGTGAATTTACAAGCCCAAACAGTGAAATATTTGACGACAAGCAATGCCATTCGTGCCGTACAAATTGCACTCGAACTGATTGGTAATCCAGGTTTGTCTAAAAATAATCCTCTTGAAAGACATTATAGAGATGTTCTTTGTAGCCGCATTCATACACCCCAAAATGATGTGGTTTGTTTATCCTTGGGTAAATCAGCATTGGCAATGAACAATCTCGTTTGAATTTCCTAAAAATGGTGAAGATATGTTTCATGAAAACAGTTACCAAACGGTAATCAGTCTTCCTTTATATTCTTTATTGATAAAATCTTTAACGCTGGGATGAACAAGTAGTTTGTTTAACTTTTGAATCTTTGCTTCGTTTTCTCGACCCTGTAATGTAACTAGTGCTAGAGCATATTTCTTGTCCTTAGCTGTTTCTTGTCCCATAGAATGAGGTTCTATCCCTGCAAGAGCAACAGTTTGAGCCGAGGAAACAATAAAGTCTACATCGTTAATAGCTCGGACAACTTGTACCCCTTCGACTTCTTTAATTTTCAGGCTTTTGGGATTAGCTGCAATATCCCGTTGAGTCACAAATTCTCTAGCCTTTTCTTTGAGCTTAATTAGACCGTTAGCTGCTAATAACCTGAGTCCTCGGTCATTATTAATGACATCATTGGCAATTGTGACAGTTGCATTTTGGGGAATTTCGTTCACTGATTTGAATTTTTTAGAGAAAAGACCAAGTGTATTTAAATAAATTGTATTTAATGCTACTAAATTGATTTTTAGTTCTTTAATAGCATTATTCATAAAAGGTTTGTGTTGAAAGAAATTAGCATCAATAAATTTATCTCTTAGTGCTGTATTTGGCTGTATCCAGTCATTAAATTTCACAACCTCAATTTTTAATTTTTCTTGACCAACAAGATTATTATTAACAAATTTCAAAATATCTTCAGAAACTATTCCAGTAACCCCAACTTTTATGATATCTTCTTGTTCAGATGTGGAGGCTGTCTCTACAAATCGGCTGCAACCAGCGAAAATAATTGATGCAGTGAATACACTTCCTGCTGTGAGAACAAAACGGCGACCAATTTTTGTTAGGGGGGCTAAATTATGGTATTCGTTCATAAGTGGTTTCATGGGTTTGTATGATTCCTGAGGTGCTAGTACAAGCCGACTATTTTTTTCTCAACTGTCGTGCGAGCAAATCACCTAAAAGCTGGATGAGTTGCACAAGAAAAATCAGCACTACAATTGTGGCAAACATGACTCCGACATCAAACCGTTGATAGCCATATTGAATGGCTAAATTACCTAAGCCACCACCACCAACTGCGCCAGCCATTGCTGAAGAATTGAGGAGACTGACAATTAAAATTGTGATGCCTAAAACAATAGAGGGTAAAGCTTCTGGAATGAGAACTTTAAGGACAATTTGCCAATAGTTACAGCCCATTGCTTCTGCTGCTTCTACTAATCCTTTATCAACTTCAAGAATGCTAGTCTCAGCGATGCGGGCAAAGAAGGGAATAGCAGCAAGGGTGAGGGGAACGAGTGCAGCAGTACTACCTATAGAAGTGCCAACTATTAGTCGCGTTAGGGGCGTGAGGACTACAAGTAAAATAATAAAGGGGAAAGAGCGTCCAGTATTGACGATCGCACTGAGGATCTGATTCAGTTTGGGAGAGTTGAGAAAGTTACTAGGACTGGTCATGACCAGTAATAAACCCAGAGGTAAACCCAACACGACAGCCACAACAGCTGAGATTCCCACCATGTAAAAAGTTTCCAGTGAGGCTTGCCACAAACTGTTAAGTAGTTCCCAACCTTGCATTAATGTACCTCAACTGTATATTCTGAATCATTTAAGTATTCCAGTGCTTGGGTTGCCTTAACTCCGGCGAGTTCGACTTGAAGCTGACCGACAGGGCGATCGCCTAGAGTTTCGACGCTACCATTGAGGATATTAACATCGACATCAAAACGACGTGCCAAGGTAGCAAATATAGGATTTCTAGCAACTTCGCCAGCAAATGCCACAGTCGCTAGAATTGTCCCCGGACGAGGCGCATAGTTTTTGCAACGGGGAAAAAACTCCTTGGCTAACTTTGAATCTGGTCGAGATGCCAAATCGCTGACACGTCCTTGTTCAACAATCCTACCAGCATGGAGTATCGCCACACTATCACAGATTTGCTTAACGACACCCATTTCATGAGTAATGAGTAATATCGTCAATCCCATGCGCTTATTAAGGTCTCGCAATAGTTCTAGAATTGAGCGAGTGGTTTGGGGATCGAGGGCTGACGTGGCTTCATCAGAGAGTAATACCTTTGGTTCCCCAGCTAGCGATCGCGCAATACCAACCCGTTGCTTTTGACCTCCAGAAAGTTGTGCTGGATAAGCATTTGCTTTACCTTCCAAACCCACTAGCCCCAGTAATTCTTCTACTTTTGTTTTACGCTTCAATTTGCCATAACCCATCACTTCTAAGGGAAAAGCGATGTTTTCTGCTACAGTTCTAGAACTGAGTAAATTAAAGTGTTGAAAAATCATGCCTATGCGTTGGCGTGCTTGACGCAAAGCAGCACCAGAAAGTGTTGTCATTTCTTGACCATTGACTTTTACGAAACCCGATGTTGGCTTTTCTAACTGGTTGACACAGCGAATTAAAGTACTTTTACCTGCTCCGCTTTGTCCTAAAACACCAAATATTTCATTTGCTTTAACGTGCAAATGAACACCATCTAACGCCACTACTTTGTGTTCGCCTTGATGATAGATTTTGTGTATATCAATCAACTCAATCATATAAAAATATCCTTTGTGTCGCGATCGCCTATAATAAGTATTTTCTTGAGTTAATTATTTTTTATATTGAGCATAGATATTCCAAAAGCTATTGTGACCGCATCTTCTTAGAATTGGAGATAAGCTTTTTTTTAGGAAGGTTTTGTGGTATATGAATCACCTTGTTGGAAGGAGTTTTGTGAATTATAGCAATCCCCATTCCCAAACCAAAACTAATAAAAAATAAGACAATAAAAGCTTGAAATTCTGGCTGATTGAAGAAATTCCACAAACTGCTTATCTCTGAATGAGTCATTAAATGCATAATTAGATATTTCATGACATCCTAATTTTCAAAAAGCCCCCCTGAAATAGGGGGGAAATAATAGAGAGAAAACACTTGACAACTGTACGTCACTCACTCACGCTTACAAGTTGCGGAAGTTTAGCGACAGGAATATCGAGGAAATAAGCTAGGACTTCTCGTCTCCAAGCATCATAAATGACTGCTAGTCCCTCAATTTCAGCACCCGTAGCACGGTGAACAATCTCCCAATGCTTTTTTAAATAGCGATTACGTCGTCGCTGTCCTTCTTCATCCAATTCTAATAATTGGGCAGCAATTTCCGCTTTCTCTATTGGAGATGCTCGATCGTACTTGTTTTGCCACCAAGCTAAAACCCCAAAACGATGAACTGCTTCATCAGGTAAGATTGTTTGCGTAGCAAATTTGGAGGTTTCAGGGTCAATAATTGTCGTGGTACGGCTGTTCAGAATTAGTTGGGCGACTATATGCATTTCATAATGTAATTCAAATGCTATGAATCCTAACGAATTGCGAATGGGTAAATCCCCCATAAATTCCCAATGATTTTGCACTTCCCGTACAATCTTGTCTATAGGATCGTATCCTGATAATTCCCATACCCGCTGACGAGTAAATTGGGAATGCGCCCCGTCATCACCAATTTGACGACTTAAAAACAGCTGGAGTTCTGGATCGGGAATTTGGTCGATCGCCTTGCTGCAAACTTGAACAATATATAAATCGTGAGCAGCCCCACCAATACGAAAGCGGTAGAAATTCTCGAATTCTTCTTCTGTTGACAGCGATCGCGCTTCTTGTATACGAGTTGTCGGAAAGTGTGGAGCGTGCTGAGCAACAAGCTTATCGATAGTTTGAATTTCAAATTCGGTTGTCCAAGCTGGACGAGATAAAGTTGCAGTCATAAAGTTTTCTTTGATAAGGATTGAACGTTAAGCTACAAGTGCTAAAGACCGCACTCGCGGCATGACTTCTTCAGAAAACCGTTTCATCTCTGGAGCAAAAGGTTGGAATTGCAGCATGAAAGTATCAATACCCACTTCGACAAAATCTGCAATTCTTGCTGCTACAGTATCATAGCTTCCAACTAACCCTGCTGCTGTACCTCCGTTACTTCCTACACTCACATACTTTGCCATATTTTTGAACATGACTACCTCTGGTTCAACACCTTTCAACAACTCTGTTCTGTCGTCTTTTTTTGTGAGTTCAAGAAGATACTCATATTCTGCTTGAGCTTCGGTGTCAGTAGGTCGAGCAATGACAAAAGCTGACATAGCAAATTGTAAGGGTTTAGATTTTTGCCGCTCCCGCTTTCTAACATCAGCAATGGTTTCCCGCACCACTTCTAACGGACGACCATTCAGAAAAAACACATCGGCTGCTTGCATAGCGAGATTTTTTGCAGCGTCTGACTCTCCCCCCAAGTATACACGGGGATGAGGTTGTGCTACTGGACGCGGGCGCAAACATAAATCAGTAATATAAAAACTATCGCCTTGGAAATTAACCCGTTCCCCACTCCATAGCGCTTTCACAACCTGAAGCCACTCCTGAGAATAACGGTAACGTTCGTCGTGAGGAAGGAAAGCAATGCCAGACTTTTGCAATTCTGGTATAAACCAGGCACTCACCAAATTGATTGCAAATCGTCCGTTGCTAATCGCATCAATATTTAATGCCATCTTTGCTAGAACAACCGGATGAAATAACAAAGGCTTAATTGCAGCAATAATTTCAATAGATTGAGTTGCTTCCGCTAAGGCGGCTGCAGTTGTCCAAGTTTCTAGCTGATCTAGTTCTTGATTCCTGGGATTAATAATGTGTTCGGCGATGAGAGTAGTCGTAAACCCATATGCTTCTGCCAGTTGGACGAGATGCTTTGCTCTTTTGTAACTGGCTTCACAAGGTTCGTGGGGGTGGTTCATCGCGCCACAGTTACCGTAAACGGGAATCCAAATCCCGTAGCGTGGCTGAGACATATATCTACACCCTCTTTTACTAGAGATTAATATCTTCTGGAGTTTGAGGTTGATTACACTTTGAACCCATGACTTGTTTTTCTATACTACAGTAAACTGATAAAATTACTGTTGTTTAATATATAATATTTTCACAAATAGCTAAAAAAAGCAACGGGGGTAAGTGAATAAAATCTAAATTTCTTAGTTCTTCTATCAAAAATGTGTTGAATTTGACAAAATTTTGTAGCTTTTTCATGGATGTGTTTGCACGCATTTATAGAGGCGCAAGGCATTGCGCCCCTACAAAGGGTATGGTTCATCTAGGTGAAAACTACTGCAACTGGTTTTGTTCTGCTTATCGATCTGTCTGATTATTTCAACTAAGTTCATTCTCGATGTCTATCCAAGGTCAAATACAAATGAAAATTTTTTTTGCAAAAACGGTTGCGATCGCTACGCTCAAGGTGGTACCTACGAAAACAAGGCTCAAAAAGCCTCCAAGAGAATGTCGGTTTAACCCACCCCTTCCTACCTTACGGCTCCATTGTTCGATCGCCTGCAAAGCTCTAACAACAGATGTTTGAAATTGCCTTATCCAATCAGTCCCTGTTTTTTTTGTCTGTTGCCACTTATTCATCAAATTGCCCCCAATAATCCGGCATTTTTATTTAACTACCGTATTTTTGTGGTATAATATGTCAATAAGCTAATTTTTTAACCAAAAGTTCATTTTTCTTAAAAATAGTGCTATTGATAACCTGCTTTGTTTCTTTGCTAATAGCTCGTTATCTGGTAACTTCCAGATATCTTGTCTTCCTAGTTCTCGATCCACGAGTAACTGAAGATGATTTGGTAATTTTGATTGATACCTAAATAACCCTGGTTCTCCATCTAATAATTCTCTTTCTATTCCATGAAACATAGGTTCACCATTTTTAAAAGGAAACTGTGACTGTTGGACGAAAGCTTTTAATACAGTTCAAGAGCAAATCATCACCATATAGCAATCCTGAATCATTGTAAAATTCCTTCTTCTCTCTTTTCTTCGTGCTCTTTGCGTCTTTGCGGTTAAGAAATTTTACCTATTAAATAGAACTGCTATATATCCAATCATCAAAGAATTTAATAGGACTCAAATCCTAATAACCTACTGTTTTATCCACAATATTACGTAAGAGTTGACCGTTACGATAGCGTGTTAAATTGTCAATAAATAATGCTACGATACGTTGACGTAATTGTGGTGTAAGTGCCGAACAATGAGGAGTCACAAATACGTTAGGTAAAGACCAAAAAGGGCTTTCTGGTAGTAATGGTTCGGTTTCAAATGTGTCTAATCCAGCACCTGCAATCCAACCTTCTCCCAGAGCAGTTAATAATGCCGATTCATCCACAATTGCACCGCGAGCAATATTAATTAAATAAGCACTCGGACGCATTAACCGTAATGCTTCTGCATCAATTAAGCCTTTGGTTTCTGGAGTTAGAGGTGTAGCAACGACGACATAATCTGCTTGCGGAAGGAGCGATCGCCACTCATTTACACCAACTATTTTGTCAAAATTTGGTAACGGTTCGGGATGTCGGCGACTACCCCAAATTTGCATTCCAAAAGCTTTAGCACGTAAAGCAATTTCTCGACCGATATTTCCCGTACCAATAATCAACAGAGTCTTGTTGTACAATTCTTCCAGTTCCAACCACTTATACCAGTAGTGGCTAATCTGTAACTCTTGCAATTTTTGGACTTTTTTAGCGTGATAAAGCATGAAGTTCAGCACAAATTCTGCCATAGGAATGGCATGAACTCCTGAACCATTGGTAAGAACTATATCATATTTTAAAAAAGTAGGCGTGAGGATATGATTCACGCCAGAACTCGGTGTGTGTTGCCAACAAATTCTAGGTGCTGCTGCTAGTACTGTATGCAGGGTAGTATTTTTCAACTTGAACCCGTTGAAATAAACTTCAGCTTCTTGCGGATCGCCTTCAAAGTTACCATCGCTGTCTACACGCACATGTGTAACGTCTGAAGGTAACAGTGGCTCAATATCAGCAGCAAGTTCTACAGGTAGAATGATTTTCACAACACATCCTCCATGCGATCGCATTACACAACAAAATCTGAAAACCTAACCATGAATAAAAAAGTAAATAGTCATGCTAACAGCAACAATCGTGACAAATATCCGAATCATTTGAGGGTCTAGTTGACGCGCATAATGAGCAGTTAAATAACCTCCCAAAGAACCACCGACAGCCATCAAAATCGCTTGCTGCCAAGCAATGACGCCTGCAAAAATAAACGGGACGATCGCAATCCCATTCACACAACTCCCTAAGAACGTTTTAAAGGCATTCATAGTATGAATACTTTTGATCCCTAAAAACGATAAGGTCGCTAGCATTAAAATCCCCAACCCCGCACCGAAGAAACCTCCATAAATAGCGATCGCGAGTTGAGCTAACACCAAATTCCATAAAGGTACGGACTCAGAAGATGATTTTTGGCTATGACTTTGAAGCCATTTCCTGAAAAAATCGCCAAAAGTAAATATTAGTGTTGCTAGCAGTAATAAATAGGGGATTAGTTTCTTAAAAACATCTGCCGAAGTGTACAACAAAGCTAAGGAGCCGATAACACCACCAACCAAACTTATGCCACACAAGAGTAAAAAAACTTGTCGTTTGATTCCTAAATCTTTACGATAAGCTCCAGCACTGGCTAAAGCTGCTACCCATATAGCAGTATTATTCGTAGCGTTTGCCGCAACCGGCGGTACACCTGTAAAAATGAGTGCTGGAAAGGTAATAAAGCTACCACCACCTGCTACAGCATTTAATCCACCAGCGATGAAAGCAGTACTGAAAAGGAGTAAGGTATGGGGAAGCGTTAAGAGTTGGGGAGTGATGGTACTTAGCATTGTTGAGTAACGCATTCACCGTAGTTATGCGGCATAAAAAACGAATGTTCTTAGTTCAATACTTTCCCGTGGTGGAGCGTCTGGTGGGCTTGTCGGATCGTCAAATCCCGTGTGACCCGCAAAACGCGCTCGTCCATCTTCTACAGAATCGAAACACTTAATAAATAATGCCTCGTTTCTGTGCATTTGCGGAAAATAATACCACTGATGTCTTGGATTGTATGCGATCGCATATGTTTCTCCAACGCGATGGCGATATACTAGATCTGTTGCTACAAGGTCTGTTGGAGCAATACTTTGCGCGTCACACACAGTTAGCGGGGACTCTTGAATGGGAGAAGCGATCGCTCGCCAGACATTGATGATAGCGAACCGTCGTTGCAATAGCGTATCAATATTATCGCTCCCCCGTGCCGCTAGTTCCAAACGAGCGCGAGTATAGCCAGATTTGGCAGTGAAGTCATTGTGTACCCGTTTAGCAGGTTCTTTAATATCATTCTCTCCTGGCTTCATCCTTTGGGCATTGCGAAGAGTATGGTCGAATATGACTACTTGAGTTGCACCCGTGACTTCTTTCAATAAATGTTCTGCTTCTGGGTAGTAAACATGACGCACCTCGTCTTCGTCATAAAAGTCTCGCACGCTAGTATTATGTTCTTTTAAGGCAAAGCCTTCTCGATCTAGCGAGATGTTCTCTGAGATAGAGCGAGCGTTATAAATTGGAAGTTTGTGTGTTTGATAAGTTCCGTTGTATCTGGGAATTCCTGATGGTGGTTCGTAGGTGTAATTGACAGGTTTTTCTGTCATTGGAACTAAATAATTGAGGTTAGCCTCTACGTAAGGCAATTCCCTGGAAATCGGTCTGTCTATAACTTGACTGTTTAAGCTCATAGGTCATACCATTTTGGATTTTAGATTTTGGATTTTGGATTATAATTCAAGCTTTTTTTGCCTCCTGTTTTTGTTGAATCACACTGCAACTAATTCTTTACTTGCCACTGCTGATTCAGGTTTGACCCAAATTTTGTCTAACCCTCCACTCAACAATCGATATTGCCGATCGGGATCTTGCTGAGGGTAATCCATCCGTTTATGCATTCCCCTCGTTTCTTGACGTTGCAATCCACTGTTGTACATCCAACGAGCAGTGGCAACCATCGCCGCAACTTCTCGCGTGCGAATAACTTTGCTGTCTGTAGGAATTTGGCTGTTGCGGATTTCTTGCCAGAGATCGTCAAGTTTTTCTAGAGATGCGCTTAAGCCTGTGGCAGTACGGAATAGGTTGCGATCGTAGGGAAAAACTTCGGCTTGAACTGCTGAAATCGCTTCCTCTGGAGATAAAGTATGGTTTCCGGCACTATGCAATCCGACCTCACCCACTCCTCGTGCCTTGCGCTGTGTTGCTTTCTCTCCTAAACTCAAGGCATAGGTCGCAGCTGACTGACCAGACCAGTACCCAGATGACATTGCCCAAGCTGCATTGTGGCTGCCTCCACCTGTAAATCCACCACAGATTAACTCTCTAGTTGCGGCATCTCCTGCCGCATAAAGCCCTCTGACTGAGGTAGCACAGGTGTCATCTGCAATCCGAATTCCTCCCGTACCGCGCACAGTTCCTTCTAAGCGTAAAGTGATGGGGAAGCGTTGGGTAAAGGGGTCAATACCAGCGCGATCGAAAACAACAAAAAAGTTAGGCTGAGATGCCCGCATCCATGCCTTCGTCTCCTCATCTACACCTTGGTCGAGGCGGGCATAAACTGGCTGAGTTAGCAAAGTTTTGGCAATGACAGAACGCCCGCGCTTAGAGCCAGCCCCTTCTATGACCGTACCATCTTCGTAGGTAAAAGATGCCCAATCATAGTAACGAGTTTTGGTGACAGAGGAAAAGCTAGGAGAAATAGCATAAGCATTAGAGAACTCCATGCCAGAGAAGTCAGCGCCAACCTCTGCTGCCATTAACAAACCATCTCCAGTTAGCACATTGCAACCGAGAGCCTTACTCAAGAAAGCACAACCTCCTGTGGCAATGACAACTGCTCCTGCTTGGACTTGCCAGCGTTCTCCAGATTGGCGATTAATACCCAATGCACCCGCAACAGTCCCTTCTGCATCCACAAGCAGTTCTAAAGCTGGGCTGTTGTCTAAAATTTTCACTCCTGCTTGCTGAATCTTTTTCCGCATGAAGCGCATATAATCCGGACCTTGCAAAGAGCGACGGATTGCAACTCCATTATTATCAACTCGAAAGGGATAACCCCAATCTGCCAGTGAATTAATGTTGTCGTAAGTTCGATCTAAAACTCGAGTCATCCAATGGCGGTTGGCAAGAAATCCTCCCATCGCTTCCCGACTTGCCATTGCTGATTCGCGTTGTTCGGGATCTGGTGGAATATACCACACACCATTTCCTGAAGCTGCTGCTGCACCACTTGTACCGCAGTAACCCTTATCTACCAAAACGACTCTTGCTCCACTGGCTGCTGCACTCCAAGCTGCCCAAGTACCTGCAGGACCACCGCCAATGACCAAGACATCAGTTTCTAAATTTTGAGTGGAGTTAGTAGAAAGTTGCCTTTGCTCTGATTGATTTACGCTCATGAGCTTCACCCCTTAATCTTCCAAACTTGTTTTCATCAGCCCTGAAGACAACAGACACGAATCTATGGAAATCACCGCGTCCATAGGTTTTTGGAGACAACAATGATTTATCTTTTGTCTATGGAGCCTTAAATTCTTTCTTTTAGTACAGTTTATTGATAAAGTTACCGTATTTTAATTCTATAGCTTCTCATGAAGTACAGGTAAAATTCAAGTCCCTTATCAATAAAATATATCATACCTTAAAATTATGGTTAACTAATTATTAGTTTATCAAAGTGTTTTCTCCTTGTGACTGAACCAACCTCTTAGTAAACAGCGATCCGGCATCTGCCGATAGAGAGTCAATTCATGAAATGCATGATGTATATACATTGGTCATAGGGGCGCAATGCCGAGCGCCGTTAGAACATTACTGCTAGCACGAAATCACAGTTACCATCGGCCAACGAGCCACATACTGCTTTTGCTCAATGCGCTTTCGGCATGTTTCAACGCTAACTCGTCTGGGGTTTCGTCTGACTACCATGCCAAAAAGGTCGTTGAGTCCGAAAGGTGCAATTATGCGAATGTTATCGTTGGCTTCAAGAGTTACACCTACCGCAGTGGTATATTCTGGCCATGTAGCAATAGCTTCTTCCAGCGAGGAAAGGGGAGTAACAGCATGACCGAAAACACTCTCAAACCAGACGTGAACGCCAGCTTGATTAGTTACCTCCCAGGGAACGTCAGGTAGCTGGTGGGATAGTAGGATCTGTAGCTTTTTATCGCGCTCCGTGCTGATATCTGAGGGATCGAAGTAGACCACGTCCACATCTGACAGATGAGATGCTTTGCTTACACCGTGTAGACCATCCCAAACTAGGTTTCTAATGACACCAGCCCCAATACACCATGAAGGCAAAGACAATTCACGCACAGCAGAAAGCGTCGCCATGAACCAAGGCGTAGCCCGAATAATGCGAATAAGTTGCTCTTCATGATGTGATTCCACTGTTGACACCAAAGAGTTTTAACTGTTTATTTAACCGTAGTGTATAAAACTGACTCATATTAAGTCGGTTTTGCCAATCAAGGGCATTTAACCAGTCATTTTAAGTGCCTGCTTGGAGTTTGCCAAGGAGCATGAGATTCCGTTGGATGTCGCGCTTCCGTCGTTTGGCACTAAATTACGAACGCTATTCAAAAACGTTAAAATTGCGTCATGGCGATCGCATCACTCTTAGACCCCCAAAACAGGCTGCTGTTCAGTTGAAATACCTTGAACCATTTGGCATTTATCTTCAAATTATAACTAGGGCTGCATATAGCATTGGTAGTCTCTTTAGCTTGATGATTTTAGCTATCTACTTAGAAGGGTTGAAATTTGATGTTATATAATTCCTAACCTTTCACTCTTTTGTTAAGAAAGATGTGACTAAAGGATAGCTCTTATTTTCTAAAAATCCCTAGTTTGACGCGGCTGAATTTATGACAAAGCCGGGGTAGGATTTTGGTTAGAATAATCCAGAAAACAAGGCTGGCGATCGCACCTGTGCCAATACTGTACCAAAAAGCTTGTGTTTGGTAGAAAGGAATATCTTTAGGTGGGGTTTGTTGAGCGACAATGACAGAGGATGCAATTTGGCTTGTTGCTAGTCCAATACCTAGAATAGGAATACTAGTCTCGATGTTGCGATCGCGCTGTGCTTGCTCTTTATCCAGCTGTGCTTGCTCTATCTCCACCATTCCGCGAATTGTAGCCGTTAAGTTTTCTAATATTGCTACTGCTGAATTTAGAGTGTCATAATCTTGTTTTAATTGTACCTGATATTTATCTTTAACTGTATTGCTAAAGTCTTCCAAAAATTTCATGTTTGGAAAAATCGCTTGACGCTGTTTTTCGTAGTTGTGCTCATTAACTTCTACTGTGTGCTGTTGAATTTTCAGGAGATTTATATTTTGGATGGAATCAAATACAGTCTTAATATTTTTTTGCAATTCTCTTTTTAGATCTTGCAATTCTTTGTTTGATAAACTTTCTAAACTCTTCTCGTCTATTAAACTATGCTTATATTGCTCTAATAGCCTTAATTTTAGTTCCCGTCCCTGTTCATAAGCCCAAAGGATTTTATGTCTACAGTAAAACAAGTATTTCCATGTGTTATAAGATTTACTAGCTTCTTTAAATTTATCTTCATCAGGATAGAAAACTACTATTACATGACTGTCTTTTTCAATTTTGTCCCAACACCCTTCACCACGCCACATTTCATAGACTGTAGCGCCTAAAAGTTCTCCTAAATTTTGATATTGATGTCCTTGTGGAATTAAGGCTTTGTAAGCTTGATGAGCGTTTACTTCAAGAATTGGGTTATTAGCTGGGACTGTCCAGCCTGATATCATCCAAGTTTGCCCTAAGTAGTCATTTTCTGAAAGTCTTCCAGGTGCTAAATTGCCAATTTTTGGGAGAAGGGCTAAATCTTTGATTTGAGTTAACGTATGCTCAATACCAGATAATTCAACTTGCCGATCCACAGAACAGCTATAGCGTAGGCAGTTAGTATCGTCAAAATTTGCTAGACTGTAAGAACCATCAACAGCGGTTGAACTTTTCCAGAAATCAAGGCGTTGTCGATCTTCGTGGTTGGGTTTAATTGAAAATCCTTTTTGTTTAAGTTGTTCTGACAGTTTTAACCAATAATCTTGCTCATTGCTCGAATCATCTGCACGATTATAAATGAATAAGTCTAGGGTGGGATACTTTATTTTACACATTAAGAATTTTTTGGGAGAATTTCTGACTTGTGCTTCTTAGCTTCTGCGCTGGAATCAGGAGCTTTAAAAATTGCGATCGCAATATTCGCAATATGTTCTGTGGGTATTGTAGGTTGATTCTGCTCACTGGGTTTATCGTATTTGTTGAGTTCTGGACTTTTATATTGCGTCTGAATATTCATTCGCGCATTATGGTAAGACTCCTTAAGACAGTCGTTTTCTGCCAATTCTATCAAGCGGTTAAGAGCATCATCCTTTGCGTTTGCAAGCATTTCAGCAACTTTATTGATTTCGTACTGTAAAGCTGTTGGTAAGCGAGAATCTAATTCTACCAAAGCTATTAAAAAGGCGCGGAGGGTGACTGTTTGTAGTGAGTTAAACATAGGATGGAATCGGGGGTAAAGGAAATAAAGCTAACATCTAAAATAGGTAAAAAGCGCTGGCTTTCCAACGAACTGACTCCTTTTACCCTTTTGTACTTGGTTTACCAGTTAAAATAAAGCCAGCCCAATAGTAAGGATGAGCATAGGGAAGTTCGGTAGATTCCTTCATCTTTTTCTTTATGTCATCTTCAATTTTGTCCACTTCTGTTTTCAGACACGCTCCCGATTGGGGTTCATTCAATTCCTTGGCTAAGTCACTATACCATTTAGCTAAATCTTTATAAGTTAACTGACGTAGCCAATGTTTTGCTTGTCTCAGTGCTATGGTAGGGGTTTGTCTTTGCTTGAGTAACTGGTAAAATTTAATTATGAGTAAAGCAGTGGAACATTCATCGACTCTCCACAGAGTACTAACAACGTAGTTTGCTCCCTTAGCAAGAAACCCACTTACTAAACCAACATATTCATCGATTATCCTCTCTTTGCTGAATTCCTGGCTAGTGATCCCAGTTTCGCAAGCAGAAAGACAAATTAGTTGATACTTTCGTAAGTCTAATTCTGGACACTCAAAAATGTCACCCAAAGTCAATTTCTCTGTGTCTGCTAACACCAAAGCTGATTCTATCGGGTTTTCTAAAATGTGATAGCCATGTCCTGTAAAGTGAAAGTAACCTTCATACTCTCCTAAAGCTTCGATCAAGTCAGTTTTTGTTACACACGACTTTGGCAATTTACCATACTTTGGATATAGGTGGTAAAGAGCATCAGATTGAATTTTTGTAAATAACAATTTATTTAAAGACATTTCTATATTCAGAAGTTTTTGGCTATCGGTATTTTCGCTGTTTGATGTCAATTCCAACAACTGCAAGCCAATCTGAAAACTTGGTAAGTAAGTAATGATAAAATTTGTATCCTTAAATAGGTAATCTAGGGGTAATAAGTGTAATTCCCGGTGGGGAATGAGAATCAAGTTATCAACATCTTGGAGATTTTCTTGAACAATACGCTTAATTTCTAGAATTTTACCAAGAGTTTCCAACATAGATTTCATATTTTCCCGCCAAGGAGTCGTTTCTTTATCTGTGTCAGAATTACAGTAATTCTGATAAGACTTTTTCCATTGCTGTATCCAGTTTTCAAAACGCTGAAGCTGATCAAAATAAGGGCTATAACCTCTCTGTTGTAATTCGCTTGATAATTGTGGTAGCAGGATTTTTAGGGGTTCATCATGTTTGATAATGAAAGTAGTGATACCAATAGGGCTGAGATGCCAGTAAATTGCCGCAGTTTTGGGATTAAGTAGTTCTTCTGCCTGTTTATACTCAAACCCCCCGGTAGGCGCTTCATAAATTGAACCTTCCTTCAGCCAAGCAAGGCAAGTATTCTTGCGTACCTCTGCTGTTACTAAAGCTTTTATCTGGTTCTCTCGAACTTGTGACTGTGCAAGGATATCTACCCGCATTTGATTAAAAGCCGCGAATTTGCTGTCTAGGGTTATTCTGTCTCGCTCTGATTTGGATTTTCTCAACAATTTTTCTAACTGCTGAGTTCCTGTCTCCAACTTTTTCTGGAATTCTTCAGGGGTCTTCGATAAATATACTTTCAGCAATTCTTGTAAAAATTGCAAGTTTTGCTCCGGAAACTTATCAAACGTCAGGAATTCAAGGGCTTCTTCATAACTTTTTTTTGCTTCAGACAAATCTGAGAAAAGAATTGGTAGTTGCATCATGTAATCTTGCAACTGTTTCAAGGTTTCAAGATGCAATTTGCTGCTACCTCCTCGATCATCAGGTGTTAGTATATCTCTCGAAGTTTTTACAGCAGCTTCCTTATCTAGAGCAGATATGTTTGCTAAACCCTGATTCTTTTTCCAAGCTTCCCACCACTGAGGATCTATACAGTTAAGAGCGCGATCATAAAATTTAATGGCTTCTGTATCTCGCTTTAACTTAACGAGTACATTTCCTTTGTTAACCAAAGCTTCATGCTTATCTGGTTTCAATTCAATGGCTTTGTCGTAGGATGCGATCGCTTCTTCGTAGCGTCCCAAGTTCTTCAGTGCAGTGCCCCGGTTGTACCAAGCCGAATCAAAATCTCGTTTGAATTCAATGGCTTTGTCGTAGGATGAGATCGCTTCTTCGTAGCGTTTTAAATTACTCAGTGCAGTGCCCCGGTTGTACCAAGCCTCATCGTTGTCTGGTTTAAATTCAATGGCTCTGTCGAAAGATGCAACAGCTTGTTCGTAGCGTCCCAAAATCTCCAGCATAATTCCCCGGTTATTCCAACCCAAATGGTCATTTGGTTTAATATTGAGTGCTTGTTCGAAAGATGTAAGCGCTTCTTCGTAGCGTCCCAAAGCCACCAGCGCAGTTCCCCGTATGCTCCAATTCAAATGGTGGTCGTCTAGTTTAGTATTGAGTGCTTGGTCGAAAGATGCAACCACTTCTTCGTAGCGTCCCAAAGCCAGCAGCATAATCCCCTGGATGTACCAAGCCGAATCGTTGTTTGGTTTAAATTTAATGGCTTTGTCGAAAGATGCAACAGCTTGTTCGTAGCGTTTCAAAATATTCAGCAAAATCCCCCGGATGAACCAAGCCAAATAGAAATCTGGTTTAATATTGATTGCTTGGTCGCAAGATGCAACAGCTTCTTCGTAGCGTTTCAAATACAGCAGCGCAATTCCCCGGTTGTACCAAGCCTCATCGTTGTGTAGTTTAAATTCAATGGCTTTGTCGAAAGATGCTACAGCTTCTTCGTAGCGTCCCAAAAACTCCAGCGCATTCCCCCGGTTGTACCAAGCCGAATCGTTGTGTAGTTTAAATTCAATGGCTTTGTCGAAAGATGCTACAGCTTCTTCGTAGCGTCCCAAAGCCACCAGCGCAATCCCCCGGTTGTACCAAGCCGAATCGTTGTCTGGTTTAAATTCAATGGCTTTGTCGAAAGATGCAACAGCTTCTTCGTAGCGTCCCAAAGACCCCAGCGCATTCCCCCGGATGTACCAAGCCGAATCGTTGTCTGGTTTAAATTCAATGGCTTTGTCGAAAGATGCAACAGCTTCTTCGTAGCGTTCCAAAGCCACCAGCGCAATCCCCCGGTTGTACCAAGCCGAATCGTTGTCTGGTTTAAATTCAATGGCTTTGTCGAAAGATGCAACAGCTTCTTCGTAGCGTTCCAAAGCCACCAGCGCATTCCCCCGGATGTACCAAGCCGAATCGTTGTCTGGTTTAAATTCAATGGCTTTGTCGAAAGATGCAACAGCTTGTTCGTAGTGTCCCAAAGACCACAGCTCATTCCCTCGGATGTACCAAGCCGAATCGTCGTCTGGTTTAATATTGAGTGCTTGGTCAAAAGATGCAACAGCTTCTTCGTAGCTTCCCAAAGCCACCAGCGCAATCCCCCGGTTGTACCAAGCCTCATCGTTGTGTAGTTTAAATTCAATGGCTTTGTCGAAAGATGCAACAGCTTCTTCGTAGCGTCCCAAAGCCCATAGCACAATCCCCCGGTTGTACCAAGCCGAATCGTTGTCTGGTTTAAATTCAATGGCTTTGTCGAAAGATGCAACAGCTTCTTCGTAGCGTCCCAAAGCCACCAGCGCAATCCCCCGGTTGTACCAAGCCGAATCGTTGTCTGGTTTAAATTCAATGGCTTTGTCGAAAGATGCAACAGCTTCTTCGTAGCGTCCCAAAGACCCCAGCGCATTCCCCCGGATGTACCAAGCCGAATCGTTGTCTGGTTTAAATTCAATGGCTTTGTCGAAAGATGCAACAGCTTCTTCGTAGCGTTCCAAAGCCACCAGCGCAATCCCCCGGTTGTACCAAGCCGAATCGTTGTCTGGTTTAAATTCAATGGCTTTGTCGAAAGATGCAACAGCTTCTTCGTAGCGTCCCAAAGACCCCAGCGCAATCCCCCGGTTGTACCAAGCCGAATCGTTGTCTGGTTTAAATTCAATGGCTTTGTCGAAAGATGCAACAGCTTGTTCGTAGTGTCCCAAAGACCACAGCTCATTCCCTCGGTTGTTCCAAGCCGAATCGTTGTCTGGTTTAAATTCAATGGCTTTGTCGAAAGATGCAACAGCTTCTTCGTAGCGTTCCAAAGCCACCAGCGCAATCCCCCGGTTGTACCAAGCCGAATCGTTGTCTGGTTTAAATTCAATGGCTTTGTCGAAAGATGCAACAGCTTGTTCGTAGTGTCCCAAAGCCACCAGCACAATCCCCCGGTTGTACCAAGCCGACTCGTTGTCTGGTTTAAATTCAATGGCTTTGTCGAAAGATGCAACAGCTTCTTCGTAGCGTCCCAAAGCCACCAGCGCAATCCCCCGGTTGTACCAAGCCGAATCGTCGTCTGGTTTAATATTGAGTGCTTTGTCAAAAGATGCAACAGCTTCTTCGTGGCGTTCCAAAAACCCCAGCGCAAGCCCCCGCTTGTACCAAGCCGAATCGTCGTTAGGTTTAATATTGAGTGCTTTGTCAAAAGATACTACAGCTTCTTTGTAACGTTTCAATGCCACCAGCGCAACGCCCCGGTTGCCCCAAGCCGAATCGTCGTCGGATCTAAATTCTATGGCTTTGTCAAAACTGGTGAGTGCCTCTTCATACCGTTGCAAGTAATCGCATAGCACAATCCCCCGGTTGTTCCAAGCCGAATCGTTGTCTGGTTTAAATTCAATGGCTTTGTCGAAAGATGCAACAGCTTCTTCGTAGCGTCCCAAGTTCTTCAGTGCAATGCCCCGGTTGCCCCAAGCCGAATCGTCGTCGGATCTAAATTCTATGGCTTTGTCAAAACTGGTGAGTGCCTCTTCATACCGTTGCAAGTAATCGCATAGCACAATCCCCCGGTTGTTCCAAGCCGAATCGTTGTCTGGTTTAAATTCAATGGCTTTGTCGAAAGATGCAACAGCTTCTTCGTAGCGTCCCAAAGACCCCAGCGCATTCCCCCGGATGTACCAAGCCGAATCGTTGTCTGGTTTAAATTCAATGGCTTTGTCGAAAGATGCAACAGCTTCTTCGTAGTGTCCCAAAGACCCCAGCGCATTCCCCCGGATGTACCAAGCCGAATCGTTGTCTGGTTTAAATTCAATGGCTTTGTCGAAAGATGCAACAGCTTCTTCGTAGTGTCCCAAAGACCCCAGCGCATTCCCCCGGATGTACCAAGCCGAATCGTTGTCTGGTTTAAATTCAATGGCTTTGTCGAAAGATGCAACAGCTTCTTCGTAGCGTTCCAAAGCCACCAGCGCAATCCCCCGGTTGTTCCAAGCCGAATAGAAATCTGGTTTAAATTCAATGGCTTTGTCGAAAGATGCTACAGCTTCTTCGTAGCGTCCCAAAGACCCCAGCGCATTCCCCCGGATGTACCAAGCCGAATCGTTGTCTGGTTTAAATTCAATGGCTTTGTCGAAAGATGCAACAGCTTTTTCGTAGCGTCCCAAAGCCCCCAGCGCACGTCCCCGGTTGTACCAAGCCGAATCGTTGTCTGGTTGAATTTCGAGTGCTTGGTCGTAAGATGCGATCGCTTCCTCATAGCGTTGTAATTTATCTAATGCAATTCCTCTACTTCGCCAGTCTTCTGAATCTTGGGGGATAAGTGCGATCGCTCGCTCAAAATCTGCTTGTGCTTGCTGCGCTTGGTCAATTTTTTGGCTAGCCAATCCTCGCCATACTAGCGCCAAAATGTAGTTTGGCTTAATTCTCAAAGCTTGGTTCAGGGATCCAATGGACTTGTGGTATTGTTCCTGACGATAAAAAGTTAGACCCAACCCATAACTTACTTGGGGGTTTTGCTGTTCCTGTGCATCTGCTTGCTGAAAAATCTGTAAAGCTGCTTGGTACTCTCCCCGATCGAGTTGGTTGTGTCCTTGCTCTAGTAAACTTGCTACGCTAGCATTTTGCATTATTGCCCAAAGTCCAATAAGTAAATTTGATTAATATTATAACTTCTTGTTTCCATATGACCCCCTTTTTTTGAGTACCCGTCTTAATCTGTCGGGACTCAGTTTAATTGAGCGATCGCGTTCTAATTTTTCGGTCAATTGGCGGCTGTTGTACGTGCGTGGTTCATTTCTAAGGCATTCTTCCAAAAATGTAATATCGTCCTCTTTCAACTTTGGTTTTACCCCTCGACCTGGTAATTCCCAAAGCCCTTCTAAACCAAACCTCTGCCATTTATGTAAAACATCTCTCACTGTTTGCTCACTCCAATTAAAGTGAGCCGCGATTTTTTCTACATACCAGCCATGTGCATTCAATCGGATTACCTCTGCTCGGTCTTTAACCTTCTGTGGCACATCTGCTGTTCTAAGGTTTAGTAGGCTGCTATCTTGCTCTCGACTAAGGAATACCCTTAAACGAGCGCCCATATACAAGTTACCTAAATAGATGCTTTCTACGTATTTACTTATCTTAACATAGTTTGGTTTTTTTACGCCGACTTACTTAGTTGCTGTTGTTGTTCCTGTGTCAAAGCTCTTGCTTTTCCACCTGGTTGCTCCACATATCCATCAACCAGTCCCATCAAACTTTTTTCATTATAAAGAAGTCGTTTCGACAATGCAACAAGTTGTTCAAGAAGCTCAAAAGTAGTTGAATAGAAAAGAAACAGGAAATATCCGCTTTAGTCTCAGCAAATTCTACTATGTAATTAAAAGTAAAAAATAGCAATAATCAGTATCACAAAAAAGAGAAACGTGGATATTAACCAGCACAAAGAACAATTTAGTAATACCTACTTGCAAGCATTAACGAGTGTTGCAGGATATTCTCTCTATAAACCATTTGTAGATGATGACAGCGTGGACTGGGGAATTGCCGCAAAAGGGGGGGAGGGAATAGTTCGATGTTTAAGACACTGCGGGTATTGGCTATCCTTACGGGGAATGCTACCAACAACAAATACTACAAATATTACAGTTACTATATTTAGAACGAACCAATTTACAGCGATCGCTCTCCAATCAATTATGCTAAATATTAGCAAAGGAGACAAACCATGAAAGTTATCGTCCGAGATGCAGAGATTTTCAAAAATATCGAACTAAAACAATTAACCAATTACCTGCAATCAACTGGATGGTATTTAGATCGTCCATTTCTAGATGATGCCACAATTTGGTTAAAACAAGAACAGCCACGAGGTGAATTTGAAATTTTACTACCCAATAGTCAAAACTTGGGTGATTATGTTACACGCATTAGTGAAGCAATAGATATTCTTGCAACTGTTGAAAATTGCTCACAATTGGAAATAATTGGTGAAATCATTACCAATTATCCTAATATCACTATTCAAGGATTAGTAACGCAAATTACGTCTCCCAATGGTGGCACAATAAGCGGTGATATTACATTATTTAGCGTAATTGTTGATAAATTGCGTCCAGTCTACATCAAACTTGCCAACCATGAATATATCCTCGCAATTAAAGCATATACAGAACGCTTACCAGTTTTGTGTACGGGTGATTTAGTCAAAGAAAATAATACATTTATTCTGAAAAATCCCCAACAATTTCGTCTTGACCAACCACACCATTAGCCTCATAGTAAAATTTAGAAACGAATAGTCTTTGGAGAAAACACTAATTTATCTATAGAACACTAGCTAGAAAATAGGGCATTGGGCATGGGAAATTATTTTCATACTTAGTTGTGGGATTTTCCCGTGAATGACTTGACATTTAAAATACTGTTTGCGGAACGTGGACACCTCTTCGGCGACGTTCCAGCATTGATATTGGTGGCAATTGTCCTTGGTTTCCTAGCGCCACGCGAAGTGATGCCAAGTGCATGACGCACGCATGGCATAACAGATCAAATGCAGCGGACAGACAAAAGCCCACTGCCACCCCGACCATGCGTTGGGTTTTTCAATGTTTTATGTCGATTCATTTGGTAACGATCGCAGGAGTTAAACAAATTGCCAATCTTACAGATGAACGACGTTGGATTCTCCAGTTCAGGAGTGCCCCTTGCCAAAAATATTATTTACTTACATGAGAGACCTGCGGAATGTAGGTTGTTTTACCAACAATGGGTCAAAAGTTGGTATTTGAGTTCTAACTGTTTTAATTAGTTCCCATCTCCTGTCAACCGTATATTCAAGCTTTTTAGTGTATCACCATTTTTTCAAAATGGCTAAAAGCTAGACATAGCAGTAGTTTTTAGACTATTTTGTATGATTTTACAAGGCTATAGGCTCAATACCTTACTCATAAATTTCTGCCTTCTCTATAAACTTCGGTAAACCGATACAGCTATGAGATTTTATAAAGAACACTCTATCATCAGTTCATTCCAAAAGAAAGTTCAGTCTTACGTATCTTTTTTGACTGGAAACCGCAGTTTACGTTCAGTTGATTAACTTGTGGCAATTAAATCAGTGGCACAAGCATATAACTTATAAAAATTCGGCGTTGCTGAATTAAGGTATAAATTGTCATTCTGAAGGCAACTCTTCACTCTATTGATATCTACGGAATATGAAGTGAACACCAGGCAAAACACGTAAGTATAAAAGAAGTTCATGTTCTAATAGATGCAGCAAATTTTGTATCAATCACCTGACTCCAATCTGGCTCCTGTTTGATAAGTCCTAAACGAACCAGTAGTTTTGCCTGGTTTGCAAGGTCGGTGCGATACTCTTGATTAGGAGGCTGCAACAGTATGTTACGACGCGAGAGCGTTAAAGCAGCAGCTTCCGGCGCAAGTTTATTTTCTCTAACTAAAATCTCTACTGCTTTCTGACGGTTTTGTTTGACCCAGTTTACTGCTTGTTGATAAGCTTTGAGAAACCGTCGCACAGTATCTGGGTTCTGTTCTATGTATTCTGTGCGTCCAAACAGCGCCACATAGTTCAAAACATATTGAGTCCCGTCTACGATCGCAATTGCCTCTTTCGCGACTTGTACGCTGGCATAAAAAGGGTCCCAGGTTGCCCAAACATCGATTGCACCTGATAGCAATGCTGCACGACCTACATCTTTTTCTAACTGAACCCACTTTACATCAGTATCTTTTAATCCAATACTTTCTAGTACTCGCACTACCAATAAATGACTTCGTCCAGTAGGTGTCCCTATTTTCTTGTCCTTCAAATCCTTGATATTTTTGATGGGCGAGTCAGGTCGAACTAGTAAGGCATGGGTTTTAGGGCTGCGCTCAATAAGGGCAATAATACGAATCGGCAAACCTGCTGCGAGCGCAGGGATTGGTGTGCCACCTAAACCCAGATCCAATGCTCCGGCTGCTAATGCTTCGGTAACTGGTTTAAGCGACAGCAATCTGCGGTATTCAAAACTAGTTGGTTGTCCCTCAAAAGCCTTCTCCAATAGTTTTTGCTCTCGCATCGCAAACACTGTCACGTAAGGCGGCTGAAAGCCGAGACGCAATTTTGACGCATTTTTGCCTGTGTTGGTTGAGCCTGGATTTGCTTGAGCTAGGTCTAGTGCATTGGATGTTGCTTCATGTGTGGAAGCGAAGGACTTATAAGCGAATGAAGCAACTGTTGAAAGGCTCAAAGTTAGTATGTGACGACGTTTAATAGAAGTCATGGGCGATAATTCTCATTGAATTTACTTTGTCAATGTACTTAGACGTGCTAAGAAAAGTAGGGATGAGGGCAGGCGATCGTAACGTCAAAATTATAGAAGAGTGAGAAACGTATCTTTCAAATCATTCATACCAACTCAACTGACTACGATTTTCGTTCTTACTAGGACTCTAAAGAGTTGTAAGTCAGACCAAATATAAAATACACGGTAAGTTGATTAAAATATAGTATTATTGATATTGGCACAGTTACAAGCAAAAAGCAAGATAGTCTCTTATCGTTGTATTTCAATGCAAAAGATGGGCAAAGAAAGAATATTATGTCTGATTTAATTAACAAACAAATCTTACTTAAAAGTCGCCCAGTTGGTGAACCAACCGAAAGTGATTTTGCACTTGTTGAAACATCAATTCCCGAACCAGGAGATGGCGAAATTTTAACACGCACAATTTATCTATCTCTCGATCCCTATATGCGTGGTCGGATCGGTGCCAGTAAATCTTATACAACGAATGTAGAACTTAACTCTGCGATCGTCAGTGGTACAGTCAGTCAAGTGGTGAAATCAAATCATCCCCACTTTCAAGCCAGAGATATTGTGCTTGATTATAATGGTTGGCAAACTTTTGGTGTGTCCAAAGCGGAGTTACTTCGTAAACTCGATCCCACCCAAGCTCCTATATCATATGCGCTCGGTGTACTGGGAATGCCTGGAATGACCGCGTATTTTGCACTTTTAGATATTGGACAACCAAAAGTAGGTGAAACCGTTGTGATTTCTGCTGCTTCGGGTGCTGTAGGTTCGGTGGCAGGTCAAATTGCCAAAATCAAAGGTAGTCGAGTTATTGGTATTGTGGGTAGTGATGAGAAGCGCGATTTTGTAGTGAAAGAATTAGGTTTTGATGCTGCTATTAACCGTAAAAAGCAAGAACTTAATGCTGCACTTCAGGAAGCTGCACCTAATGGCATTGATGTCTATTTTGATAATACCGCAGGTGCAATTTTAGAAACTGTGTTACATCAAATCAACTTGGGAGCAAGGATTCCGCTTGTGGGTTTGATTTCAGAATATAATGCGGTGTCTCCTCCCCCTGGTCCTAATTTAAGACCACTGCTAATCAACCGCGCTGTAATTAAAGGTTTCCTAGTCCGGGACTACCAACACCGTCAGAATGAGTTCTTGAGTGATGTTTCCAATTGGTTAAAGTCAGGGAAACTCAAGTATAAAGAAGATGTGGTTGTGGGATTGGAAAATGCTCCGCGTGCTTTTATTGGTTTGCTGCAAGGTGAGAACTTTGGCAAGCTGATTGTGAAGGTAGGTGACGATTACACTTAAGTAAAAGAAATAATATAACTGGCTAGAAATATGAAGGAATGATGGAAAGAAAGGAAGTTCTGAAAATCATTGTAAATGAAATTCGTACAATACAAACGGTGAAGCAGCAATAATAACCATTGTGGAAAATAAATTGCTGTAGCTTACCTTCCCAAGAGATGTAGAACACATGGCAGGAAGAAAAGATGATGGCAGTGTCGGTGATGCAAACTACGGCACAATTGGGAAAGATTATTCCATATACCGTCAGCCAGAGCCACGGATAGCTGCGTTCATCCATGCTGCACTCGGCACAGCACGAACAGTGATGAATGTCGGCGCTGGCGCAGGCTCCTATGAACCTTTGGATCGCAAGGTGACCGCTGTTGAGCCTTCCGCGTCAATGCGAACACAGCGACCCGCTCATCTAAGTGTTGCGATCGATGCTGTCGCTGAAAAGCTGCCATTCCCGGACAGCCACTTTGACGCCTGCATGGCGACATTCACTGTGCATCAAGGGAGCGATCTGGACGCCGGACTGCACCAGATGCGGCGGGTGACGAAGGGTCCGATTGTTGTCCTGTCGTGCGACCCCGATCTAGTGCAACAGTTTTGGCTGAACGCCTACGCCCCAGATGTGCTGGCGGCAGAGGCTCGCCGATACCCTGCCTTGCAACGGATTGGTTCGCTATATGAAGCTGTTGAACAAAAATGATTTACCGCAGTCCCCACCCAAAAATACTTGAAAATATTTACATTTTGGGTGGGGTAAGGGGTTTGGGTCTGACACGTACAAAAACGGGCAACCTTTATTGGGTTACAATCTGTGCCATAGACTAAAAATCTAGATATTAAGGTTGCCCGTTTTTGAGGGGACAATGAAATGAAATCCAATACAAAAGCGCAGCAACGATTAAAATATATCGTCCGAATTGCGAGAGGTTTTTGTTTTACTGACCTCCGCCCATTTCTCTAAGCGTTCTCTAATCCAGCCCCCTAGCGGTTGCTCTGGGGGTTTTATTTTGGCGATTTCTTCTGCTATCCAATTATCAAGAGTTACGCTTACCTTCGTTTTACCCTCTGCATACTTAGCTGTGTACGCTCTAACTTTCTCCGGATTTCTTTGTCTCCATCTTCTGTCTGTTTCTAATTTGGCTTTTGACATACTTGACACTTTGAATTCTCAACGTTATTATAAACATATGTCAAGGTCGAAGACAACCCAATGAGTAAACGACGAAACCAAAGTAAATCTAAGAAAAAATCAGCTGTACTGATTCGGACTGATGTTTGGGATTTAAAAGCAACCCCCGAACAAAAAAGTTTAATGATTTTAACTATTGACGAATATCGTAAATTCTTAAATCCTTTGGTTATTATCGTTAATGCTCAATGGATAAATCTTGTTGACTTGACATCTAAGGAAAGGATTAACGCGGTAGAAAAGATGATTCATAAAACCGCAGACAATCCCGATCCTAGGCACAAATATTTTCAGAGTGTAATCAAAAAATATCCATCATTCCAAAAGTTTCCTTCGTACTTGAGACGCGCTGCTGTAGCCGACGCTATCGGAATCGTGTCTAGTTTTCAGACTCGATACAGTCAATGGCAGTCTGGAGACAGAAAACATCGACTAGCATTGCCACCCTCACTGACAGCAATGTGCAACACTTATCCAGCGTTGTACAAAGGTCAACAGGTCAAGTATCGGAATAATTATCAATTAATTGATCTAAAAGTTTGGAATGGAACTGATTGGGTATGGATTAATTGCATTCCAGTTAAGAAACATGGTTTAAACCGTCATCTAGTTGATGGTAACAAAATAAAATCACCTTCATTGGTGGTCAATAAACATACATGTCAACTATCTATGCCTGTCGAGGTAAAGACTGTTTACCTTGACGAATCTGACTTTGTTTGCAGTGTTGATATGGGTATTAACAACGCTGCAACAGCATCTATCGTTGGTCGTGACGGTACTGTAAAAGCTAGAAAGTTTATCAATTCAGCTAGAGACATAGACCGCCGCAACAAACGACGGATGATGATTGCTCGCAAGTCCAGACAGACTAAGAACATGACAAAGTCAGATTTACCACTCGGTTTTTGTAAAGGACATTACCGCAAATCTTCCCACATCAATTTACAAATCTCTAAAACAGTGGCAAGAGGTATTGTGGAGTTTGCTAAATTTCACAATGTCAAAGTCATCGTATTTGAGAATCTGGAGGGATGGAAGGCGAAAGCGGGGAAGAAGGGAACCTTACAAAAACAAAAGTTCCATCTCTGGTGTCACCGAAAAATTGTTGAGATAGTGACAAATCGGTGGACAGAATTGGGTGGAAAAATTGTTTTCATCAACCCAAAATATACGAGTGCATACGCTTACGATGGCAGTGGAAAAGTTAAGAGAGATCAAACAAATTATTCCCTGTGTCGGTTCAAAACGGGGAAAAAGTACCACTCCGATCTGAACGCCTCATATAATATAGCTGCTCGTTATTGGTATGCAGTAATTATGGGTGATGACAATTATTCTAGAGTGTTCGACAGCCAAAGTTCTGACGACACATCGAGGACGCCGATTATTCTGGGTACGTTGCGTAGTCTATGCGCGGAGCGCACGCTTCGCGAACGGGCTGCGTAGCGAATGAATCCTCATCTATACCGCAAGGTTAGATGGGGTGCGTTCAACGATAGTAGCTATAAAGTTCTAACACGTAGATTCCTTGGAAGTTAAAAATGAATGTTTAATCGTTTGTGTATTGTTGGTATTTAGTCATGCTAATAGTTTTTATGGTAATCTCAAAAGCCGTCCGTCAATGGCAACTAATCCTGTAAAAATGAGTGCCATACCCGCAAAAGTATTCCAATCCAACCTTTCGCCGAGGACAAATACACCGAGTAAGAGCGCAGTAATTGGAATCAAAAAGCTTACCAACGAGACGTTAGTCGCACCTGCAACAGCAAGTATGCGGAAATAAATTAAGTTAGCGATCGCGCTACCAAATAGACCTAGTACCAATAACCCACCCCAAGTAATAGCACTTGGTCTTAATGTCCAAGGTTTATCTAACATAAGAGCTAGCGGCAATATCATCACTGTCGAGCTAGTAAGCATTCCTGCTGAAGTCACGACGGGTGACAATTCCTTGAAACGTCCTCCGTAAATACCAGCATAGCTATAGCAAAAACTAGCACCAAGAATAGCAAACTGCCCCAGACTTTGTAAGTTCAATCCATGTAGGACTTCTAGTCCAATTAATAAAAATACACCACATAATCCGAATAGAACACCGAACAAGCGATTGAGTGACAACCGTTCGTCATGAGTTAGTAGATGTGCAAGCACCACTGTAAACAATGGGGTTGTGGCATTGAGAATCCCAGTCAGGCTGCTGTCGATCTGCGTCTGTCCCCAGACAATAAGACTAAACGGGATCAGATTATTGAGAGCACCCATAACAAAAAACGCTCTCCAAATTCGAGGTGAAACAGGCATTTGCTGTCCGCTAAGGTAAACAAAGCAAATTAGAGCGATCGCCGCAAAGCTAACGCGACCTAATACTACCGTAAACGGTTGGAGTTCCACGAGAACAATCTTAATAAAAAAGTAAGAACCACCCCATAATAAAGACAGAATGAAGAGAAGCATCCATTCTCTAACCCTCATAGTTGAGTTCTTAATAGATTGGATTTTCATTTAGTATTGCCAGCAGACTTGATTTTGGAAGAGTCTTTATGATACTGTTTATCCAGCATAAACTACTATTAGTCGATAAACTTATCGTAGTTTACTTGATTGACAGCGTGCTTGTCACTCTACGTAGCTACAGTTTGCAAGAAATGAGAAACACCCCTTATGCCAAAAGACTGGTTAGAATGGCACGATCTCTATAATACCGAACCAAAGCTGCAACAGCGCTTGGAAATCGTGCGGGAATACATATCCTATAGCTTGGATGCATCTCCACCAGGAAGAATCCGTGTAGTTAGTGTGTGCGCTGGTGATGGACGGGATTTGCTAGGAACCCTAGCCAATCATCCTCGCGCCCAAGATGTCTATGCAAGACTCGTTGAGCTAAACCCGAATTTAGTTGAACGTGGGAAAACAACTATAGAATCATTGGGTCTGGCAAAGCAAATTGAATTTATCAATGGTGATGCGACGATCTCTGCTAACTATGTAGGGGCAGTACCAGCAGACGTTGCGATCGTATGTGGTGTCTTCGGCAATCTTGCTGATGAAGTTGAACTCAAACGCTTGCTAGACAACTTGAGTTTTCTGAGTAAACAAGGTGCTTTTGTCATCTGGACTCGCGGACACTCTAACGGTATTCCCTATTCCGATGACGTGCGGAAATTTTTGCAGGCATTTCAATTTGAAGAAGTCAAGTTCAAACTTACTGCCACAGGAGATATGGGCATAGGTATTAATCGTTACCTTGGGGAAAATTTACCTGCACCCAAAGAGCAAAAATTATTCGTATTTTCTGGCATTCCCAATAAAGCGAGGTAACAAATTATGGTACAGACTTTCGTCCGTAATGGTAGTCTTGTTAAGCCACCAACCTTTACCTCTGTGGAAGCAGAGCGTCGTCATCGCCAAGAACGTTTAGCAGCAGCTTTGCGAGTTTTTGCTAAGTTCGGTTTTGCCCAAGGACTAGCAGGACATATCACAGCCCGCGATCCCGAACTCACCGATCATTTTTGGGTCAACCCCTTTGGAGTTCATTTCAGTCGCATTCGTGTTTCAGACTTGATTTTGGTGAATCCTCAAGGTGACGTTGTTCGAGGTGATGGTTTATTAAATCAAGCAGCTTTTGCTATTCACTCACAAATCCACGAAGCCCGTCCAGATGTCATCGCTGCGGCTCATGCTCATTCCTTCTATGGGAAAACTTGGTCATCACTCGGTCGATTGCTTGACCCCATTACCCAAGATTCTGCTGCTTTCTATCAAGATCACGCTTTATTTGATGATTTCAAAGGCATTGTGTTAGAAACGAGCGAAGGAAAACGCATTGCTCAAGCATTGGGCGATCGCAAAGCTGCAATCCTCCGCAATCATGGGTTATTAACTGTAGGACACAGTGTAGACGAAGCTGCTTGGTGGTTCATCCGTTTAGAAGATACAGCCCAATCCCAATTGCTAGCAGAATCTGTAGGAAAACCCATTCTGATTGACCATGACATCGCCTTGGGGATTCAAAAACGTAATGGTTCTCACGAAGCTGGTTGGCGTGGATTCCAGTATTTGTGGGATGAAATTACTCGCGAGCAACCAGATTTGTTGAATTGATGGAGATTGAGGAATATCACTTTAGATTTTGGATTTTAGATTTTGGATTTTGGATTGAGAAAGCTGTACTTAAACTTCATCTCAACTAAACTATCTGTTCCATTCTTTTTTCAATCAGATACAATTTTATACCTGATTATCTATACAGACAATCTGAACGATGATCCTCAACCATCACCCTGGTTCAATTGTCGGTTGGGATCGCTTTGCGACTCCAACAGACTTTGACTTCAGCCCCCTTTCTCAAGCATTGAAGCAACCTATATTGCTGGGGTTATTTTTACCAATCCAAGCAGGCGGTTGGAGTGCTTCTACATTACCACGCACTACTGACTGGAGTTTTGAATACAACAAAGCTCTTGTGCTAGACGCTGAGGCACTGGGTTTCGATCTAGTGTTTGCACTTTCACAGTGGTTACCTAAAGGTGGCTATGGGGGCGTATTCAACGGTCAAGCACTGGACTCTTTTGTTACCACAGCTGCACTAACGAGCGTGACACAAAAGATTATGCTGATCTCCACTATCCATGTATTGTACGGACCAATTCATCCATTGCACTTAGCTAAGTATGGTGCAACTGTAGACCATATATCAGGAGGTCGATGGGGTATCAATGTCGTGACTGGACACCGTGCTGTTGAACACGAGATGTTTGGTTGGACACGCATTGAACACGATCGCCGTTATGAACTTGCAGCCGAATTCATCGAAGTGTTACAACGCCTGTGGAACGACGACGAGAATTTCTCCTTTGAGGGTAAATCTTCGTGGAAACTTTGTAGCGCCTTCGTTACACCTAAACCAAAATACGGTCGTCCAGTGTTAGTCAATGCTACAGGTTCAGACGCTGGTATTTCCTTTGCCGCACGCTATTCTGATATTGTATTCATCACTAGTCCGGGTGGTTCGGACTTCATGAGCGCTATCGAATTGCTGCCCGCACATACTGAAAGAGTGAAGCAGGCAGCACGCGATATTGGACGTGAAGTCAGAACACTTCTTAACCCCATGGTAATTAGTCGGGAAACGGAGCGCGAAACCTGGGCATATCACGATGCTATAGTCGCCCATGCTGATTCAGATGCGCCTTTAGGTTTTAGTCGATTTGATAGCGACGCGCACGCCTGGAAAGGTCGTCGGGGTATAGATGCACCGAAACGGAGGGCGATTGGTGGTAATATCGAAGTTATCGGTACGCCAGAGCAAGTGGTCGAGCAGTTTATACAGTTAAAAAAAGCTGGTGTTGACGGGTTGCAATTGAGCTTTTTTGATTTTAAAAAAGACCTAGAATTTTTTGGCGATCGCATCCTACCTCTGATGAAACAGGTAGGTCTTCGGTTATAAGAAGTGTCGGAAACAACGGTCAAGTTATCCTGAAGGTAGTTTGTTATGACAGACATCAAAAAAGTAAGCGAACAGTTTAGTGCAGCAGGACAAATTACCCCTGAAGAATTAGAACAGGCAGCAAAAGAAGGGTTTAAATCTATAGTCAACCTGCGTTCCCCTCAAGAAACTGGCTTTCAAGCTGACGAACAGGAACAGGCACTAGCTGCAGGACTTGATTATACCAACATTCCATTAAATCCTTCCGAACCAAATCAGGAATTGGTAGATAAAGCAATTCGAGAAATCGAGGATTTACCCAAACCAATTTTAATCCACTGTGCTGCCGGAGCTAGGGCAAGTGCTGTTGCTTTAATTGCTACTTCAATTCAAGACGGTTTGACACCAGAGAAAATTACTGCTAAAGCTAAAGAAATTAATCTGAAATTAGATCAACCTCACCTAAAACAATTCTTAGAGCAACAAACTAAGAATAAGGCAATAGATACAGAAGTTCGCACCAATCAGATCAAAATCCCTAATGGCGATTTACAAATAGATGCTTACCTGGCAGAACCTCTTCGTCAAGGAACTTTTCCAGCAGTAATTGTGATTCAGGAAATTTTTGGGGTGAATATTCACATTCGGGAAGTGACACAGAGATTAGCTAAACAGGGGTATGTAGCGATCGCACCTGCAATCTTTCAGCGGATTGCTCCTGGTTTTGAGAGTGGATACACCCCTGAAGACATCCAGATTGGCAGAAAATATAAAGAACAAACCAAAGCCAATGAAATATTAAGTGATATTCAAGCAACAATTGCCTATCTCAAAACTCTGCCAAATGTGAATGGTGATGCGATCGGTTCTATTGGTTTCTGCTTTGGAGGACATATTGTATATTTAGCAGCAACACTACCTGAAATTAAAGCTACAGCTTCCTTCTACGGTGGCGGGATCGTAAACTCAACCCCCGGTGGTGGTGCGCCTACTATTACCCGTACCCCAGATATCAAGGGTACTATTTACGCTTTCTTTGGCACTGAGGATGCAGGAATTCCCCTAGAACAAACACAGCAAATTGAAGCAGAGTTAGAGAAATATCAGATTCCTCACCAAGTCTTCCGCTATCCTGGAGAACACGGTTTTTTCTGTAATCATCGTGGTAGCTACAATGCTTTATCTGCTGCTGATGCTTGGCTCAAAGTTAAGGAATTGTTTGAAAAACAACTTCAGGCGAAAGTATAATTTATGAAATATGTTAATCTAGGTAAAACCGGACTAAAAGTATCCCGTCTATCCCTTGGTATTATGACATATGGCTCGCGCCAATGGCGAGAATGGTTGCTCGAAGAAGAAGAACGCAAGTTACTTGAGGAACCATATAAACCCCACCCAATCTTAGGGCATTGCTAGTATTCGTCAACAATATGCTTAATAGCTTTCTCTCCAAAGAGGAGTAAAAATGTTTAAGGCTTTGGCTTTGGCTTGGCTGTTACTGTTTTTTGGGGACTTTTTTTCTACCTTCTGCTACCACGTACCCGAACATGTTTTTGGTAGCCTCCACCTAAAAACACACCACTCTGCAAAGAAAGAATTCCGTCACTACGCTATCCTGATGTTCAATTACCAGATTCTTTTAGATGGTTTTCTGGGTGCTTTACCGTATATATTGGTGGCATTAGTTTTATGGTCTTTTTCTCCCGTCGGCGTAGTTTTTGGAATACTTTTTGGTCAGTTTCATGTTTGGTGGAGACATACTAGCGTCATCGGTTGGCAAACTCCGAAGCCAGTGAATTTTTTGTGTCAGATTCTGTTCATCACAACTCCCGAACAACATTGGCTTCACCATCAAAAAACTAACGTAGGCTTTGGCGATATTTTTACATTCTTTGACCAACCTGCTAAAGTTTGGTTATCTTGGCTACGCCTTCTTAGATTGCACCTGCGTTCCTCACTGATGCAGCCTGAGTAGTAGTCATTCTTTTTTGAAAATTGCATTGACAAATCTTAATTCTCCCCACTACCTGCGGCGGTAATAGGGGATTTTTAACAAAAACACCGTAATTCCCCACCTTAAGAAGATGGGGAATTACGTGGGGAAAATATCAACTGTTCCCACAGGGGAACGTTGATATTTTCCCAATTAGCTTTTTGGCTTATCTTGAGACTGGATGTATTGCTTGACTATTTCTAATGGAGCGCCGCCACCGGAAACGGCACAATAGGAGTCGCTCCAAAATTTGTCTTTCCAGTAATATTTATCGATAATTTCTTTGAACTCACTCCTGACAATACGACTCGAAGCAGATTTCATAGAACCGATGAGAGAGGAGAGATTATTGTCAGGGTGAAGATCCAATAGCAGGTGAACGTGGTCTGATTCACCATTAAATTCTTTGAGCATACACTTATTTTTTTCGCAAACTCTGGTCAGTGTGTTGCGGATAGATGCTAGCATTGCCTCATTAATAATCTTGTGACGGTACTTAGTAACAAAAACTATGTGTAACTGAATGTTAAAAATAGCGTGTGAGCCTTTACGCATAAACATTAAGCTGTGATATACTAAATGTAGTTTAATTTAAATATGGGAGTTTAGCACTTGCCTGTAGAATATGGAGCGCAAAAAGTAAGGTTGTCTCTACCTTCAATGGAAAAGCAGCTTCTTTTATTCTTATTGGAACAAGCTAATAAATTAGCGAATTGTGCAATTTACGCTTTGCGCCAATCAGTTATTTGGTTTGGTCGGTCAAACTTTAACTTAGAGATGGTTAAGAACGAATTACAGATCGAACTAAAAGAAAACGTGCATTACGCTGTTTTACATTCACAAGCAGGTCAAAGTGTAATGCACAAAATAGCAGAAAACTTTTATGCTTATCAAGAAAGCCTACAGGCTTTTTACGCAGGCGAGAATCCTTTGCGCCCTAAATTACCAAGTTACAGAAAAAAAGGAGGGATGCATGAAATAACTTATCCCGAACAAGCCTTAAAAAAGAAATATGACGAAAATGCATGTCCATTATTAGGATTTCCCTTGGGATGGGATATCAAGAAACTATATGGCGAAGATATGCACCAAATCGATTATATTTGGATGCCATATCCAACCAATATCAAAAATTCTCAGGATATAGTTGAAGTCACTATCTCACCACAAAATGGAGACATATACGCAATTTTTGTGTATAAAGTTTCTACTAGCATTAAACCAGAACTCAATAAGGAATTAGCGTTAGGTATTGACCACGGTGTAAATAATTGGCTGACTTGTTTGCCAAATACTGGCGAAAAAGGATTTATTATTGATGGCAAACAACTGAAAAGTTTGAATCAATTTTATCACAAGCAAGTTGCTAACTATAAGGAAGGGAAATCAGAGGGATTTTGGAACAGTCACTTAGATAGATTAACTGGTAAGCGCAATCGACAAATGCATGACGCTACCAATAAAGCGGCTAGATACATAATTAACTATTGCCTATCAAAAAGGATTGGTAACATTGTATTTGGTTGGAATAAAGGGCAGTCTCAAAACATGGAGATGGGTCGCCAAAACAATCAAAGTTTTGCTGGCATCCCTACAGGTAAACTTAAAGAACGACTCAAACAATTATGCAATTTTCACGGAATTATTTTTCATGAGACTGAGGAGAGTTACACTTCTCGCTCCTCATTTTTCGACAACGATGACCTTCACGTATTTGGTGAAAGACCCGAAAGTTGGAAGGCTAGTGGTAAAAGAATAACTAGGGGAATGTATATCACTGGTAAAAAGCATTCTATCTCAGCTGACGCAAACGGCGCTTGTAATATTCTCAAAAAAATTGCTTCAAAAATTGAAATTAGCCTAGATAACATTACCATAAATTGCTGCCAGTTTTTAGACAGGGTTTATTTGTGGAAACGCTCTAAATCTCAAAAAAACGTAAAAGTACAGCAGCTTGCTGCCAAGGCAATAGGAGCGCATTGAACACGCTCACTAATACAGAATCCCTGTCTTCAGCCGTTCGCGTAGCGTGCCGTTAGGCATAGGCAAGACAGGGTTGTTCAATTTGTGGAGTTTGGTTTCGTTATCCGAGCATGTATTCATCTGACACTGCTCGCCGTCTGAACGGGAGTAAAGTTCTTCCTTTAACATGCCGTGCTAGCCAATCTTCCAAGTCAGCTAACATTTCCTGATAATCGAGATCCCGATGAATGGCATGACGGCTTTGAGGATATTCGTAACGCTCTTTATCTGGAAAGCTAATCTTTTCAAAGAAAACACGACTGCCTTCGGGAAGAGCGACTCGATCGGCTCCACCATGAAGAATCAATATTGGTACAGCTAAATCATTTGCATGGGATTGAATCCAAGCGATCGCGCTTAAAAACTCTGTCGCCAGACGTGCGCTTCCCCAAGAATGCATGAGTCGATCTTGAGTGAAAGTCGCTAGCACGTTCTGATCGCGTGAAACTGTAGCGCCAGCAAAACCAGTATTGAGTGCAAAGCGTGGCATCACCTGTGAGAGTGTGCGCCCCAAGGTCAACTTGACCGGCGAAACACCAACCCGTCCCAAAGGTGGAGCCATTGCGATCGCACCCTGTACTGCGGTTGGAAAGCGTAGTACATAGTCTAAAACGATGGCTCCTCCCAGACTGTGACCTAAGAGAAAGCGTGGGCATCCTGGATGTTGTACCTCAATCAATTTCAAGAAGGCTTTAAGATCTTCTCGAAACTCAGACCACGTATTGATATGTCCTCGTTGACCTTGTGAGCGTCCATGTCCACGCAAATCCAACCCATAGACAGCGTATCCAGATCCGACGAGATGCTCAACTACGTTGCTAAACAAACCACTATGACTTCCTAATCCATGTATAATCAGTACTATTGCACAAGAATTACCGAGTGGATGCCAGCTTTGGTAATAGAGTTTCAGTCCTCTAAATCCTTTGAGGCTCCCTGAGCGATGTTCCATTGTTAAAATCTCTGCTTACAATTATTGCTTTTGGCATTATTGAATCACAGATGCTTTAACATTGCTGGTAAAGTTGATTACTAAAGCTTAAAAGTTGAATTTTTGTTTAAGTAAAGCAGTCCATCTGTCTGCACCTTCAACATATACCTGCGTCAAAAAGCTAGAAGAAGCATTTATCTGCATTGACAATTTTAAAAACTTGACTAAATACATAGAAAAACCGTAATATTAATTTTACTTATAAATATTCATCCTTTTAGTAAGGAGATAGACAGTGAGTAACGCAACACTTAAACTCAAGAAGGTCAGGAATGAGATCGGTGGGACAGTGTTCTCGCTGCCGTACTACGTGGCTCGCGATCGGGGCTACTTCGCCGACGAGGGAATTGAGATTGAGTTCGTCAAGCGTAACTCTAACAACCGCACGCCTGAGATCTCGCTGATTGACGATCATCGGCAGGTAAGCTCTTTCGGCAGTCATTCGCTATTTGAGCAAGGCGAGAGCATCCTCTACCGTGCTTGCGAGTGGGGACAAGTACGGCGCACGTATGACAGATCTTGTGGCGGTCAAGTCGTTGCCAAACGTGCTGCTATTGCAAGCCAAGCAATCGTCGTGCGACCCGACTCACCGTATAACATCCCGCAAGACTTGGCAAACGTGCCAGTTGGCGTGAACTTTCACCACGGTTCCCACTACATCGCTATCCAAATCCTTGAAGGTTTCCTCTCCAAGGAAGAGATCGAAGTGGTGCATATTGATGGCGGCGGTGAAGGCAAGCGCTTCAACCGCTTCGTGGCACTGCGTGACGGTCTCGTCAATGCGGTTGCGGTTATGGAGCCGTGGATTACGGTGGCAGAAAAGCTCGGCTACAAGATCATCGCCGAGGCGCACTACGTGGGTCTGGAAATCGGCAGTCCCGAACTGGATGAGGAAACATTTGCGGCGATCATATAGAGCGATCCGTCGAGCAGTAAAGGATCTACAGGACGACCCGCTCCGGTACGTGAAGTACCTGATCGATGACGTATCCGAAGATATTGTGCATCTCGAACCTTCGGACTTCCATCGCAATCGGTTGCGCTACGCAGACCCAGCACCGTACTCTGAGGTCGATTTTCGCCGCACCTATAACTGGATGGTGAAGTGGGGACTCATCGCTCCCGATGCCACCTTCAAGCAGATTGTCGATAACCGAATTGTCAAGTTTTGATGAGCGATGCATAAATCGATGCGAACGTGGGATCGCCCAATCGGGGTGATCATCACTTTCCAGAAGCCTGATGCAGTTAAGAGATTGGTCGTAGTGGCAAATCGCACTTTCACATATATGCATCAAACCTCACCCGAACAAATCCTTAAGGTGGTTGGAAAACGTTTTGATAATGCCAATTTAGATGCTATTATCACAGGTCTTTGCACCGAACTCAAGCGATCGGTTCCCAAGAATGCCTCCATTAGTCAAACAGCATATCTTGCAGACCAGCGAGTATTCTTAGATACAGGAATTATTAAAAAATTAGTTCCATATTCTCAAGGAGTCTTTGACACATATTCAGGTCGTCGTGCTTAAGGAGAATAATATTAATTATGTCAACTCCTATAATTGCTACCCAACATCTCTCCATTTCTTATTGGAGTCAGAATAAGCGAATTGAAGCATTACAAGATATTAGCTTGACCATAAATGCTGGTGAATTTGTCACACTTATTGGATCAAGTGGCTGCGGAAAGAGCACGTTACTTAATGCGATCGCAGGGTTAGTTAGTCCTAGTGCGCATATAGAAGGCACTTTCAATACTAGTGGTATCAAAGAAATTGGTTACCTGTTCCAAAAGCAAACCTTGTTGCCTTGGCACATCGTGGTAGATAACGTCACTGCTCCTCTAGAAATTCGTGGTGTACCCCGAACTGAAGGACGGAAAAAAGCTTTGGTACTGTTGGCAAAATATGGCTTGTACGGTTTTGAACACAACTTTCCTAAAGAACTGTCAGGTGGGATGCAGCAGCGCGTGTTGCTAATTCGGACGCTCATTTATGAACCCGATGTTGTGTTACTTGACGAACCTCTCAGTAGTCTTGATGCTCAAACACGCGCTCTGTTACAGGATGAATTACTCCGATTATGGCGCGATACGGGATGCACCTTTGTTCTAGTAACTCACGACCTTGATGAAGCGATCGCACTTTCTCAACGAGTCTTTTTACTAAGTGCTCGTCCCGGCAGAATTGTGAAGAAATTTAAGATTGATTTGCCAACAGAACGTTCCGCGCTCACGATTCGTACCGATCCAAAATTTCAGAAAATCCAGCGTGAGATGTGGTCAGAGTTAACTACACAGGTATTACAACAGCAAAATTGAGGATTCGCACTATTTAAAACTTAATAAGAATGACAAGCGCCCTTTCTCATTATTTGGTTTGGTATTGGATTACTCTCCAAAGTCTTGCTAGCAGCTTTGGCAGCTTTTTTCCCCATCTTTTTTACAACTTATCAAGGACTCCAGAACATCGATCGCGAATTAGTTTCTGCTTTTCAGGTGATGGGTGCCAATCGATGGCAGATGTTGCATATGGTTATACTGTCTTCAGTTCTCAGTTGGGTAATTGCGGGGATTCGCACAAGTTTAGGTATGGCTTTAGTAGCCCCCATTCCGCACCCGGACTGTCACAATCGGTAATTACTGGATTAAATAGCCAAATAAAGAATTTAATTATACTTTTATTTCAAAAAAACTAGGTGAGCAAGCATCAAAACTGCAATTTAACACGTCTAAGTCATTCTCAATTGTTAGCAATAAGAAAGCCATAGTTTTTTGAGCGTCTTTTATAAATAAATTTCTATGATTATTGAAATTAATTAATGATATTACTGATAGATAAGCCTGAGAAAAAAAATATTAGATATGATGATTTAGAGCTATTGTATAGAAGAAAAAATAGCTCGGAAGTGGAGAAGTCATAAATTAAGAAAAGCAAAGAGAAGTAATTATGTGACTAATCGATAATAACGGTGGCAATAAGAGGGTAATAACTTCAAAATTAAGTCTCTTTCTTGATTCCAGTTAGAAATTTGTCTGTCCTGATGAAAGGTAACAAGGTGAATTGATTGAAAACATTGGAAGAGCCACTTTAAAGTAGGATTATCTATGGATTTGCCTAACTGATTCTTAACAGTTAATCCTGACTCATATAAAGCTAGTCGTATTTGTCGCTGTGCTAACTTATAAACTAATAAGCATAAACCCATAATCATTGCCAATGCTTCAATTCTTTCGGGTCTTTTAAGATAAACACTATTGGCAAAAAATAATGGGTCTTTGAGAAATGCAAATCCTCGCTCACACGACTGTTGTGCTTTATAATGGTAAATCATGGTACTATTGCCAAGCTGACTTGATTCTAAAACATTTGTCGCAATGATAAATCTTCCAGCACTTAGAGAATCTTGATGAATTTGATTTTCATCCTTCGTAATTGTTGCGGATATTTGATAAACATCTGATGGAATTTCTGCTCCTTGTGCTTTTGGTGTTATTACAGTCACTTGATGTTTCTCAATTTGATGATATTTGAACTTTTGGGAAAGTTTTGATAATGCTTTAACCGCATCCGCTTCACAAGCAAATTTTTCGGCAGCTAACTTCTTCAATTCGCTCCGAGCTTTTTCTTCAGCTTTCAGAATTTTTTGTGAGAGCTTACGTAAATCTACTTCTCTTCTTTCTTGGCTTTGTACAATTAACCATCTCTGTTTTATTCCGCCATAATCACTTTCAGTAGCTACAAACGAATATCCTTTTAATTCGCTTTCAATGAATTTTGATTCTGGTAGTGTTGAGACTAATGATTGTGCTGATTTTAGGCTCAACGGCACTCTACATAACCATTTCAGTTCTGACATGAGTTGAAGATTTGCGGATGAATATAAAGCACAATCTGCCACTATTAAACTATCTAATTGGATTTGCTTTTTATACTCAACAGCTATTTCTCCAAAGTATGAAGAATCTACTCTATTTCCAGATGCTGTTTTAAAAAACAATGGTATATCTGCATCCCCCGTACATATTAATTCTATTAAAAACTGTTTTAAATCTGGTCTATGGTCACGAGAATATCCATAGGTGATATTTATCGCCTGTTTGGATTTTAACTGTGATTCTTCTTGGTCAGATTCGTCTTCAATTTTGAAATTTTCAAATATGACCTCTGGTAAAGGTATTTTATATTCTCCATGTACGTGGATTGATGATGAATCTAAGTGTGATGTTGTTGTCTGTATTTTAAACTTCTTGACAACATTTAAGCTAATTGCTAAAAATATTGTTTCTAATCCTTTGAGAAACATTTTATCCATGACTCTGCCGAGCTTATCATCATTTAAATATTCGGCTTTGACTCCCTCACCTATTAAATGTTCACAAGGGATTGATTCAAAAAATTTGGGAAACATATATAAAGGTTGCGAAACAAATCCTAATCCATTTAAAATCATGGCTTTCACAACATGACCTGCACTTACCTTTTCATCTTCTTCTTTTCCCAATACATCATTGAGAATTTCTACTAATCCAATGGCGTCTACTATTCCTGCTACTATCCCCAAATGGTCTATATTCTGTATAGACATCTCTTCAATATTAAACATAACAACAGAATTCTCCTTCACCATTCTGTCTCCATTCTTCTATATTTCTTCTGAGAAAACTCAAATTTTTCTATTTCTTTTATTTTCGTAACTCAATCTTCAACAGGATTGAATTTCCATTGAGAATGGGAATATATCTCTACTTCTCTTTGTTCTTAATGCTATTAATTCTTAACTATTTGATTGCACTCTACTTTTTCTTTAGTTATTTTGTACTATTTTCTTTGTGTTTTTTTGTATGTGACACTTAGGGTGCGGAAGGGGGGTTAGTAGGGGCGCTTGTAGCTGAGTATATCGGTTCAACTCAGGGGTTAGGCTATCTCTTGATGGCAGCACAAGGAACTTTGAATGTTGATAAAGCTTGGGCAATACTGGTGGTATTGGCATCCTTAAGCGTTTTCCTCGATTGGGGCATTCGTGCTTTAGAATCCTACGTTTTACGCTGGCGATCCAACCCTGGAGAACTATAGTTTAAATACCCCTAAACTAGGGTTAATCAGTTCTGCTTAGGAACTGAACATCAAACTTATTGAATTTTGAGAGTAAGTAGGTTTGAGTAAGTTTTAGAGAGCAGATTCAAATATAACTGGCAAAGGAAAATCTCGGCAATGCCTTTGCCTTGTACTCCTAAATGTACATAGCAAAGTAGTCCTCATAGATTTCAGTATTCGTCGATAGCGTCAGTTCTACTTTTTCACGATCTGCATCCGCCGAACTCTTGCCATTGCTCAGACTTGCTTCTGGCATGAAATCGCCACAGTATTCATTGGCGGGTACGGCTTCGTTCATCTTTTTGGGATAGCTCAAACCTAGATGGCTCATGATTGTGATAAATTGATCGCGGCTACGATACTCGTTCCGAGTCGCTCCTCGAACGCTAAATCGGGGATTGAGGCGTTTTTCTTCGCCAATTGTGGAAACGTTGCGCCCTTTGTAGTCATGGGCGGGATAAACTAGGGTTTCTTCTGGGAGAGTAAATAACTGTTGCGTCACCGTATCGTACAGAATGCCCGCATCGCCCGATTGGAAGTCTGTGCGTCCACAGCCCCGAATTAATAAGGCATCCCCCGTTAACAGATGAGTGTTGTTGACTAAATAAGCCAGATGGCTATCGGTGTGCCCTGGTGTGGCGATCGCCTCAATCTTTACCGTCCCCACAATTAAGGTTTCGCGATCGACAAGGGAGCGATCCGCAGACCGAGCAGTACTATTGAGGGGCACCATTACCTGACAACCCGTTTGCTGTCTCAGTTTACCTGCCCCGGTGATATGATCGGCATGGATGTGAGTTTCCAAACAGTAGCGCAGGGTCAACCCCAAGTCATCCAGCACTTGTAAATCACGGTCAACCTGCTCCAATACTGTATCAACCAGCACCGCTTCTTTCGTTTGACTGTCCGCAATCAGATAGGTGTAGGTGCTCGATTCCGGGTCAAAGAATTGGCGAAACAACAGCGTTGACTGGGGGATGGTTGGTCGAGGAGCGTTGCTGTCTTGTTTAATGGTGCGAGAAAAGGGTGAAACGGGACGCACCCGCACTGGGAGTGACTGCAACAAAGTTACCGCTAGTGCCTGTGCCTGCTCGCGCAGTTCTGGGACGGCGATCGTTTCAAACAAATTGCCTTTGCGCGGCGTACCCAAGGTATAGAGTAGGGTTGAACGGTTGTCCCGAGCATCGAATACGGCACCATCAGCGGCAGTATCCAACCCCAAGCCAATGTCGTTGGGGCGGATCAACCCTTGGTCACGTAAATTGGCAATCAGGGGTTGGGGCGATCGCTGATAATCTGCGTGTACCCCGGTGCAATTCACCACACGGCTAACCTGCAAGACCCAATTCGTTGTCGTTTGGCGTCGGCGAACTGTCACTGCTACCCCGTCAGATGCCGTTTGATAGTCCTGAATGCGTCCGGAGGTAATAGTTAATTGCCCTGAGTCCAGCATTGCCTGGATAACCTTGCCAATTTCGGGGGCAATTCGATGCCGATGTACATCCCAATAGGGGGTGGCATGGCGCAAAAAACGCTGCTGCTCCACGCGGGGCAGTTGTTGCCAGAGTTGCTGGGTGATGGGACGCAGGGAATCAATCACTGATCGCCAGTCGTACCCCTGTGCCTCTGCCGTCTGCACCTCACTGCGAATGCACCGCAGCAAGCCCCGAATTGTTTTGGGTGCGGTGTCTGGGGTTAAAAAGGCGGGGTAGGGTTTTGTCGATTGATGCGGCAGCGGAAATAACCCCCTGCGAGACACGGCATTAATTTTGCCCCGATGGTTGCGCTCGTGAAGTGCCACCACCATATCCACCATAGTCAGTCCAGTGCCAATTAGCAATACAGGCGCGTTACTCTCAAGCTCTGCTAACGCATCGGCTGACCAGGCATGGCGCAGGTAGGAGTTGTTGGTGCGATCGTTCTGCTGTGATGCTGGAGGTTGAGACACTGGGGGAGGAGTGGGCGCATTTCCTACTGCCAGCACAATTTTATCTGCCACGAAAGTACGGCTGCTCCGCAAGGAGACGATTGCTTGTTTGGCTTGTGGCTCCACTGCTACCACTTCATCGATGACGCGCTCCAGCCGAACGTTACTCGAAGCCGTGGCTTCAGCTTCCTCCAGAATAGATTGGATATAAAGCCCGTAGAGCTGACGGGGAATGAAGCTGCTGGCGTTCAAGTCATTGGGTAGGAATGCTGCCAACTCGCTGCGGTTATACTGCAGCCAGCGCAGCAGATGACCGGGATCGTCGGGAAAGGCACTCATCTTGCCTGCGGATACATTGAGCAAATGGCTGGTGGTGTCGGTGCTGTAGGCAACTCCCTTGCCAATTTCGTGACTGCGCTCAATCAGCTCGATCAGCAGGGGTCTGTTGGCAGTTTTTAACAGGTGAGCCGCTACTAAAGAACCACTAAAGCCTGCGCCGACGATCGCGATCGTGGTGGTTGAAGGATGTGCTATCAGGACATTAGAATCAATCACGGTGCTTAATAGAGTGTATGACGACTATTTTTGAGTAGCAGACTTTTGCTACTAACAAAATCCTATATGACATCTCCTCAGGCACTAATGCTTTAATTAAACACTCGTGGTAAAAATAATTTTGTTTATTATACTACATATTTATCGGGTTTTGTTGACAATCACCAACACTTGTTAGCCTGCATATTCCTGTTTGTCTATAATTTTATCGTATTTTATGTCTATCATACAACTCTTCAGAAAAGAAAAATCTTTCTGTAAATAAATTTATAGAGAGCTTGACGCAATTCTGGGAGTACCTTTGACATCTTACTTAGGTTCTTCCGTAATTTTGGTATGCCTGTTAAGACAGGGTAAGAGAGCAAATTAAGTATAAAAATAGACAAATAAAAAAAGCAGTTATTTAGTTTCAGTATCTTTCTTTACCAACTTAGTTGTTACCAATAAAATTCTTTTTTTACTTATTAAGTAGGTAAATTAAACTTCAGTTTTAAAACACTTGATAAACAGCAAAAATACTTTCAAAATATTGATTGATAACAATTAAATCCTCCTATTTTATGAGTGTTTACTCAATACTAATTCTTGCTGGAATTTTCTTGCTAGCTAGCATTATTAGCGTCATTGCTGGTAGCACTTCTCTCATTACCGTACCAGTCATGCTTGAGTTTGGAGTTGAGCCGCGTATCGCCATTGCAACTAATATGCTGGCATTAACCTTGATGAGTATTGGTGGAACACTACCTTTTATTGGTAAAAACGCGATCGATGCTAGACGGTTACCATTGCTGATAGTCTTGACTCTTATCGGGTCAATTTTGGGTGCATTACTTGTTCTTATTATCCCATCAAAATCAAAAACCTACTCAATCACCTATAACCCGTCACACAAATGGTTCTACTTCCCCCAAATGCAACCAGACGAAGCGCTATTTATTAAGTGTTTTGACTCCGCAGAGGATGGAAGAGCGAGGTTTGCTGCTCATACAGGATTTGACGACCCCACAAGCCCTCCAGATGCTGCACCACGTCAGAGTATTGAATTACGGACGGTAGTTTTTTATCCTGATTAGCTTTTCTAGAAAGCATTGGACAAGATTTTACTGAAAATGTGGCAGTTGCTATTGGCAACTGCTAGTTCTTTTTCTAAACCGCTTGATTTTTACAAAACTATATGACATCATACTTGATATGAAAAAGTTCAGTATCCCGATAGACTTACTGGATTTTAAGCCTCAACTACCAGCAACCTTTAAATTTGCTTGCTGTTAATCTACCTTATTTTGTGAGTTTGGAGGATTGTATATGCCATCCATAACGTTGAGCGTATCCACTGTTAAGCCTCTAGGCGATCGAGTCTTCATCAAGGTTAGTGAGTCCGAAGAGAAAACGACAGGCGGTATTCTTCTGCCTGATAGTGCCAAAGAAAAGCCTCAAGTGGGTGAAATTGTTGCAGTGGGTCCTGGCAAGCTTAATGATAATGGCACTCATCAGGCAATTGATATTGCAGTTGGGGATCGAGTCCTCTACTCCAAATATGCTGGTACCGACATTAAGCTTGGTACGGAAGAATATGTCCTGTTATCCGAGAAGGACATTCTTGCAATTGTTTCATAGTCACTGGTCACTGGTCACTGGTCACTGATACAACAAAGGACAAACAACAAATATGGCAAAGCGCATCATTTACAACGAAAATGCTCGTCGTGCATTGGAAAAAGGAATTGACATTCTGGCTGAAGCAGTAGCTGTTACTCTCGGTCCTAAAGGTCGTAATGTTGTTTTGGAGAAAAAGTTTGGTGCTCCTCAAATTGTTAATGATGGAGTCACCATAGCTAAAGAAATTGAACTAGAAGATCATGTTGAAAACACTGGCGTGGCCTTAATCCGTCAAGCTGCCTCCAAAACAAATGATGCAGCCGGAGATGGCACTACAACGGCAACTGTTTTGGCTCATGCCATTGTCAAAGAAGGATTGCGAAATGTTGCTGCTGGTGCAAACGCTATTCAACTCAAGCGTGGCATTGACAAAGCCACAGCTTTTTTAGTGGATAAAATCAAAGAACACGCTCGTCCCGTTGAAGACTCTAAGGCGATCGCTCAAGTTGCTGCCATCTCTGCTGGAAATGATGAAGTTGTGGGTGCTTTAATTGCGGAAGCCTTAGATAAGGTTGGTCGTGAAGGAGTAATTTCTCTAGAAGAAGGCAAGTCAGTTACCACCGAATTGGAAGTCACAGAAGGATTGAACTTCGACAAGGGATATATTTCTCCCTATTTTGCAACGGATGCCGAGCGGTTAGAAGCAGTGCTAGACGAACCTTTCCTTCTGATAACCGATAAGAAAATTGCTTTAGTCCAAGATTTAGTACCCATTCTTGAGCAAGTAGCGCGTCAAGGCAAACCCTTGGTAATTATTGCCGAAGACATTGAAAAAGAAGCTTTGGCAACTTTAGTAGTTAATCGCCTACGTGGCGTATTAAATGTAGCTGCTGTGAAAGCACCTGGGTTTGGAGATCGTCGTAAGGCGATTTTGGAAGACATTGCCATTCTTACAGGAGGACAGTTAATTACAGAAGATGCTGGTTTGAAGTTGGATGCCACCAAGCTTGACCAACTCGGTAAAGCTCGTCGAGTCACTATCACCAAAGATAGTACCACCATTGTTGCTGAAGGTAACGAGCAAGCTGTGAAAGCTCGGGTGGAGCAAATCCGTCGGCAAATCGAAGAAACCGAGTCTTCATATGACAAAGAGAAACTGCAAGAACGTTTGGCAAAGCTAGCAGGCGGGGTTGCGGTCGTTAAGGTGGGCGCTGCCACCGAAACCGAACTCAAAGATCGCAAACTCCGCCTTGAAGATGCCATTAACGCTACTAAAGCTGCTGTTGAAGAAGGTATTGTTCCCGGTGGCGGTACTACACTAGCACATCTGGCTCCTGGGTTAGAAGACTGGGCTAGGTCTAACTTGGTAAATGAAGAATTAACAGGGGCGTTAATTGTATCTAGGGCATTGGCTGCTCCTTTAAAGCGGATTGCGGAAAATGCAGGTCAAAACGGTGCGGTAATTGCAGAGCGAGTGAAAGAGAAAGATTTCAATGTAGGTTACGACGCAACAACTGGCGAGTTTGTGGATTTATTTGCAGCAGGGATTGTTGATCCTGCCAAAGTAACCCGTTCGGCTGTGCAGAATGCAGCGTCAATTGCAGGTATGGTATTGACCACTGAAGCAATTGTAGTTGACAAGCCAGAACCGAAGGAGGCTGTTCCTACTGCACCTGGTGCAGGCGGTTTGGGTAACGATTTTGACTACTAAATTGTTACACCAACAGTAATTACCAAAGTTTCTCATCTCCTCTGGATTTTAAGAAGCGGTCGCAATACCTAAAGCGATCGCTTTTTCTGCTTTTATGTTGTCTTGTGTCTCTTTTGAATCCACCTTTCTCCACTCAGTAAAGCAATTCCCAATGTAACGATACCAATCCCCACACTCTGAACTATGTTTAAAGTTTCGCTAATTGTTACCCATGCAACCAGAGCCGTTAATGCTGGACTACTAGAGCCGATAATAGAAGCAGTATTTGCGCCGCTCTTGCGAATCCCTAAATTGTATAGAGAGTGTCCGATAAAGCTCGTCAAACCCGAAAAAAGACTGCCAATCCACATAGGTGTCCAGTCAAGTTGGGTCATGGTAGGTGGAAACAATAATAAACTAATACCAGAGAGCAGCAAAGTTAAGGCAAAGCTAATCCACGTAAAGGGAACGGGATGGAATTTTTCTAGACATTTTTGGGCGATGACATTATAGAAGGCATAGACTATCCCAGATACAACACTAGCACAAATGCCAATCGTAATGGTATGACTACTGTAGCTAGTAGAAGAATGGGGAATAGTGAGAACACCGCCCCCCAGAATAATACTCATCACTAGCCAACGGAAGAGTGTGGGGCGATCGCCAAAAAACTTCCACGACAGTAGTGCTGTGAAGACAGGATAGGTAAAGAAAAGTGCGATCGCAATTCCAGTAGGAATCAAGCCAATCGCAATGTAGAGTAAAGCAATATATACAAACATGAGAACTCCACAGCCAGAGGCTTGGAGCATAACGTCCAAGTGTTCTCGCTTGAACAAACTTAGGAATTCTTGAAGAGCAGATGGATAGAGTTTGAATGCTACAGAAGCCATAAGTGGAACCACCAGTAGCATTCGCATAAACATCAGCAAAAATGAATTCTGAAAATCTGGTTTAACGTATCCACCAAGTAAAAATAAACTCAGTACGAGATGTTCTGAAAATAAAACTCGCACAGCAACGTTATGTAATGACAAGAACAAGGAGGATAAAAGAACGATCGAGATGCCCAACAAGGTCAAAGGTTCCTTTAGTAGCAACTCTTGTGCTTTAGCACAACCATGTCCTGCTCCACAAGAGTATCTTCCGATATTAAAAATTACTGCACTTTAGACTCCTGGAGTGTGTCCACCATCAACAAGAATCTCAGCGCCTGTAATTGAAGCAGCAAGGTCAGACACTAAAAAGAGTGTTAATGCAGCGATTTCCTCTGGTTGGGCGATTCTTTTGAGAGGAATTCCTTGTAAAGTTTCTGCTTTTGCCTGCTCAACTGTAATCCCACGAGCTTGAGCGTTTTGTTTGGCTAAGCGTTCAGCCCGTTCGGTAGCGGTAGCTCCGGGCGAAATGGCATTAATCCGAATATTATACTCAGCTAACTCTTTAGAAATTCCTCGTGTGAAGTTAAGCAAAGCAGCATTAGTTGTACCGCCAGGAAGGAAACTAGGACGTGGTGTCCGACCTGCACCGCCAATAATATTGACAATCCGACCATCCCGCCGATTTTTTTGGTGAGGAACAACAGCTTTAACTAGGCGAATATAGCCCAATAATTTTAAGTTCCAAGCATCTAGAAATACATCATCGCTCAGTTCAAGGAAAGACCCCGCACGAGCCGATCCTGCATTATTGACTAAAATATCAATTTGTCCGAACTGTGTCGTAACACCAGATATCTAAAAATTGGACTCGAACGTAGTCAATCGTTGTCTATCTGTCTAATAATCCGCTCCAAGCACTCACTGACGCTCAAATCAGCATCAATGGCAATAGCCTGCAACTTTTTCCATGCGGTAGGAGTTAAACCTACCATATGTTTTTCTTTCTTCTCATCGTAAAAAACTGGCTGATTTTTTACTCTTTTTTTTCCTTTACCTAATTGCATATTTTAGAAATTATAGCTATACTAATAATATAGTACATAAATTACGGGAGGTGATTAATTAGTGCTGAAAAAGAAAAAAGGGTTTAAGATCGTAATTAAAAGTGCCAAGTGTAAATTGGAACGGAATGGATTCAATTTAACCGAAACCAAAACAGCTTTTAATGAAGTTGTACATTTTTACTTTGCACTAATTAACACCCATCCGGAAGGTATTAACCTGCCAAGAGAGGAAGATGGGGGGTGGAGGTATTATGAAAAATTGACCATTGGGGATGATGCACAATACCCATTTCCTTTCAATAGTTTTCCCGCACAGCTTCGTCGTTGTGCAATAAGAAAAGCTATTGGTGCATGGGAATCTTGGAACACTAGCTACCAAAAATGGCTAAATCGCCCTAAAAAACAAAAGCACCATAGACCACCAGTACAACCAAGAGTATTTAACTTCTCTCCCAGTTTTGATGTTGGGGTATGTAAGAATGATGATGGGCACTCCATCATGCTCAAAATCTTGGTTAATGGTCAATGGAAATGGATTAAATTTCAATACCTTGCACCAGTAATTAGTGCAGATTGGGTAAAAGGTTCTCCATCAGTAATAGTCAAAGGGAATGCAGTAACAATTGTTTTCCCGTTAGAAAAATACGTCAGAGCTACTGGAGGAATTAAAACAGTTATGGCTCAAGACTCCTTTAGGATCTTGGGTGTAGACATGGATTTAGATCGTCATATTGCTATATGTTCCGTCCTGGAAGTTGACGCTAAGGGTAAAGTGTTTGAGGTTGCACGCCACTTCATAAAACAAACAAGCCACACAAAGCGTAGGAAGAAACAACTAGGAAGAATAGCTCAAAAAATGCAGCAGACGGGTACTGTTGAGAAGGGTTTTGCGTCAACAGTTTGGAAAAACTTGCACAACCGTGAGGTTGAGGCAAGTAGAGAATACGCGAGACGGATTGTTGAATTTGCCAAAACCTGGGGATGTTCAATTATAGCATTTGAACATCTGGGCAATTTAAAACCGATTCGTGGTAAGTACTCTCGTCGTTCAAACCAAAAACGAGCCTACTGGTTAAAATCAAAAATTTATCAGCGAGTTAGCTCTATTGCGTATCAAGATTATAGTATCTTGACGACACGAGTGAATCCCAAAGATACTTCAAGGCTAGACCCTTGGGGGAATAAAGTATGGCGTTCCGATAATTTCCCTGTTACTATTTTTGATTTTTTGAACTACCAATCAGGAGCCATATTCGTAGGCACCGTAAATGGTTACACCAGCCATTCTGGGCTGAACGCGGCTCGTAACATTGGGCTAAAAGCAATATTACGATATAACACTAACCTCGTGTTCTTGTCTCGAAAGGAAGGAAAGACCGTACACACGGGGGAAAGCCTATCCCAAAAGGGTTGAGCCAGTAATGGTACAGGTTTGCAATGAAACTAGAAAGGGGAAAGCAACTTCCCACTTTCATTGTAATAGGCTTGGGTAAACTGCCTAATGGTTCCTACCAAACTACGCTCTTTGTGGTTGGATTTACGATCCACTTGCTACTAGAAGCGACTATGGAGTGAGCCTAGAAAGTGAACAAATTGTGTGGCGAAACAATAATTTCCTTTGAGCTAGAACCACCCAGCGAAGCGGAGTTTCAAAAGCGGATCGCGAGCTATCAACAACAGATGCCTTGGCTAGTTTGTGAAATCAATAGTGAGGTTGCAGGCTACGCTTATGCTAACCCTCATCGTACCCGTGCGGCTTACCAATGGTCTGTGGAATCATCAGTGTATGTCGGTGTAAATTATCGTCGAAAAGGAATTGCCAAAGTCTTGTACACTACACTTTTTCAGTTACTGCAACTGCAAGGATTTTATAACGTTATTGCTGGAATTGCCTTACCTAATCAACCCAGTATAGCTGTACATGAGGCTGTTGGTTTTTCACCTGTAGGAGTCTTTCACCGAGTTGGGTATAAATTTGGTAAGTGGCATGATGTAGGATATTGGGAATTATCTCTCCAACCAGAGCAATCTTTCTTGACTCATAGCGAGCATTCTACAAAAGCTATAAGTCCCCCTCTTCCTGTATCAGAAATAGAGAAATTACCTCAGTGGGATGAAGCCTTAACAAGTGGGCTTGTGCTGCTGCGAATTTGATTCCGTTCATTATGCCTTCGGAATTGAATACAAATCTTTTGCAATAATATCCAAAAATGATTGACGTAAAGTTGTTCTAGCAAGCATTTCAAACTATCATCTCATCACTCCAAACTAGTTTGCAATATTTAATGTATGACTAACGAATAATTCGTGTATCATACATTTAGGTTTAATAACACACATTTTTTGTAAGTGTTGTGTAAGAAAGAAAACATAAACATTCTTCTCCCTTCTTAAATAACTAAGGATATAAGCACAGCATTTCACCTAGAGAGCAACATGACAGCAACGACTGACATCGATTTCAGTGCTCGCGAGGCACTACGCCTACTCGGTCCCGATCCAGAAAACTGGGTAAGCGATCGCCCAGGTATAGACCACAACGTCACTATCGTAGGTGGTAGTGGCAGTGGCAGCACATTTGCATTTGCTTTACGACGTGCTGGCATTGGTCGCGTGACCGTAATTGACTCTGCTCCGGACGAAACCCATGCTGGAGTATGGCTCACGCGAGCGCGGATGAAAAAACTACGCACGCCAAAGAACTTACCCGGTCATGAACTAGGCATCCCCGAACTATCTTTCCAAGCTTGGTATGAAGCGCGGCACGGTGCTGAGGCATATGCCACACTCGATCGCATTCCAAGAGTGAAGTGGGCTGAGTACCTCAACTGGTATCGGCAATTCTTGGGCATCTCCGTTCGATATCAGACGAAATTGGTGCGGATCGAGCCAGCTGAAGGTTTCTTTCGCCTACACCTTGAGGTCAACGGCGTCCCACAGGTGGAAATCACTCGTAAGATTATCTTCGCCAATGGTGTAGCAGGCACTGGAGGCCCATACATCCCAGATGTACTAGCTGACTTGCCTCGCACGCTCTATGCTCACACTGCTGATACTATCGACTTCGACGCACTACGCGGTAAAACTGTGGCTGTTATAGGTGCTGCAGCCTCAGCTTTTGACGCGGCAGGAGTGGCACTGGAATCAGGAGCGAAAGCAGTACACTTGTTTGCACGGCGCTCGACCATCGCATCTCTACCAGTGATTCGGGTGAGGGGTTACCCTGGTGCTTACTATAACTATCCACAACTACCAGATGCAGCTCGCTGGTATCAAGCTTGGCGCTTTCGTCAAGCAGGCTCCACACCACCACCTGATGCAATTGAGCGAGCGATCGCATTTTCTAACTTTCACCTGCATCTGTCTGCACCTTGGAGAAAGGCACAAGAAAAGGACGGTCGCATTGTCGCTCAGGTGAACGATGATGTTTTCGAGTTTGATTTTGCGATCGCAGGCACTGGTTACTTTGTTGACCCGACAAAACGTCCCGAACTAGCCGACTTTGCCCATCATATCGCCCTCTGGCGCGATCGTTATGAGCCACCACTAGACCAGCGCAACGACGATTTGGAGACACATCCCTACCTCGGTATTGCCCACGAATACCTAGAAAAAGTACCTGGTAGTGCTCCCTACCTCAAGGATATCCATATCTTTAACCCAGCTGGCTTTGTGAGCTTCGGTCTGCCTATCGGTGACGTGCTTAGTATCCGGCGTGACGTGCCAGCAATAGTAGCACGCATCAGCCACGACTTATTCTTCACCGACTGGGAAAAGCATGAAGCACGCATTACCAGTGACATCGCGCCGGACTTTGAAGAGTCACTGTATGCCAAAGCAGTGTGGAAACAACCAGCAACGGTGGCAATTAGTTAGCAAAAGGGACAATGCCCAGTGCCCAATTCCCAATTCCCAAACTTTAGGAGACACGACTATGCCAGTGGAAAAACGCTCTCAAGACAACAGCAACAGTTCATTGCCTTATCTTTTCTCGTTGGTTGCTGACAATATTAGTAAACCAGCACCTCTTGTACTTTTTCTGCACGGAGCGCGAGATCGTGGCAACGATCTAAACGTGCTGCTGAAATGGGGTCTACCTCGTTTCGTGGATGTGTCAAGTTATTGCCGATGAAGTGTACAGCGATCCGAAGTTGCAACAATGGCTAGTTTCACAGAGTCGTCGCACCTCAGCCCTATTTGTGTGATACGTTATGTTTTACGCACCATCCGCTCATTGGAACCAAGCGTTCGCTAAATGCAAGGATGCAGCCAATCAAGCCTAACTAATAACTAAATTTGTGATCGTATTTCACTTGAATGAAATACAGATTTATCTGCGTTCGTCAGCGTTCATCTGCGGTTCCATAACTTTTTTATATACTGCAAGAAATTTCAATCAACAACATTGCTATGACCTTACCAACTACAAATCTCGGTAAAACTGGATTGACTGTTTCGCGCCTTACTCTTGGCACTATGACCTTTGGATTGCAGACTGACGAGGAAACTTCCAGAGTCATCCTCGACACAGCTGCCGATGCTGGTATTAACTTTCTGGATACAGCCGATGTTTATCCCCTTGGCGGTGGGATTGACACTGCAGGACGCACTGAAGAAATCCTTGGGCGTTGGCTCAAAGGCAAACGCGAACATTTTATACTAGCTACCAAGGCTGTCGGCAAAGTTGGTCCCGCACCTTGGGATCGGGGTGCTTCGCGCAAACATCTTTTGGATGCGATCGATGCTTCCCTCAAACGACTGCAAACCGATTATGTAGATCTGTATCAGTTGCACTCTGATGATGCCTCAACCCCTTTGGATGAAACTCTAGAAGCCCTAGACATTATAGTTCGTTCTGGCAAAGCACGCTATATAGGAGTTTCCAACTTCTTAGCTTACCGCCTCAGCCGAGCTTTAGGTCGCGCCGATGTTCGCAATCTAACTCGCTTTGTCTCAATTCAGCCCCGCTACAATTTGTTGTTCCGTGAAATTGAGCGAGAACTTTTGCCTTTAGCCCAAGAAGAAGGGCTTGGTGTTATTCCTTACAATCCACTAGCAGGAGGTCTGCTCACTGGTAAACACAATCTTGCTCAAGGTCCTAGCGAAGGAACTCGTTTCACCTTGGGTGCGGCGGCTGAACATTATCAGGAACGCTATTGGCACGATCGCGAGTTCAAGACTGTCGAGGAATTACGTACAGTAGCAGATTTAGCTGGATTGTCACTCACTACTCTAGCAATAGCTTGGGTCTTGGCTAATCCGATTATTACTGCTCCTATTATTGGTGCTAGTCGCCCAGAACAACTTGCTGACAGTCTTAAGGCAATAGAAGTCAAACTTGATGACAATTTAAAACAAAAGCTAGACGACATCACTGCCGAATATCGTAAAGGAGATTCTGTGCGCTAAGCTGGCTAATCCAGCTGTTTGAAGCATGAATGTCATTCTAATGGGTCGGTTGCTCACTGTACAATAAGCCCATCATATTAAAGAGCGCTGAAAGCGTTGAAAGTTAGTTCTTGTCAGTCTGTCAGGGAGAAACTCAAGTGATACGACGCTATCGCCGTTCTTTAATCAAAAGACCTCGTTCATCTCAACCGTTCCAACGTGCTGCCGATGCACCACCTCTGCCATCAACGCCCTTCAGGTTCATTTGCTATTTTGTTAACCAGTTCCGTTGGTGGTATGTGGCAATGGTAATTTTGGAGGTGATACACGCGACCTGCGGTATTATGCTGCCTTATGCCATTGGCGAGATTATCCGAAGCGTGACGGGATCTACGGGCGACACCAGACCCATTTTTGATGCAGTCAGACAACCTCTAATGCTCTTTACCGCTTTGAGTCTAGGTGAAGTTGTATTCGGGCGATCGGCTGGTCTTTTGCAGACTCTCCTCCACCCGATCCACCGACAGCAAATCGTCCGCTCCCTATACGCATATTTACAGCAACATTCGCATCGCTATCTAAGCAGTAGTTTTGCTGGGGCATTGGCACATCGTATTAGCGAAACCTCTCTGGGTGTGACGCAAACGATGCAAATGATGATTACTGAATTTATGCCAGTCATTATTGTATATATTGTCTCTGTAATATTACTCTATCGAGCCTATCCTCCTCTTGCTGCACTGGTCGGGGTATGGGCAGTTCTCTTCATCAGTATTTCGTTCTGGTTAGCAACTCGTTGCCGAATTTACTCTCGAAGAGCTGCTGCCGCAAGAAGTGAGACAACTGGCATTATCGTAGATTCTGTAACAAATCTCACTAGTAGCCGCCTGTTTGCTCGTTTAGGTTTTGAACGACGCTATTTGAATGAGCGATTAAAGTACGAACTCAAAGAGGTAAGAAAGTCAAACTGGTACTAGGAGCGAATCCGCTGGTTTCAGTTTATCTCAGCAGCCATTTTAAAAATCGGCACGCTGTATTACTCGCTCCACCTCTGGAGTCAAGGCAAAATTGGTGCTGCTGACTTCGTGGTAGCTACTAGTTTGTCGCTGTTGATTATTAGTGAAGCTCGTAATTTAAGTAAACGATTTCTAGAATTCTTTGAACATATCGGTAATATTGCTAATGGTGTCTACACTATATATTCAACCTCACGAGTTGATCGATCGCGATAACGCCATTGCCCATTCAATTACTCAGGGACGCATTGAATTTCGGCGCGTCAATTTTAACTATTCAACTGAGAAAAAAGTATTCCACAACCTTTCTGTTATCATTGAACCCGGTCAACGTGTGGGGCTAGTCGGCTACTCCGGCTCTGGTAAATCTACTTTTGTCAATCTGATTTTGCGCTTGTTCGATCCCCAATCTGGACAAATTCTCATTGATGGAGTCGATATTCGAGATATGACTCAGGATGCACTCCACGCCCAGATTAGTTTGATTCCCCAAGACCCATCTCTGTTTCATCGCACGTTATTAGAAAATATCCGATATGGGCGACTTGAAGCCAGCGATGAAGAAGTTATTGAAGCAGCACGCAAAGCTTATGCTCACGATTTTATCGTACCGATGAGCGAGGGTTATTATTCTCTGGTGGGCGAACGAGGTGTTAAACTTTCTGGAGGACAGAGACAGCGCATTGCGATCGCTCGAGTCATTCTCAAAGATGCACCAATCTTGATTTTAGATGAAGCCACCTCTAGTCTTGACTCGATTACTGAAAAAGCGATCCAAGATACCTTAGATTTAGCTATGCATAATAAAACAGTCATCGTAGTTGCTCATCGCTTGTCTACTATTGCCCATCTAGACCGCATTTTAGTGTTTGATGCAGGTCGTATTGTCGAAGATGGTACTCATGCTGAACTCTTGGCACGCAGCGGTGCTTACTATAGGTTATGGAAAATGCAGGCAGGTGGATTCCTTCCTGTTGAAGCCAGCGATCGTAGCTTCCAAAAGAATGGGATGGTTAAATAAAAGGACTTTTTTCCAGGAGGAGACACAGAGACACAGAAAAGAGGGAACGTGGAGAATCTTTTTCCTGTTTTCCTGTGTCTCCTTGTCAAGTGAAGGCGGAGTTAAAAAGGTTTTGACGCTACTGCTGTCACTACACAAGTACAACCACCTGTTGCTGCTGCTGCTGCTGGTTGACCAGAAATAACTTGTACAATAACTCCAACAATTACTCCGCTAGCAACAGTCCATAAAGCCTTACCAAGTAAATTCATAACAATCTCCTAACTTACATTTTTGGAAAAAATTACAAGAAATTCAAACCTTAATGCGGGAGATGCACACTGTCTCTCATGATATAGCAATTATAACCCCCTTTTATGACTAGATTTGAAAATTTTAACAACTTCCAAATAGTGACGAGCGTGAATCCACGAGCTTATAGCTCGTGGTGTGGCTCAACATATCGAACTTGCCACGCTCCAAGGTTTGGGCAATAGTTTGATAAAATTCTAGTTCCAAAAAACCCAGTTCGGTCTGAGGATGTCGCCAGATTCCATGACTGAGAACCACATGAGATGAGTGCATGAAGCCGACCAGGTGCATTTGTTTCATAGTTTGTCTCACGCGCACTTTGAGATGTCAAGTAACTGTGCAGTTAATCTGCTCTTAGAAAAAGCCTTTTGTTGGCAGTGGTGTACCGTTAATTTCGTAGTTCCCAATCGCACGGGCTTTAAAATGAGATGGATTGTGTGATGCTAAAGTACGTGCATTTCGCCAATGACGATCAAAGTTGTAGCTTTGCTTTGTTGTTGAAGCCCCACCCACTTCAAATAACAGTGTGGCTGAGCGTAGCGCTAAGTCATCAACAATCAATTTTGCTTTGGCTGCACTTAAAGAAGCTTCTAACGCTGCGGCTGTTTCAGATTCCTCACCTTGGGCTTGAGCAAGATTGAAGCGATCGAGAGCATCGGCTGCTTGTAGCACGATCGCTTCGGCGGCAAAGGCGTTGGCAGCAATCTGACCGACGGTCTGCTGCAAGAGCGGGTCATCTGCTGCTCGCTCGGCTGTAGAATGATAGAAAGTCCGAGGTCGAGTATGAATGAGCGTCTTTGCATCTCGTAAAACACTACGAATAATGCCAGCGTTAATTGCTGTCAAAAACAATTGTGGGACAATATTGTAGGGTGAGTTATCTTTGTCTGTATCAGTATCAAAAAAGACTTCATCCGCCTCTACACGAACATTTGTGAATGTAGTAGTCCCCGTACCCGTTAACCTTTGTCCGAATCCGTCCCAATCATCCACAAGCTCAATTCCCTCGCGTTTGGTAGGCAGAAGTGCGATCGCTATGATATCATCTGGTGCTAATACTCGTACAAAAATTAAGTCTGCACAACAGCTTACCAGTACTGTAATACTTCGTCCCGTTTAGACGATAGCCATCATTATCAGGTGTCAACTTTGTATTCGCCACCCCGCCACCGCCAGCTCGTTTGACTTCTAGTTCGGTTGAAGCAAGTCCAATAATTGCCCCGTCAACGATCGCCTTCAGCCATCGCCGATTCCTTTCGCTACGCTGAGAACGCAAAATCCGTTCCGTTACAGAGAAATGATTCCGTACAATATGAGCAACGTTTGGATCTGCCTCTCCTAGTCGAATGACAACCTCGAAGAGTTCGCGTGCCGAGCTACCACCACCACCTTCTGATACGGGAATTCGCAATGCACCCAAACGAGAATGACGGATCAGTTCGACTATATCAAAAGGAAGGACGCGATCGCGATCGGCAGCCCCCAAAACAATAAAATCGAAAAGCTGCTGGAGTTCCGGCGAGTTTGCTGTCACAGGAGATGAGAACTCGATTGTGGGTTCTAGAACTTTTTGGGCAATTTGGTTCATTATTGTTTTTCTCTTTATGTAGATGGTGCTGACAATCAATATCAAAACGTGAGTGCAATAGCGTAAGCGCTAACGGCTAAAGCCGTACCAAAAAAAAAAAGCCGTACCCGGCTTATCGTCCTCTTGAAGTAGGTGGCGATCAAATCCTTCAACTTGGAAGCAAAAAGCAATTTATTGGGTTTTTGGATATTGGGTCATTAAAATATCTTCAGTAGTCGTATTTCGAGATACTACTTTGAGTGATGCCGTCTTCACTAAATGGCGAGTTATTGACTAATGAATTTTAGCTGGAGGGACAGGCGATAAAAGGCGATCGCTCGCACTCCTCTTGATTTTTCTCTAGATTATACAATATTATCATTGCATACTACTATAAGTTTATAAGTTTACCGTTGTATTGAGTTGCACGATCTAAAAAAGAGTTTTCTTGATAAACGTAAATTATTAGAAACTCCTGAGCCAATAACAATCAGTAGTGCAAACTGAAGGAGAAATGTAAATGACACTAACTACGACACGCATTGTTGTTACTCCCACAGGCGGAGCGTTGGGAGCGATTATTACAGGTGTAGATGCTAGTCGTCCCGTAGAGCCAGAAGTGATTCTACAACTCAAACAGGCATGGCGCGATTACCATCTTTTGATCTTTAAACACCAAACGCTAACAGAAGAACAGCAATAGTATAACTTTATATTATGTCAATGCAACTAACGAACAAATTTAAATACTCAATACTAGCCTTATTAGCACTGACAAAAAATCATGGCAACAGTGAACCGTTGCAAATGCACGAAATAGAAGCGCTTCAAGGTTTAGCTAACCGCAATCTGGAATCATTGTTAACAACTTTAAAACGTGGTGGTTTAGTTAAGAGCATACGTGGCTCCCAAGGAGGTTATTTTCTGGCGCGAGAACCTGAAGATATTACAATTTTGGACGTTTTTAGTTGTATTGAAGAATTAGATACTTTTCTATCACCAAAGTCTACTTCACTGAAAACTACAGAGAAAAATTTGATACAGGATTTACGGGTTGAGACATATCAAGCAGCTTTTTCTATTTTGCAGAAGTATACGCTCTCAGACCTTTATCATCGGCAAGAAATGCTGAGAAAAGTGGTTATGTACCATATTTAACGAGCAACATCACTTTTATCTATCGGTTTGAAAACAAAGAGTATTTGCTCTTATCATTGGCTCGGCGTACATTAAGAGACATCAGGAACAACACAAACAAAAAAACGCTGAGGTGCAAGATGAAGCTGACACAGAAAACATTATCCAACACTGTTAATACAAAACTTGTTCGCAATTCCTCCATTGTTGAAAAACAGCAATCGAACGCTCACAATGTAGCAACTGAAGAATTGACTCCGGGACAACGCCTTGCAGATAAACTTGCAGCACAAGTCGGTTCTTGGGGTTTTCTTATCGGTCAAAGTGCGATTTTAGCAGGATGGGTGGGTATAAACTCTATACCAGGATTGCCTCACTGGGATGAGTCACCCTTCATGATGTTAAACTTAGTGTTTTCCTTTGCATCAGCCTACACAGCTCCTGTTGTGTTAATGAGTCAGAACCGCCAATCGGATACCGATCGCAAAAATGCTGAAATTGACCACCAAGTGAATCTCAGAGCCGGACAAAATATCGAACTGTTGCATGAGAAATTGGATGAGTTCCATGCTCGAAAGTTAAACGAACTGACACAAATTATTAAAGAGCAACAACAAGCTATGAATGAGATTAAAGTCGCTTTAGTGACTGAATCTCAAGAGGTTAAAGTCCATTTAGTCACCTCAAATAACGCTCAAACCAATCACAAATTCCTCTCAGCTTCCCATCATAGACTTTTGAGCGCTGAGCAAAAAGTTGAGGACGATCGCAAAGTTGCTGAAGAGTTGGTTCGTTGGTAAGCTACAGACCGTAATATGAAATTTAGTCCAGGAAAAGCTTTCCCAATCCAAAATCCAAAATCTAAAATCCAAAATCGTTTAAGTTTAGCTGCATTTAGAGATCGCTTCATTAAAAGTGTTATCCCATAAAGGTTGTACGTTAACCTTTGATGGAATTACACCAGCTTTGTAAAAAGTATCTGCAACCTTTTGCTGAGATGAGATCGCACCTTTTGATATGGGTAACAACTCAAAACGACGCTGTTGTAATCCTTCTTGGGCATCTTGGTAGACAATATCTTCATCAACACTAATAGCAGACGCATAGCTTTTTGACCATGTTCTGATATTGGAGTCGCGCCAAACTTGAGATTTTTTAATTCGACAGAGAAAATCGGAAATTGCTGCCTTTTTATTTGGATCGGTGATGGCACTAGGTGCTGCTATAATGACAAAATTGCCGCTCAAAATATCCTTTGCTGACTTGAGAACCCTAGCACCATCTTTCTTGGCTTGTGGAATTGAGTAACCGTAAGTCGCCCAAGCATCAAGCTCTCCTTTTCTGAAGGCAGAAAGCCCATCGGGGATAGACAAAGGAATGGCATTGACATCCTTGATTGTCAAACCGACTTGTTCCAACATCCGAATTAGGAAATAGTGAGCTGTTGTAGCCTTGACGTAACCCACCTTTTTACCTTTGAGATCGGCGATTGTTTTTGCCTTAGAGTTTTTTGGTACTAGTACAACTTGCCCTACAGTTGGTCCTTTGGTGGTCGCAATTATTTTTACTGACGCTTGGGAGTTAACTGCAAAAATGGGTGGTATTTCACTGGCGGATGCAATATCAATTGCATTTGCGTTGATTGCTTGTAACATCAAATTTCCGCCTGTAAATTCTGAGTACTTAACTTGATAGGCAAACTTATCTAGCCCAGCTAGTTTAAGCTGGAGATCCCAACCACCTTTATACTTAGCGACACGTAGCGTTACGTTTGATAAATTGGCAGGCGCGGCATTTTGGGAATTGCTACGAGTACTAAATGCGATCGCCAACGTTACATAGCAACTGAGAGTCAACATTAACACGACACTTGAAAAGACTCTTTGCTGGTAAAACACGTTTATTCTTCCTCAAAATAGAATAAGAAGTTGTTTGCGGTGAAGGCGTTCTTCCTCGGCTCGTTCAAATTTCGGCATGATTCCTACAGTTATAAAGTTTACAAATATGTTATGAAATTTTACTCCCCCGCTCCCCTTGACAGGGTGCATTGGAGTATCCAGAGCGAAATGCTCGCACGCTTTGAGCTTCTAGGTTATACTGGTGTCGCCAAACACTACCAGTATCATTTCCCATAACATGAATCGAGACTGATGGGGTAAAGACTGTTGTGGCTTTCACAGAGTGGATATCTTGGTCGGGAGGTAAGATGTGATAGACACGACCTTTTTTAACCTGATAAACATCAATCATCTCTAGTTGGGCATGTCCTTCTAATTCGCCGCTATCCACGCGACGGTAAACAGTTTCCTCTTGTCCACCTTTGTATAAACCCACCAATCCCCAAGATAGATGATCGTGGATAGGAGTTGTTGAACCTGGGGGAATCACCAAACTGAAGATGGTGAGCGATCGGTCTTTTGCCCTATACAATAACCATTGACCAATACTACTTCCCATAACGCTATCAGAATTTGGTTGTGCAAACCGCTCAGGTAACCAACCTTCTTGTTTTAGAAGTTGGGAAAAATAAGGTTCTAGGGTAGTGAGAGTTTCAGCACGATCGCGAGTCGTGGAAACAATTTTTTGAACTATGCTGACAAAAGAGCGCAGTTCAGAGCTATCAACAAACCATTGGTCTACTTCTAGAGGTTCAAGAGTGGTAGTGTGAGTCATAGGAGGATGTTTGGATTATTTTGGAAAATATCAAACTAAGAAACAGTTACTGTTTGTCGATCGAGACGCTGGACTAACCCTCGTACCAAGGGGATGACATCACGACCATATGCGATGGCATCTTCTACCGGGTCAAAACCGCGAATTAATAAAGTTGTTACCCCTGCTTGATAGTAATCAAATAGTGATTCTGCCACCTGTTCTGGTGTCCCGACGAGAGCAGTCGTATTGCCATAAGCACCTGTAGCTGCTGCAATGGGAGTCCATAAACGCTTATCGTGAATTTCACTTTCTTGGGCAAATTCTAGTAACCGCCGCGAACCAACAGATTGAGGTCTTGCTGAAGCACCAACGGGCAATTTCAACCCTGCATCTGCACGGGTTTGTTTAATTCGTGACAGAATATAACGTGCCTTTTCCCATGCTTTTTCCTCTGTTTCACCCAAGATAGGACGTAAAGAAACACTAAATCGCAAAGGCTTTCCTATTGGTGCTGAGGCTTTCACTTCCGCTATTCGTTGTTTGATTGCAGCTAGAGGTTCTCCCCAAAAAGCGTAGACATTACTGTGCTTTGCTCCAATACCAACAGCTGCACCAGAAGCACCACCAAAATATATTGGTATGTGGGGTTTCTGTAGCGGTTTTACCTCAGAAAAAGCGTTCTTCAGGTCGTAAAACTCACCTTTATAATCGAAGGGTGAATCACTCATCCAAATCCGTCGCACAATTTCCAAATATTCATCTGTACGGTAATAGCGCGTATCGTGGTCTAGCCAATCTCCATCCTTTTGCTGTTCATCATCGCTACCACCTGTAATAATATGGACAGCAATTCGACCATTGGTAAAGTGGTCAAGGGTTGCCAGTTTGCGTGCTGCTAGTGTGGGAGCTACGAAACCAGGTCGATGAGCTAGCAAAAACTCCAGTTTATCCGTAACTGAAGCAGCATAACTGACCACACTAAAACCGTCAGGTCCAGATGAACTATAGCCTACTAAAACTCTATCAAAACCTCCGTCTTCGTGAATTTTTGCAAACTTACGAACATAGTCTGGATTGACAGTCCCACCAGTGAGGGTGACAGTGGGATTTTGTAACTCTGAAGCAGGACGTGTCCCAATCATTCCAATGAATTCAACTGGCATAAATTTTACTCCTAGAAATTTGATTAGTCGTTAACCACCAAGCGGACATACAGCAGCAGTAATATCGACTCGTTGGGGAATAATCTTTTGCTCTAATAACCAGTCAGCAGTTTTTTGAAGATTAGCAATATCTTCCGCAGTGGGAAAAGTGTATGACTCTAGACCTCGATTCTTGGTTGCTTGCTTAGCTACAGCATTAGAGACTTTAAGTTCCTTGACCATAAAATCAGCTGCAGCTGCAGTATTTTGATTTAGCCACTCACCATCTTTACTTAAAGCAGTCAGAGCAGCTTTTACAGCAGTTGGATTTTCAGTAACAGATCCACTCCGCACAACCATAATGCCGTAGGTAGGGGCTGGATGGGTTGTAGTAATTCTTCTTGCACCATGCTCTAGTTCAGCAATGGAAACATAGGGTTCCCAGACTGCCCAAGCATCAACAGAGCTTTGGTAAAGAGCGGGTGCAGCGTCATTGGGTGACAAGTAGACGCGCTGGACTTTTTCTTTAGGGATGTTCTCTTTTTCCAAAACTTTTAATAACAAATACTCACCTGCACCTCCTTGATTGACTGCTACTTTTTTACCAATCAAATCAGCAGGTTTACGGATAGGTGAATTTCCACGGACTAGGATGGCATTGCTTAAAGCATCTAGTTTAGGGCGCTGTATAGAGCCAATGCAAAGCGGCTGTTGAGCAGCAATTCCAGAGATGGAAGGGATATCACCACATCCACCAATATCAGCACGGTTACCATTGAGAGCTTGAAGAAGTGTAGCACAACGGTCAAATGGGCCACTCCATTCGACTTTGATATTTTGAGCCACTAGCTCGCGTTCTAATTCTCCACGCTGACGTGCGATCGGGATAATCCCTCCTTTTTGATAACCCAACCGAATCACGTTATTTTTTTCTTGAGTTTGACTGCTAACTGGTTTGGTAGAAGAATTTGCAGATTGATCGGCACCATTCACAGCAGTTTGGGTACAACCAGATGCTATGAAGCTGATACAAAAAATTGTAATTAACAAGCTGCTGTGCTGAAAGCGGCACTGTTGCAAAGGAATCATGTAAAAATCCGGCATAAAGTATGCACTCAGTGATACTCCTACACAACTGCCGCGCAGTAAGTGTAGGCTTCTGGCAGATTTTATCTTTCCAGAACTTCCTTCCCAGTACTCCAACTGTTTCCCGGTACGGCTGTTTAAGGTCAGGTACGTATCCTGCCCGACCCTTGAATGACAAGCAAACAAGATTACCTACATTCCTTGAAGATTTTACATACCGGAGGCTGTAGTCAGCATATAGCGTATTAAGACCGCACTTCCCGGTAAAACCCCCTATCTTCAGTTGTCAAGGTGCAGTATGTGGTTAGCAATTTAAGCTTTACCATCACCCTTTTATCCGAAGGAAGAAGTTTGAAGGAAGGACCGAAGTTGGAATTTCTATGCCGAAGACGGCACGCTTCGCGAACAAACTTCTTTCTATAGGGGTTTAAAACCCCATCCCCTTAGGGTTGCCCGTTCTTATCTTGAGTCTGAATCCCCATCTCAAAACAAAACTTCTTCCTTCTTTCTTCTTTCTTCTTCCTTCGTTCAAGTTAACATTGCGGGGAAGACGTTGACTACCCGTTATGAAAGAATCAAGATTAAACTTAAGAATATCAACAAGGGAGATTAAATAAGCTGAGATTATATGCAGCAAGTAAGGATAAAACAATCACTTCCATGGTTGAGGACTGGATTGACCGTCTCCCCAATACAGAAATTGGCAATCAGGTTGCTGTCTCCACTCCCGCGTCCATCTACGATGAACATAGGTCGGGAGACGCAACCTGATTGCCCCAAAATTCATCTCATCACTCGTCCTTGCGGACTGAGTGAGAGGCTTCTTTTGGTTTTAGCTAAGTTTTGAGTTGGTTAATTAAATTCAAAATTTAAAATTCACGCATCCAATCGAACTAAGTCCTATAGCCACTCTCCTACACTACCAATATCAACTTTACCTGCATTCATCGCTTCTATCAGTTGTGGTCCCGCAGGGAATGGCCCCACCCAATTCACCGTTACACCTAATGCTTTGAAACGTGGTTCTACAACTTTTCTGGCTTTGACTATATCCCCAGAAGTTTGATATGCCAAGTTAATGATTTTTGATTGAAACGTTCCAGGTTTTGTTTGTGCTTGGGTGGTTTGAATTTGACTACCAAAGAAAGATGTTGATAGTGTAAAAATTCCTAACACTGAATATTGTATAACTTGTTTTAATACAGCACGGCGTTGTGGAAAGAATAGTCTTTTCATAACTTTTTAGCTTGACTTGATCCAATTAAGTAGCGTCAACTTTGTTATTTGGCAAAAATTCTAATTCTGGGACAAAAACTTTTTAATCAGCGCTAATTTTGCGGAGATTTAAAAAGTTTAAATTAGGAATACTATCAGGATTTTAACCTTTGCGATCGCATTTCCAGAAAATGGATCGAGCTAAGATTAAATTCCTAAAAAGTTCTTACTTCCTTGGGAAATTTTGAGATTATCAGCTATCAATTTTCTGCCTTTTTCACCTCTATTACCATAAATTAGAGTTTCTTATTTTAAAATTTTGTAAAATCGACTGATTTACCGTATTTTTGTCTTATAAAAGATTTTTCCACAATTCAATGCAAAATGCAAGTAGTTAGCAGAATACTTCTTACTCCTGTTCCGCCCGAAGATTACCTATTTAAATGAACCGCAAAGACGCAAAGGACACAAAGAAAGAAGAGAAGAAAATCGGTAATCTTGTAGCGAGAAGGGAGTAGTTCTGTATAGATGCCAAGAATGAACTTAATTACTAAAGGAGTTGCTTTGTTTGAAGGATTGTACACTGCTTTTTCTCAAAAGCAGTCGCAATAAAAAAATTTCATCCCCACTTAGGAAAATCCTTATTTCCTATTCCCTACTCCCCACTCCCTACTCCCTATTTTCAAGTTTCGCAGAGTGGAGTTAGATCGTTAAGGTACTTTATCGATGTTAGGCTGCTCGACCAATTTCTGTAGCTTCAGGAATTTCAATTAACTCCCCAGTTTTGACATCGTAGAGATAGCCATAGATAGGGATATCGCGGGGTACTAATGGGTGAAATCGAATCCTTCTGACATCTATAGCAACGCTTGTTACCTGGTCGTTAATAGTTAACCAGTTAATGAATTCTCCCTCCGTCGATCCCGGTCTCTGTCCAACATCACGAAAGCCATTCTCATCCAGAACTGCAGTTGTAAGACTATTAGATAACAACTTACGTATAACTTGGTCTGTAAAAAATTCCATACCACAATTAGTATGGTGAATAACAAACCACTCCTTAGTGCCAAGTAGCTTGTAAGAGATTACTAAAGAGCGAATAGCATCATCACTAGCACGTCCGCCTGCATTACGAATTACGTGGGCATCTCCTTCAGATAGTCCAGCATATTTGGCAGGGTCGAGTCGAGCGTCCATACAGGTGAGAATAGCAAATCTACGACCAGGAGGCAAGGGAAGGTTACTTTTATCACCAAAGTTTTTAACGTAAGTTTGGTTAGCTGATAGGACTTCTTGTAAAATTTGACTTCCTCCATTGCGCTCCCCAGTATTTTGTGCATAGGCAATGTCTCCTCTCTTCGTGGAAGAACGTACAGGAGACATCATCGCCGTAGCAACACTAGTGGCTACAGCCGTCACTACACCAGCACGACCAAGAAATGAGCGTCTACCAAAGTTACTTATGCATAAGGACATACGACTTCTTTTGGCAGTCACTGTTTTAGGATTTGTCATTTTCCTTTGTGCTTGTGTGTCTTTGGAAGAATCCTGATAAGAATCGGGGTCTGATTGCATTTTTCTATGGCTCCTGATTTACAAAGTGACATTCAGCAGTGCTAATCATTAATTGCAAACTATTTTCCATGCCTTGAGAAAACGGCTCACTCAAGCGACAAAAAAGCTAGTTACATATATATAAGCTGGACAGGCATCTATCCAAACTTCATTTTTATAATACTAACTACTGTTAGCTTATAGTTTAACCGTATTTTAATGCCTCAGTGAAAGTCTCTCATACTTACGTATGAAAAGCAAGAAAATATGTATAATTTTTGAGTGGATCGAAGTGAGTTTACAAAGTTTTGCTTTTCTTTTTTAGCTGTGCAGCTTGAATCTATCAATTAAATACGGTAAATTAATCGGATTATAGTAATATATGTAAATGTAGAGGTTGTTTATTCCTAGCGGTCATTTAACAAATTAGGAGAACCAGCAACCGTGAGTGCTTATAATTCAAAGCTAGCATCTACCATCGGTTCGCATTCAGATTTGGAGGCAGACGTCCTCGTTATTGGAGGTGGACCAGCAGGCACTTGGGCAGCATGGAGTGCTGCAACTCAAGGAGCGAAAGTTATTCTTGCAGATAAGGGTTACTGTGGGACTAGTGGAGCTACGGCAGCAGCTGGTACAACAGTTTGGTATATTTCAAATCCTGACAACCGCGAGGCAGAATTGTCTAAACGAGAAACTCTCGGCGGATTTCTGAGCGATCGCGATTGGATGAACCGTGTCTTAGATCGAGCGAGACTTAATCTCAATCGGTTGGTAGAGTGGGGTTATCCTTTTTCTAGAGATGATAACGGAGATCTCTATCTTTCTTCCCTGCATCAAGGTGCGGAGTATATGCGGTTGATGCGAAAACAAGTGAAAAAGGTAGGCGTAAAAATCCTCGACCACAGCCCCGCATTGGAATTGTTAGTGGATGCAGACGGTGCTGTAGCAGGGGCAAAAGGGATGAATCGGCAAACAGGGGAGCACTGGACAATCCGAGCAGCAGCTGTCATTCTTGCGACTGGGGGATGCGCTTTCCTCAGCAAAGCCTTAGGATGCAATGTCCTCACAGGGGATGGGTATCTTATGGCAGCTGAAGTTGGCGCTCAACTATCAGGCATGGAGTTTTCTAATGCTTACGCCCTAACTCCTGCTTTTGCTTCCGTTACTAAAGGTGCATATTATCGCTATGCTACTTTTACCTATGAAGATGGAACTGTCATTGAGGGAAAAGATCGCCGAGATATTGCCCGTATATTACTAACCCAACCCGTTTATGCTTGTATCGATAAAGCAAATGAAGAAGAAAAAAGTTGGATGCGAACGATTCAACATAATTTCTTCTTACCTTTTGAGCGAGTTGGGATCGATCCCTTTACCCAAAGATTTCCTATAACATTACGTTTCGAGGGAACCGTGCGGGGTACAGGTGGATTGCGAATTGTTGATGAAACGTGTGCCACATCTGTTCCCGGTCTTTATGCTGTTGGAGATGCTGCAACACGAGAACTCATTTGTGGTGGTGCTTCAGGCGGTGGTAGCCCTAATGCAGCCTGGGCAAGTGCTTCTGGTGATTGGGCAGGTGAAGCCGCTGCTCTCTATGCCCGTCAAATAGGGAGCCAAGCGAACAAGCGATCGCTACAGAGAATTGATGGAGCCACACTTCGTCCTAGCAACAATATTTTTGAGCCAACAGATATAATTCGTGCAGTGCAAGCAGAAGTTGTTCCATACGATCGCAATCTATTTCGTACAGAACAAGGTTTATCAGAATCCCTCAAGCGACTGCACGAGTTGTGGAATGAAATTCGCAATGCATCAGTGAAATCAGACCAGCAAACAATCCAAGCGAGAGAAACTGCTGCAATGGTTGCAACAGCGAGATGGATGTATGCCACTGCGCTAAAACGAAAAGAATCTCGCGGTATGCACAAACATGAAGACTATTCCCAAACCGATGCAAAACAAAAACACCGTTTGCTTAGTGGTGGACTAGATAGCGTTTGGGTCAAACCAGAAAAAAAGGGAATAGGGAGTAGGGAGTAGGGAGTAGAGAATGTTATTTTTACAAAATCCAAAATCTAAAATCCAATTAATCCAAAATCCAAAATCTAAAATCCAAAATCCCATAATGATTGAATTAGTCAGTGAATCTCGTTGCATTCAATGTAATATTTGTGTAACTGTTTGTCCAACAAACGTCTTTGACAAAGTATCTAATGCTCCTCCTACAATTGCTCGGAAAAGCGATTGTCAAACCTGTTATATTTGTGAATTGTATTGCCCAGTTGATGCTTTATTTGTTGCTCCTCAAGCTGATGAATCTGTTGCAGTTGACGAGGAATGTTTAGTAGATTCGGGATTACTTGGAACTTACCGCAAAAAGTTAGGATGGGGACGAGGAAGGACTCCATCTGCTCAAAGAGAACAGTCTGCTAAATTCTTCAAATATTCTCCATAGGGAGTAGGGAGTGGGGAGTAGGGAGTGGGGGAAAGGTTTTTCATGCATCCTAGTGTATGCAGTTCACGTTCACAATTTTTTTATAGGAGAAGGGAACAATGCCAGTTCAAGAAACAATATCCACTTGGGATCGATTGTTAGAAATTTCTCGAAAAAATACTCCGGCTCGACGGGTACGCAGACCGGGACAATCGCCTTCTACATCTCCCATTCCCAGTGGTCTTCACAAACTAAATTCTGATACACCACCAGTACTGCTTTACCGCGATACCAATTCTTGGTGTCCTTTTTGCGAACGAGTTTGGTTTGCCTTAGAAGAAAAGGAAATCCCCTTTGAAACAGAATTTATCGATTTGAGTAACAAGCCCAAGTGGTATACCGATCTCGTTCCCACAACACTTGTTCCGGCTGCAAAAATTGAAGGCAAATTAGTTTATGAATCTAAAGATATTCTCTTAGCTTTGGAAGAGCGATTTAGTAGTCCGCCTCTGCTTCCTGAAGATCCAGAAGAAAATGCTGTGGCGAGACAGTTAATAGAGAATGCTGAAACAAGTGGTTTTTTGGGTGCTGCTTACAAATTTTTAAGACACCAAACTTCGGATGCGGCTGAGTTAGCCAATTTTCAAACAGACTTGGAAGCTAAATTAGACGAACTTGAAGAAAGCTTGGGAAGATATCCAGGTCTTTATTTTGTTTCAACGTTTAGTTTGGTAGATATTATGTACAGCCCACATTTGGATCGATTGGCTGCTAATTTACCAGTATACCGAGGATATCATATCAAGGGAAATGAACGCTTCCCTCGACTCAATGCTTGGTTTGAGGCAATTAAACAACGTCCTGCTTATCACCGAGTCAAATCGGACAGTACAACCAACAATTTACTTTTGCGTCGCCGATTCGGTTTGCAACCAGTTGGAAATCCATTGCCTCTAGATATAACAGACAGCGAAACACTTCATTATCGAGCAGAAGCTGCTGAACGACTGAGTGATAACCGGGAAGTTGCGATCGCAGATATTGTGAAAAACTCTGGAGTACAAGCATTAGCAGCAGATGGAGATATTACAGGAGTGAAAGAAGCAGTTGAGTGGCATCTTAAACTGTTAGCAGAGTATCTCCTTCATGGAAAAGACTTACCTTTACTAGGTGGAAGGACAGGAGGGAAAGAAAATACCACCGATCCGACTGTAGCAGCCGTCGGAGCTATTACACTTGCCTATGTGAGAAATCGCATTTGTGCTCCTCGTGATATGAGTGCGGGTGCTGCTACGGCATTTCGAGCAGCAGCTGATAAAGTCTTAGCATCACTTTATTGACAAAATTACCCCCCTTAATCCCCCCTTGGAAAGGGGGCAAACTAGATTTCCGGTTCCCTCCCCTTTACAAGAAAAGGGGGGAAATTAAATTTCCGGTTCCCTCCCCTTTACAAGGGGAGGGTTAGGGTGGGGTAAAACATAAGCTCAAATCCAAGGTTCGGATTAGAGTGGGGTAAATATTTAATAAACTTGACTAAATCAACAGATTTATCGGAGAATAACACCATCATTAGTTAGCAAATCTAACAGTTTGAGTTTCATCTAAAAAATGAGCACAAAAAAACAACTAAAATTAGGTGCATTTTTACCAGGTTCCGGGCATCATGTAGCAGCATGGCGACACCCTGACGCACAAGCTGACGGAGGTTTAAACTTTCAGCACTACAAGCGACTCGCTCAGACAGCTGAACGAGGCAAATTTGATATGGTTTTCCTCGCTGATGGTGTAGCTGTAAGGGAACGGGGACAAGGTAAAGAGGCGCTCAGCCGAACTGCAGTTGTTCACTTTGAACCTCTGACCTTACTCTCAGCATTATCAGCCGTAACAGAACATATTGGCTTAACCGCAACAGTCTCAACCACTTACAACGAGCCTTACCACCTAGCTCGTAAATTTGCATCCTTAGACTATTTAAGTGGCGGTCGTGCTGGATGGAATCTTGTGACTTCTGCAACAGAGGTTGAAGCAAAAAACTTCAGCCGCGATCGACATATGGAGCATACGCTACGTTACGAGCGTGCAAAAGAGTTTGTAGATATAGTGACTAAACTCTGGGATAGTTGGGAAGATGACGCTTTCTTACGTGACAAAGAATCAGGTATTTACTTCGACCCTAATAAATTACACATTCCCGATCATCAGGGCGAGCATTTTTCAGTACGAGGACCTCTCAATGTGGCTCGTCCAATCCAAGGGTATCCAGTCATCATTCAAGCAGGGTCATCCGAGGATGGTAAGAATCTAGCTGCACAAACAGCAGAAGTGATTTTTACTGCACAACAAACACTGGAAGAAGCTCAAGCATTTTACACAGATGTCAAGAGTCGATTAATAAAGTATGGACGTTCTTTTGACAGTCTCAAGATTATGCCCGGAATTTTTCCAGTAATTGGCAAAACTGAGCAAGAAGCCAAGGACAAATTCGAGCAAATTCAGCAATTAATCGATCCATCGGTTGGATTGGGATTGCTTGGAGTGATGATAGGTGGATTTGATTTATCTAACTATCCAATAGATGAACCACTTCCAGAACTACCAGAGACTAATGGTGGTAAAAGCCGTCAAAAACTACTGACCGATCTTGCCCATAGAGAAAATTTAACCATCCGGCAATTGTATTTGTGGATTGCTGGCGCACGCGGACATCGGCAGACTGTAGGAACACCAGAACAAATCGCAGATCTGCTTGAAGACTGGTTTGTCAATGGTGGGGCTGATGGATTCAATATCATGCCACCTTATCTACCAGGTGGTTTAGATGATTTTGTAGATTTAGTCATTCCTGAATTGCAGCATCGAGGGTTGTTCCGGACTGAGTACGAAGGTCGAACCCTACGTGAGAATCTCGGTCTGCCCCGTCCAGTAAACCAATTCACTACCCTTGCAGTATCTCCAGAACTAGTAACAGTAGGTGCTTCTACATAATCGCAAAATTGATTAACCCTCTCTAACCCCTAACCCCTAACCCCTACCCCCTAAATTCAACATATGAGTTTTCAAAACTTTGACGTTCAACCAGTCGCAGGACGTATCGGTGCTGAAATCGTAGGTGTTGATTTGAGTGCTGACCTCAGTAAGGAAATTATCAGCGAGATTCGTCAGGCTCTTGTTCAATATAAAGTTATCTTCTTCCGTCGCCAACAGCTAGACGCCAACAGGCAAGTTGCTTTCGCTCGCCGATTTGGTGAAGTGACAACAGCACATCCCACCGTACCATCATTTCCAGGACACCCAGAAGTTTTAGACCTAAATTATGGGCGAACTGTTACCCGTGCCAATAACTGGCACACTGATGTCACCTTCGTAGATCGCCCTCCACTTGGTTCTATTTTGCGAGCGATTGTCATACCTGCAGCCGGAGGAGATACAATTTGGGCAAACTCTGTGACTGCATACCAGGACTTACCCGCCCATCTGCGTAATCTTGCAGACCAACTCTGGGCTATACATAGCAATGCTTTTGACTATGCCGTTACCCCAATTGACCTTTCTGAAGAGGTTAAGGCGTACCGAGATGTCTTCACATCTACTGTATACGAAACACTTCATCCAGTTGTACGCGTTCATCCTGAGTCTGGTGAACGCGGTCTGTTCATTGGCGGTTTTGTTCGCCAAATCCGTGGCTTATCATCAACTGAATCGGCAGATCTTCTCCGACTTTTACAGGCGTATGTGACTCGTCCGGAAAATACTGTTCGTTGGCGTTGGCAAGTTGGCGATGTAGCATTCTGGGACAATCGCGCTACTCAACATTACGCCATTTCTGATTATGGTGACCAGCCCCGCCACGTTCAGCGAGTGACAATCATTGGCGATCGCCCAGTCGGTATCGATGGTAAGCAAAGTGAGGCAATCAAGGGAGACTCTTCTGCTTACAACCAACGCGTATCAGTTGCTGCCTAAGATTGAGAAGGACAGACCAAGTGCCTCTCAGTTTCTCTGTATAATTTGACCTAGAGGGGATTGGTCATGAATGACCAATCCCCTTGAAGGAAAAGACCCCTCCAAACTGGATACATAATCTCAACGTTACCTTCAGGATAATCGTGCTTTTTCATGAGACTTTTCTACACACCGAACTCTCCATACGCACGCATAGCGCGAGTAGCTGCACTGGAACTGAATCTAAGTAATCGGATTAATATGCAAAAAGTTACGGTGCGCGATCCCAATAGTGTCCTTCTGAATTACAATCCTACAGGTAAAGTTCCAACCCTAGTAACTGACGACAAATTTATCTTAAGTGAAACCCGCATTATTTGCGTTTATCTAAATCACTTCAATAATGAAATCAAACTAGTTGCTGATATTTCCAATAGTTTTTTACAGCACCTTGAAGGCATAACCAACGGATTTCTAGATGGCATTGCTGTTTGGGTACGTGAGCGAAGACGTCCACTTAGCGAGCAATCGCCTGGGATTATTGAGCTAGAACATTTCCGTGCGTTGAGGTGTCTGGACTATTTCAATAAAATATTGGATAAACTCGACCAAAGCCCTAAGCTAGCTCATTTAACGCTCAGCTCTGCACTTGGGCTGGAGAACCGTCTTCCCGAACTGCAATGGCGGCAGAAATATCCAAAACTTGCCCATTGGTATGATGAATTCTCTGGACGGCCTTCCATGCAATCGACAATACCAGAGAACTAAAAGCGGTTTAGCAGTTAACAAAATAATTAGGTATACCTAGTAGTCCGCCACACTCGCTTTGGTGGGTTGAGCAATCTTTAAATTCTTCTTCTTTTCCTCTTAACTTTGCGCTCTTTGCGTCTTTGCGGTTTTTTTTCACTCGTCAATTGTGAGTTGATAGACTACTAGATATAGTAAAATTGTATAGTTGTATTGAAAATTATGTCCAGGTACTTGACGATATCGGCGATCCGCGCAATTGAAATGAAACCTCGTCAAATTCCCGATTTCTTCAAGAAGTTAAGAATTTTACCAACCTAACCCACTTAAACCGCCCTCGGATTAAGAGAGAATTAAGACATTAGATATTCCTAATATTTTCATAGGGGCTTTGGTCACAGAACAAGTTTTTCGTGTTCCCGGTATTGGTGCTTTATTGATAGAATCGATCTATCGTAATGATACACCAGTCGTAATGTCGATTACTTTTATCTATGCAATTTTAATTGTTGTTTTTAATCTGGTTGCAGATATTCTTTATGCTTTATTAGATCCTCGAGTTCAGTACACAAAGTAGTACGAATATAAACAATTTATGTTGAGGCGATCGCCAAACCAGACTTCAGAAGAACCGGAAGTTACAGCCTACCCCGCAGTAGAGCAGATAACTCCTTTTGGACAAAAAACCCTCATACAAGAGATCTGGCAGAAATTTCGTCGCAATCGTCAAGCACTATTTGGCAGTGTTGTGCTGTCGATAATAGTGTGTACCATCCTCTTTGGTCCACTTGTGTACGCTACACCTATCAACAAAATTGACTTTGCTCAATCCTCCCTTCCTCCAAGTTGGGAACATCCATTTGGAACTAACGATCTGGGTCAAGATATTCTAGCAAGGATGTTGTACGGCGGACGGATATCAATCGCAGTAGGAATTTTGGCTCTTCCGTACTTAACGTGCTAAATTAACATCATAGTGCCAAGAAAGTAAAGCTCTAATTTCAAAATTACGGAAGTCCTTAAAGCCACATCCACTTCTTTTTATTAGTTTCAATTTATTATTAATTCCTTCTACAACACCATTAGTAGTTTTGTTATCAAAATATCCTGCTACTTCTCCAAACCATCGTTTAATTGTATTAACACTTTTTTGATATAATGGTCCATCTTTTTCTAACCAATCAAGTAGCCCTAATATTCCTGTTCCTGGGTCTTCACTCGTATCAAATAAATTACGGAATTCTTCTTTCAATGAATGCATTGTTGCTATTAAAGGAGATGCTTCTCTAATTATATCTAATTTTATTTTTTGTTGATCAGTGAGGTTATCTTCTGCTTTTAAAATTGTATATTTATTACCTTTTAAACTATCAAATACTTTTTCTCTTGATTCAATATTTAATGACAAAGCTGCTTTTTTTTCTGCTATTCTGGCTTGGTTTAACTCTTCGTGTATTAATTTGCGAAGATGGAATCTATCCACTGTAATAACGGCGTTTGAGCATATCTTCTCAACTAAATTTTTATAATTTCCGGTCACGGGGGTCTTACACGTAGAAAAAGGGGGAACCTTATTTGGGATATCCTGCACTACCCCTCTATAAATAAAGGGGCTTGAAGGTTCCCCCTTTTTCTGGGGACAATGCGTCGTCAGATCCATACTTACTTCTTCTATTTGTTCTAAAACTTCTTCTCCCCACATTTTTATCACATTTTCTATGACAATTTGTTTTCTCTCTTTTACTAATCCTATTAATTTTCCTGAATCTGCAACTCAGAGCACACAATAAATTTACCTTGACCTTTAACTAAACTTATTTCATCTATTCCTAACCTCTTCAAATTACTAACATTTATTGGTAAAATATCTTTAACTATATCTTCAAGCATCGAATAAACTTCTTCTTCACTTAATCCATTATTTTTGGCTACATTACTTACATCGCTATTAATAAGTTGTTTAATAACACTTTCCGCATAACGATGCGTATATTTTCTTCTTACTCCTACAAAGTCGAGTTCTTCGTTAAACGTTTTACGACATTTTTTACATTTAAATCTTCGTCTATTTATGTTTAGTATTACTTCTTTATCTCCCATCGGCAAATCTTTTATTAAGTAATTTTGGTTTTGGTGTAAATGACGCGACTCTTTACCGCACTGTGGGCAGACTGCATTTTTAGTCTTTTTAGTTACTGATAAAATTAAGGTTTTCCCCTCTTGTAGACTGGATTCCACTACTACTTCAGGTAAATTTAACAATTCACTCAAAACCCTTTTCATAACTGATTTTACTGAAATACAAGATAGTTACTTTAATATTTTAGCACGTTAAGTACGGAAGATCCATGATTGCAGGAAAACCACAGGTAGCGCTTTTAATATTGGGATTAAGGTTGATGCACTGAGTCTCCGTGTTGTCTCAGGTCACGTCAAGAGCTACACAAAAACTGCGGGTAGTGGCAACACAATCACTCGTGAATTTTGCCCGGAGTGCGGTTCGCCTTTATTTACTAGAGCCTTTGCTAAGCCAGAGTTTGTTTGGATTAAAGCTGGAAGTCTAGACGATCCAACACTAGTTAAACCAACATATCAAATTTGGAGCGATCGCGCAGTGCCGTGGGCTTATATTGATGCCGAACTGCCTAGCTTTCCAGGTAACCGTACTGTCGTAGAAACAAAAGACGCCCAACCCACAGTTCCAGCAGACAAACAAAAACAATGAAAGTAGAGACACAACACCTCATTCTCAAAGAATTTCAACTAGAAGACTTTCAGCAGCTCGCACCGATACTTGCCAACCCACAAGTCATGAAATTTTCTCTAGCAGGTACTCTTTCAGCTTGGCAAACACAGGAAAAAATAGCAAACTTCATTGCTTCCTATGCAAAATATGGTTTTGGTAAATGGGCTGTTATCTTTAAAGAAAGCAATGAGTTGATTGGCTATTGTGGGATAGCAGTTGAAGAAATTGATAATCAAGCAGAAAAAGAAATTGGCTATCGACTCGATCCAAGGTTTTGGGGTAGAGGTCTGGCAACGGAAGCGGTGACAGCAGCTTTGCGATATGGATTCGCTCAACTTAAACTCCCATATATTCTTGGTATTGTTGAACGTGAGAATATGAAATCAGTAAGAGTTCTCAAGAAGTTAGGAATGATATATAAGAGAGATACCATATATCGTGGGATCGAAATGAATGTGTATCGAGTAACTCAAAATGTCTATCTATAAAAAAGCTTCGTCAAAGTCTCGTTGTAGTACTAGAAGCAAGTTACTATTCATGCCATATACGCTTAACTTCTACATGACCTTTGCCAATCACAACATTATATATGTCTGGATTTGTCAAACTCTGCCACTCAGCAAAACCTATCTGCTCGTTAAAATATTTTAATAGCAAGGTCATTAAATTACCATGGGTGACAATAAGCGTGACCTTAGCATCATGTAGCAAAATTTCATCAACTACTGCAACTGCTCGTTGCATTGCGGTACGGCTTGACTCACCACCCATCAAACACAAATCGAAATCGTCAAAAGTCTGGCGCAGTTGTTCAAGCCAATCGGGAAGCATTATCGTACTTAATACTCGTTCCCTTAGTCGATCGTCAAAGTCAATGGTAATACCTAAGTTTTCAGCAAGAGGTGTGATAGATTGATACGCTCTGACAAAAGGACTAGAGACAATGCGTTCGATCTGAATTCTCGAAAAAAAGTCGGCGAGTAACTTGGCTTGTACTTTACCCTCCTTTGTGAGTGGAGCATCAGGCTGTTGTCCTGATGCTTGACAGTGCCTAACTACATATAAAACTTTGTTCATAGACTAATACGGTTGGGTTGAGGAACGAAACCCAACATTTTCGCGGCACCCTTGGGTAACGCTATCGCTCTACCCAACCTACAATTATCCTTAACTGAACCGTATTGGTTCATAGACGGGAAAAAGTAAAATCAAAACAAATGTATATCCGGTAGTTAAAAATGTCAACCGAATAGTTGTGTTGCAAAAACTTGTATGTAGACTTCTTGTAAAAAGATACTCTAGAGATTTGGTACAGTAGTCAAGATGGAAGCAAAAAAACCAGTTTTTCTGCCAACTATATTTGTACATTCTGATACAGAGACTTGTTATGGGGCTGGCAATCGGCACATTAGAATGACGTTCATTCCCCTGGAAATGTAGCTATCGAATCGCTCACGCAATAGGACTGGAACTTCAACTGGTGAAACTTCTTGAAACCCTACTTGTTGATAGAACGATCGCAGATGCTGCCACGGAATACAGTAACAAACTCCATCGACAAGTTGCTTAGCACAAGCCTGAAGCAGCTGTGTACCAATACCTTGACCCTGAAACGGAGCAAGAACTTGCATCCCTCGAAGCACGAAGAACCCAGTGTCGGCACACAAACGCACTGCACCTACAATTTTTCCCTCTGATTGAGCAATAAGTATCAGATCTTCCTTACTCAGACCACCTCCATAACCGCACTGGTTGTAAAAAACTTTAATGTCTTGAATATCATGGGGTTTTGCTTGGCTAATTGTTGGCATGGTGCCATACGGAATGGATTAACCTTTACTTAATCTTATTGCTTTGAAAGTGCAGACAAGCTCAAACAATATATTCTTCTAAAGAATCTCTTGAAGCTATTACCGAGCAAGGAAGTAGAATCAAAATGAACATAGATCGAGTCACTAAAAATATCTATCTATGAAAATGCTTTCCAAAGCTGTTCTTTTTGATTTAGATGGGACATTAACCGATCCCAAGCTTGGTATCACTCGCTGCATTCAGTATGCTCTGTCTGAAATGGGTTACAAACCACCTGATGGCGATCGCTTGCATTGGTGTATTGGTCCTCCACTGAAAAATAGTTTTTCACAGTTACTGAACACCTCAGAAGACAAGCTACTTGAGCGGGCAATTTCACTTTATCGCAGTCGCTTTTCCACAGTTGGGTTATTTGAAAATTCGCTTTATCCTCAAATTCCAGAAACCTTACAAACTATTCGCTCTGCTGGCTATAAAACTTTTGTTGCGACTTCAAAACCGTATATCTATGCTACGCGTATTATTGAGCATTTTGCCTTGTCACCATTGTTCGATGGCGTTTATGGTAGTGAACTTGATGGAACTCGAAGTGTCAAAGGTGATTTGATTCACCACATCTTACTGAAAGAACAGCTTTCTCCCTCTGCTACAGTTATGGTGGGCGATCGCTTACACGATATCATTGGAGCAAAGCAACATAATATTGCTTCGATTGGCGTGACTTATGGCTATGGGACTGAACAGGAGTTGAAGGTTAATGGTGCTGACTCGATCGCTCGTTTTCCAGATGATATTCCAATGTTGCTTAAGGATTTAAGATTGAAAATGTTCTCCTAACAACTACTACAAAGCTGGGAAATGACGAACTATTTCCGCGCTAATATCATTCGTAACAAGTTAAAAACAAGTGTATTTTGTCAATACATCTTAATATAGAAATTGCTCTGTATAAGAATGATAATAAAAAAGGGAGGACGGGGGACGCACTAATCTATACAAAACGCGCAATCCTTGTCAAAAAGAGCGGGTTTTTCTCAGTAGGGATACGGTATATTATAAAGGAGTAATAGATGACAAGCTTTCCAGAGTAGTATAGCCAGTCAAAAAGCGACTTGACGGAATTAGCTTGTAACTAGTGAAAAGCTAGGATTAAATCGAGACCGAGGTGCTATTCCTCTGATGAAGCAAGTGATTCAAGCTCGTTGTTCTATTACCCCTCCACCTCTTGCAATACCTGTCTAAACCCTATTTTCTGTCTTCCTAAAAGAGTCGCACCCCTGAAGAATAACAAAGAATGTAAGTAACTGTGCTTTTACTCATAATTTGACGTGCGATATCAATCATAGGTGGCCACTCAAAGTATCATTTTTTATTATGGAGATAAAAAAATATGGGTGTCAGTCCCTGGAAAACTCTTGAATCTCGGTACATTCATTCCGACAGGTGGCTCACGCTTAGAGCAGACCGCTGTTTGACACCTGAAGGGCACACGATTGAACCATACTATGTAATAGAGGCAAAAGAATGGGTTCACATTTTCGCTATTAACAAGCAGTCTGAAGTTCTGATAACACGGCAATATCGGCATGGGGCTGGGATTGTATGCTACGAGCTTCCCTGCGGTGAAGTTGAGGAAACAGACACCTCTGTGGTTGAGGCAGCAAAGCGGGAATTGCTTGAGGAAACTGGCTGTTCAGCCGCTCATTTTGAGCTTGTCGGGTCAAGCTTCGCGAACCCTGCGCGACAAACTAACCGGATTCATAGCTTCATTTGCTACGATACCGCTAGTGTACGAGAACCGTCACATGATAATAATGAAGTGTTGGATTTTAAATTTATTCGGCTCGACGAACTGTTCAAGTTGATTGAGAACGGCACTTTCTCCCAATCGCTACACCTTGGAAGTGTATTCCTCGCACTGCGTCAGATGAAAGCAACCGAATATTTTTGATATGTATCGGCTCAATAACTGGGGGTAGGAGAAAAAATTAGAAAGATCAAAAGTACACGCTCTCGTCTTAAAAACAGATACTAGTAGTTCACCACAGTGATTTTGACAGGTGTCCAGGTTACTGAGAAACTAGTACACATTGGCTTAAGTCCTGTACCCATGTCAAAACCTAAATTTGACCAAATGTTTGAGTCGTAAAAGATGGGTACTTTATTTACGCTGTGCGGTACTAGTAGAAAATCCCGGTATCCACAAATGGCAGAAAAGTACATCGTTAACCTCACACAAGAGGAATATTCATCACTAATCGCCTTAACCAGTAACGGCAAGACATCGAGCAGAATCCTCAACCTCAATATCCCACGATTCTCTAATGTTTTTTCTAACTAGCTCTAAATTCTTTGGATGGCGCAAAGCAACATAATATTGCTTCGATTGGCGTGACTTATGGTTAGGGGACTGAACAAGAGTTAAAGGTTAACGGTGCTGACTCGATCGCTCGTTTTCCAGATGATATTCCAATGTTGCTTAAGGATTTAAGATTGAAAATGTTCTCCTAACAAATACTATAAAGCTGGGAAATGACAAATTATTTCCGCTCTAATATTGACTTAATGCCTGCTTATACCCCCAGCGAGCAGATCGAACCCAGTGCCAAGATTATTAAACTCAACAGTAATGAGAACCCATATCCTCCCTCTCCTACAGTTATGGAAGTGCTGCGAAACTTTGATGGGGAATTATTGCGACGATATCCAAATGCGTTTGCACAGGAGTTTCGACAAGCAGCAAGTCAAGCTTTAGGAGTTCCGGTTGATTGGATTATTACTGGAAATGGAAGTGATGAACTGTTGAGTGTTGTGATGCGAGTTTGTGCAGAACCAGGGCGCAAGGTAGTCTATCCAGTGCCAACATATGTGCTATATCGTACATTGACCCAGATGCAAGCTGCAGAAAGTGTTGAAATTCCCTATAGTGAGGACTACCGTTTACCCCTTGAGGAACTGATTGCCGTGAATGGCTCTGTAACATTTATTGCATCCCCTAATAGTCCTTCAGGGCATATGGTTCCTATAGACGATCTCCGGAAGCTTGCAACTCATCTATCAGGAATTTTAGCGATCGATGAAGCCTATGTAGATTTTGCTGAAGAAAATGCATTAGATTTAACTCAAGAATTTGAAAATGTTATCTCACTCAGAACCCTTTCCAAAGGCTACTCATTGGCGGGTGTGCGGTTGGGATTTGCGATCACAAACCCTAAGTTGCTCAGTGCATTGTATAAGGTAAAGGATAGCTATAACGTTGATGCGATCGCCTGCGCGGTTGGGGTGGCGGCGATGAATGACCAAGCTTATAAAAATGCTTGTATAGAAAAGATTAAAGCATCACGAACAAAGCTAGCAATCGAGTTGAAACAATTGGGCTTTCGTGTTTGGGATTCTCAAACAAATTTCTTACTAGTGCAACCAAGAGAGGTAAATGCAGAAGAACTGTTTCAAAGGTTAAAGGAACGCAAGATTTTAGTGCGTTATTTCCAACAGCCAAGATTGGATGATAAATTACGTATCACTATTGGTACTAATGAGCAAAATCAATTCCTCGTACAAACGCTGGTTTCACTTATTAAATAGATTTACTATAGCAATCCTAGTAAAAATTCCCATACAATGGCTATTGGCAAAAAGTAAAAAATCCAGTAATCGACTGTATTGATTCTTAAATCGAGGAACAATCAGCAAATGACAACTACCGCATTAATCGTTGGCGCGGGTAGTGGACTCAGTGCGTCCTTAGCCCGCCTGTTTGCAGCCGAAGGGATAAAAGTTGCTTTAGCAGCACGGCGAATTGATAAGCTCAGTGCATTATCTCAAGATATTGGAGCTATGAGTTTTGCCTGTGATGCTTCTAAACCGGATGAGGTCAACCAACTATTCAATGATGTCGAACAAAAGTTGGGAGTACCAACGGTAGTTGTTTATAATCCTAGCTTGCGAATAGCGGCTCCACTCATTGAACTCGATCCAATTGAAGTCGCTAAATCATTAGAGATTACAGCATATGGAGGTTTTTTAATAGCACAGGCGGCTGCCAAACGTATGTTAACTTTGGGTGGAGGAGCTATTTTCTTTACAGGTGCTTCCGCTAGCGTTAAAGGTTATCCTCAGTCTGCACCTTTTGCAATGGGCAAATTTGCCCTACGAGGTTTAGCTCAAAGCATTGCTCGTGAACTGGCTCCTCAAAATATCCACGTGGCACATTTCATCATTGATGGCTCAATCCGTTCTGATACACGTCAGGAACCAGATGACAAGCCTGATAGCTTGCTCGATCCCGATGCAATTGCTCAAACTTATCTCAACATTTTGCGTCAGCCTCGCAATGCTTGGACATGGGAAGTCGAATTGCGACCTTGGGTTGAGCGATTTTAATAAAAAGGAGTCATCCATGACGTTCAGTCGGCATCAATCCCGCACCACAGTAAATTTTGGGATATTTTTTATTTAGAAGTCCCTAACTTGTTTTCAATCAAAAACTATGATAAGGTAACGTACAGTAAAAGTACAGTAAATTGGTGAACTTACTGTACTTTAGTTTTTAAGTATTAATAAGCACATAAAAAGTTTAAATTTATGGTAATTTTGCTGTATGAGGTTTAGCTAGATTTGCAAGCTCTGAAACTACCTGTAGATTATACTTGCTGCTACTTTTGCCCAGAACTCACGTTATGTTAAGCTGTCGCGCCAAGAAGTAGCACTTGGATTAGATAAAACTGTTAACACTCAACCACGACAACGAGTATTTATGCAATTGAAACGCACACTAGCTTAACAAAATTTTTACAAAATAGAGGTGCGAATTATGGATATTAAGTTTGCGTATTGGGTACCTAATGTGAGTGGGGGATTAGTTGTCAGTAAAATACCCCAGCGCACAGATTGGACTTTTGATTACAATGCTCAACTGGCTCAAACTGCTGAACAAGTGGGATTTGACTATGCCTTAGCACAAGCGCGATTTATTGCCAGCTACGGTGCTGAATATCAATTAGAGGCGCTGACTACAGTAGCTGCTTTAGCACCTGTTACCCAACGATTGAAATTAATTGCCGCAGTTCATCCAGGATTATGGCATCCGGGTGTAGTTGCTAAGATGGGGTCCACAGTTGATTTCATTTCTAATGGTCGCTTTTGTTTGAATGTCGTTAGCGGTTGGTTCAAAGGTGAATTCACGATTTACGGCGAACCGTGGTTAGAACATGATGAACGCTATCGAAGATCTGAGGAATTCATCCGTGTACTCAAAGGTTTGTGGACAGAAGATAATTTCCTCTTCCGGGGTGATTTTTACCGCATTAATGGCGGCTGGGTCAAACCTAGACCAATTAATCAAAATCCACATCCAGAAATTTTCCAAGGAGGTAATTCCAAAGCTGCACGACGCATGGCAGCTCGTGTTTCGGACTGGTATTTCATGAATGGCAACACCATTGAAGGTGTACGAGAGCAGATTCAAGAAGTGTCTGCTCTAGCACGTCAGGAAGGGCGTCAGGTCAAGTTTGGGCTAAATGCCTTTATCTTGGTACGAGACACCGAAAAAGAAGCTTATGATGTGTTGCATGAGATTATTGCCCGTGCAGATAAAGAAGCTGTTGAGGGCTTTGGCGTAGCGGTAAAGCAAGCAGGAGCTTCCACTCATGAAAAAGAGGGAATGTGGGCAAACTCCAATTTTGAAGACTTGGTGCAGTACAACGATGGTTTTAAGTCAGGCTTAATTGGTACAGCAGAACAGGTTGCTGAAAAGATTCGCCAATACTACGAGGTAGGAGTAGACTTGATTCTTGGCGGTTTTCTGCATTATAGCGATGACTTAGCAGCATTTGGTCGTAGTGTGATTCCTCTGGTACACGAGATTGAAACCAATCGTCGTACATCTGACTATTTGGTAAGTGTTTAACGAATTCCTGACAATTCTCCATTCCATAGGCGGTGGGGTAGTTTATCACAACAACACAAGAAAGAAAGGAAGACATGACATTTGTAACTCGTACTCATCAAAAAGCCTTTGTGATTCGTGACGATCGAGAAGCAATTAAAATTGCCCATGAATTAGCAGCTGAATTCGTTAAAGGTGACTCTGAGCGAGATAAGCAAAGACAAATACCCCTCAACGAGGTAAACAAGTACTCTCAAAGTGGACTGTGGGGAATTACAGTTCCTCGGGAATATGGTGGTTCTTTTGTGTCAAATGTGACTTTGGCAGAGGTGACTAAAATTATCTCTGAAGCTGACTCTAGTTTGGGACAAATCCCTCAAAATCACTTGTATATTGTGGAATCCATTCGATTGGATGGTACGGAAGACCAAAAGCGTTTTTTCTTTGACTTGATATTGCAAGGCAAGCGATTTGGCAACGCCTTCTCTGAGATTGGCACTAAATCAGTGAACGACGTACAGACTCGCTTACAAAAGTCTGGCTCTGGATACGTTCTTAACGGACGGAAATTCTACTCTAGCGGAGCATTGGTAGCAGACTGGATTCCGGTGATTGCTCGCAATGATGATGACAAAACAGTCATTGCTATAGTAGAAAGCGGTACACCTGGCTTGACTGTCATTGATGACTGGAGCAGTTTTGGACAGCGAAGTACCGCCAGTGGCACGACTATCATTGAGAATGTACAAGTGTCAGCAGAACAGGTAATTCCTCACTACTTAGCATTTGAACGTCCGACAACCCAAGGACCAATCGCCCAAATTATCCAAGCAGCAGTGGATGTCGGTATCGCCAAAGCAGCTTTGAGAGATACAATTCATTACGTTCGCAATTATACCCGTCCTTGGATTGATTCTACAGTAGAGCATGGCTACGAAGATCCGCTATCTATATATAACGTTGGTCATTTAACGATCCAAGTTCATGCCGCCGAACAACTGCTGCGGCGTTCGGGTGAGTATATCGATCGCGCGATCGCAGACCCAACAGATACTAGTGTGGCAGAGGCTTCAGTTGCTGTTGCTGAAGCAAAAGCACTAGCAACAGAGGCTGCTATTTTAACCACCAACAAGCTGTTTGAGTTAGCCGGAACCAAGTCCACCTTAGAAGAATATAACTTAGATCGCCACTGGCGTAATGCTCGAACTCACACTCTACACGACCCTGTGCGGTGGAAATACTATGCTGTTGGTAATTACTTCCTCAATCAGGTGAATCCACCGCGCCATCCCTGGTTGTGATGAGGAGTGAGGGAGAGAGGGAGTGGGTTTGTCAGTAATCCTTCTGTTGACCAATAACTATGTACCTGAACATATTTTATAGCACTGTTTGGCGCAACTCCGGAAACACTTTAGACATCTTACCTAACAAATAATCTCCGTAAGTTCCGCGAAAGGCATGAACGCTAACTTTATCCCAGCGTTCGTTTTTATCGTTGAGCGCCATCACTGCTTTGAGTTCAATTGGTTTTACTTCAACATTAAAATTGGGGTCAAAGAAGAATGGGAATGACAGACGATGGCGTCTCGACAAATTCAATACGCGATGGGGTGTCGAACGATACAGCCCCCGCGTCATGCGATCAAGCATATCTCCAATATTGCATACAAATGAGTTAAGAACTGCTTTCCAATGCTGCTAGTTCAGGGCTGGTAATTGCTATAGCGCTCTTATGCCACCTCTAAACGATGGAACTATTTCCAGTCTGGTTACAATTAAGGAGAACCACCAGACACGTGTTGTCAAAGGGGAGATTAAATTTTTTTCCTTAAAGTATTACGTAATTGCTGAATTCTGTTTTGCTCTCGTTGTTGGGCGTTTTGAGCTACCGTTTGAGCAGCGCTTTCAAGATGACTTTCAAGGGCTGCGCGTGCATTATCAAAGTTTCCTTGACGACAAGCTTCTAATAATTGCCGATGCTCAAGGTGACACTGTTTTATACTTCCTGCTAAAGGCTGGTTCAAAAAATAAAAGCGGTTGACTACTGTTCGTTGTTGCCCAATTAGTTCCAATAGCTTGGGACGTTCAGCTGGCAAGTAAAGGGCAGTATGAAATGTATCATCCAATTCGCTCCATTGAACTGGATTGGCTTCTCGCTCCATTTGCTCAAGTATTGCTTCGGCACGATCTAATATTAATGGGCTAAGCTTGGGTAGAGCACGGCGTAGTGCATCCACTTCAAGTAAAATACGGATCTCGTAAACCTCTAGAATTTCTTTTGGGTTAAGGTCTGCAACAAAAGCTCCGCGATTGGGGTAAATCACTACTAAACCTTCAGTTTCAAGTTGTTTTAGAGCATCACGTACTGGAATACGACTGACTTTAAACCGAGTGGCAAGTTCTTCTTGACGCAAGGGCTGACCTGGTTCTAGTTCACCTGATTCAATTGCCCCACGTAATACTTCAGCAATAAGTGTAGGTGTAGTAGTTGCTCTATTGGACAAAGGGGTAGACATAATTAAATTGTATACAATGTATTCATGTATCCATGATATACAATAATTATCACACAATAAAGGAGTACCTTTGTGAGTAAAGTATTTGGCTACAGTATGCCCTTCTCTCCTCGTGGTAAGGCTGGGATTGTCGCTTCACCTCCTTGGCATTATGTAGGTAATTTCTTAGCAATTGACTTTTGGGCTAAACCTGAGGCAGTAGAAGCTCTATTGCCTCCAGGGCTTGAACTTTCTTTAACAAACCCTGGACGTTGCACTGCTAATTTCGTGGATTGGCAATTTACTAGTGATGAGGGAGATGAACTCCTCGATCCCATCCGCAGCCAATACCATGAGTTTTTGTTGCTGGTTCATGCTAACTACGAAGGGCAGTCAGTGATGTATTGCCCCTACATTTATGTCGATCAAGATGCTTCACTAATGCGCGGATTAATTCAGGGTTATCCTAAGAAGATTGGTTCAGTGTACACCACTCGTACCTTTAATATTCCTTCCAAAGCCTCGGCCCCCTTAAGATCGGGAGGTGTATTTGCGGGGACATTAGCTGTTAAAGATCGACGATTGGCAGAAGGGGTTGTGCAAATAGAAAATGAAGCTTCAGCACGTCCTGTAGCCGTCTTTGGTAGTGCTCCTGTAATTACCATGCGCCACTTCCCAAGTCTAGAGGCTGGGAGAGAAAACTACCCTGCTGTGTACGAACTGACCAGAGCAAAGCCTGAAGATACAGCTATTTCTGAGATTTGGCAAGGCTCGGCTTCTTTGCGCTTTTACGATACACCTACCGAGGATCTTAAGGAGTTAGAACCTGTTGAAGTCAATGCTGGGTATCGCTATACAATAGCCTTCACTCTTCGCAATAATTGGGTAGTTAAAGATTTGCGAGAAAGTTGTGCATTTCAACATGACACTTGAGCTTGTTTTTATCTCCCTTGTGGAGCATTCTCATAATGAGTGTGTTTGTATCAGTGGAATAACAAGCAATACTAGAAGTAAGTAAAAATCGTGGTTGAGTAATTTATATCTTGCACGAACTTCAAAAACCGGGTTTCTGGAAGAAAAATCAAGGTTATAGTTTGTACCATTGCCAAGTAACCCGGTTTTTTACCTCTGTTGATAAGAATGTAGAATATGATACTTTACATAACCTCACGAGGTTTTTATGAGGGATTCAGAAGACTTTCGCGAAAACCTTCTTAGCTGTCTGGGAGGAGATTGGCCCGAATTTTGTCCGCTCGATCCAGTAATAGAAGACTCAATAGTTCGCAAAGGATATCGAATTGAAAAAGTCACATATCAGGTCGAACTAGGAGAGCGCGTTTCTGCATATGTTCTTATCCCCGATCGCGTGACGTCTAAGTCCCCTGCTCCAGGAATTGCAGTCTGGCATCAGCATAATAACATTTGGACAATAGGCAAGAGTGAACCTGCAGGTTTTATAGGTGACTCAGCACATTTCACAGGTGTAGCCTTAGCACGCGAAGGATATGTTGTACTTTGTCCGGATGCTTTATGCTTTGAGGAACGACAAGATCCTATTCTTCGAGGGGGTGATTTTGAGCGCTTTGTCTTCTTACACTACCTCGTCAATGGGAAGAGTCTTGCTTGGAAGTATATACTGGATATGCGTAGAGCGATTGACTACTTGTGCTCGCGGTCTGATGTCAATGCTGACGCAATAGGTTGCTACGGTCATTCGCTTGGATCTATTTCCACATGGCTTGTTGGTCCATGGGAACCACGACTTAAATGTCTTGTTGGAAATTGTTCGCTACCAACCTACTCAGCAATTCATCGAACTCGTCTTATTACTGGCTTCGCTATTGTTATCCCTGGTTTAAGTCAATACGGAGATACACCGGATATTGCAGCGCTTATTGCTCCTCGTCCTCTACACCTTAACTTTGGCGCAGAGGATAGACACAGTCCAATTATCGAGGTCAGGAAAGCTGTCGAAACTATCAGGAAGGCTTATGAGCAGTATGGGGCGGAGGATAAGTTTACTTACTTTATTGAGGAGAACCAGGGACACGTATTGTCTGAGCGAATGTGGAAGTATGCTCGATCCACACTACTTCAATATTTACCACCAAATTAAATTAGAAATAATCAGGTTTTGAGGGCAGTTTTTTCATTTTAACTTCTTTTTGAAGAACGACCCAGCTTTTTTCTCAAACTATGTACTTCAACATATTTTATAGCACTGTTTGGCGCAACTCCGGAAACACTTTAGACACCTTACCTAATAAATAATCCCCATAAGTTCCACGAAAAGCATGAACGCTAGCCCTATCCCAGCGTTCGTTTTGATCGTCGCTCACCATCACTCCCTTCAGTTCAATTGGTTTTACTTCAACATTAAAATTGGGGTCAAAGAAGAATGGGAATGACAGATGATCGCGTCCCGACAAATTCAATACGCGATGGGGTGTTGAGCGATACAGCCCCCGCGTCATGCGATCGAGCATATCTCCAATATTGCATACAAATGAGCCAGGGATAGGTGGCGCATCTACCCAGCCAGACTTCGACCTGACTTGCAATCCACCTGCATTATCCTGCTTGAGGATAGTTAATACAATAATGTAGAAGAAACCACACTCACGGCATGCTTGTCCAATCTGAGTCGCTACTGTGTATTTGTCACCAGTTCCAGAAACTAGCGCACTGACATCAATGATAGGAACTTGGGAAAACTCTTTGTCTACTGATTGCTGCATTGCGATCGATAAGAGTATCGTTAGGGTCAAAAAGTAATGCTTCTAATTATATTCTTAAGTATGTAGAAAAATACTTGCTCTCAAAGGACAAGTGTAGCCAACTGACTACGTTTGACTCACTCTAAGTCCAATAAAGAGTTTTGGCTTTTGGAAAACGCCGTTGAATCTCATTTTCAAAATAGCGGCGTAAAGTCTTCATTGTGTCAGCTTCATAAACATACTTGGTTCCACCAAACTTATTTCGTTTAACACTGCGGTTTTCCTCATCCATGTCTAGCTTTGATTGAGGATACCAAGTTTGCAAAACTTCTTTTGACCCTGGTGTAAAGCGGTGCGAAATCAGTTCAAAAGTGAGGTCGCAATCAAAATCTAACGCTTCACTTATCTGGTCAAACAAGCGATCGTAAGAGGACTGCCAATCATCTAGAAGCATAATTGGCGCAATGACTAAACCCACAGGGTAACCGCCACCACCTCGCTCATATGGTAATGCTAACCTCCGCAATGCCATAAGTCGTGATGGTACTGATGCAGTCCCTCCCTCAAAACGACCGGAAACAGGAGCAGCATTTATACTCATCCGAAAGCGGGTATGACCGTTGTGCTGCATTTTCAAAAGTTCATCGACTGCATCAAACTTGGATACGCAACGTAAATAGGCGCGTTCGCGAGTTCCAAAATAACGAATGCACTCAGCAAGACTACCTGTGAGATGTTCAATACCCAAAGGATCGGTATAACAGCTCGCTTCATAAGATGTTGCCTTACCTGGTTGCTCGTATGCTGCCAAGTTCTTCAATATTTGAGGTAAGTTAGCAAACACGCGAATAACGGGTGGACCTTGCAAGCTTCCGGCTAGGTAACAGTATTGGCAGTGCGCCGGACAACCTTCTGCAATGTGGAATTGCCAATCAGCTGATGGTGGGATGGGGCTTAGCTTGAAGGAACTGGGTGGAGCCGTCACAACTGCAAGAGTACGCTTGGCGATATCATAAGTTTCACGTTCCGATTCACCACGCAAACCTGTGAGGCGATTTCGTGGTAACTCTTCAATGGGTAAATTGTAAGACTGGAGCCGTTGAAGAATTTGCTGTCCCCAGGGTTCATCAAGAGCAGCTGGTGTAAACAACACTCGTTCTGGCATCCATAATTTCGGTTCTCGTACAGAAGACGTTTTTGGTATTGAAACAGTATTTGCAATCATTTTAATAAGGGAGTGGGGAGTGGGGAGTAGGGAATAGGGGGAAGAAATAAAATATTATTGTGAGTGAATAAATGAAGAGTTTTGACTAATAGTTTTCTTTCTGACATAACTTTATTATAAAGGAGAAAAAAATCATCTTATTTCTGTACTTAGTACGGTTTACCCTAATGAAAAGTAGTGGTTTTCTGTTGTGATTGGTTACTGGTCAATCGCCCATTCCTAATTATTTTTGGAGTCCCTGCTGGAAGGTCTTGAATTTTATAGCACTGTTTGGCGTAACTCTGGAAACACTTTAGACACCTTACTTAACAAATAATTTCCATACGTTCCGCGAAAGGCATGAACGCTAGCCTTATCCCAGCGTTCGTTTTTATCGTCGCACGCCATCACTTCTTCCAGTTCAATTGGTTTTACTTCAACATTAAAATTGGGGTCAAAGAAGAATGGGAATGACAGACGATCGCGTCCCGACAAATTCAATACGCGATGGGGTGTTGAGCGATACAGCCCCCGCGTCATGCGATCAAGCATATCTCCAATATTGCATACAAATGAGCCAGGGATAGGTGGCGCATCTACCCAGCCAGACTTCGACCTGACTTGCAATCCACCTGCATTATCCTGCTTGAGGATAGTTAATACACCGTAATCAGTATGTTCCCCCACACCCCACTGACGTTTCTCCTCAGATAGTGACGGGTTAGGAGGATAGTTAAAAATACGAAATAATATCAGTGGGTCTGTTGTGTAGCGATCGCTAAAGTAAGATTCTTCTAATTCTAGGCTAAGAGCAATACCAGCCATCAGCCTATGTCCTAGTTTAGTCATTGCCTCCATATACTCAAGCACAGTTTTTCCCAATTGCGGAACACTTGATGGAAAAAGGTTACGACCGTGCATTGGGGTATTAGCTCTGACAAGTGGATGGTTTTCCTCAAGTTCTGCACCAAAATATATACCTTCCTTCAAGTCTGGCTTACCTGAGGTCAATTCGCCTCCCACAGGGAAATATCCCCGCCATGCTCTACCACCAACATTCATGCCAATCTCTAGTTTAGTTTCCACATCCTGTTCAAAGAATTGTCGGCTAAAGTGTTCCAGACGTTGCTGCAGTCCTTCATCAACTCCATGCCCAATAATGTAGAAGAAACCACACTCACGGCATGCTTGTCCAATCTGAGTCGCTACTGTGTATTTGTCACCAGTTCCAGAAACTAGCGCACTGACATCAATGATAGGAACTTGGGAAAACTCTTTGTCTACTGATTGCTGCATTGCGATTGATAAGAGTATCGTTAGAGTCAAAAAGTAATGCTTCTAATTATATTCTTAAGTTTGTAGAAAAATACTTGCTCTAAAAGGACAAGTGTGGGAGACTGTACTTAAAGTACGATAACTTGATTAAATTACCGTACTTTTTATTGCGGCTGAACGGGTAATTTTGGATCGGTGGGAAGGATAGACAGTATAAAGTTATCCCCCTACCTTTCCTCTCTTTACTTTACTGAGTATTGACACTTATATCCTTTCCGCTTGTTATTTTTAACTACCTTGCCAAACAATGTCTTTGACAACAACTTGTTTTGGCAATAGCTTGATTTTGTAGAAAACATCAGCTACTTGCTGTTGTCCGGCGATGACTTCTTTTGTTATCGGTAGCACCCCATATTTGCGCCGCTTTTCTGCTACCTCCAATACAACAGCATCAATACCCAATTCTGGAGAGAGAAATTTCGCAACATCCGTAGGATTCTTTTGCGCCCAGTCACTGATTTTTTTCACCTGAGCAAGAACTGTTTTCAACGCTAATGGTTGCTTCTGAACAAAAGATTTGGCTGCAAGATAATAACCACGATTCGATACGAGTCCCGTTCCATCAGTTAGAGTTCGTGCGCCTGTCGCAGCTTGAGCAGCAACCAAATAGGGGTCCCAAATAGCCCACGCTTCCACATTATTACCCTCAAAAGCTGCACGAGCATCGGGAGGTGTGAGAAAAGCTGGCTTGATATCGCTATACTTTAATCCTGCTTTTTCTAATGCTTTTACGACTAGGTAGTTAGTATTTGAGCCTTTTGCAAAAGCCACTCTTTTCCCTTTAAGATCCGCTACAGTTTTAATAGGTGAATTTTTCCGCACAACGATCGCTTCTGCTTTCGGACTCCAAGGATCGTAAGCAACGTAAACCAAGGGAGTACCTGCGGCTTGGGCAAATATAGGCGGTGATTCACCAGTGTATCCAAAATCAATACTTCCAGCATTCATAGCCTCTAACATCGGCGGACCGGCTGGAAATTCTGTCCATGTCACTTTAGCACCAGCAGCCAAAGCTTTCTCCAAATCTTTTTTTGCCTTCATGGCATTGAGAATAGTTGCTGCTTTTTGATAGCCAATACGAACCACAACGTCTTGACTTGCTGGATTCTGTGCTAGCGTCAGCGGAGCGTTACCTGTGTTGGTGGGAGAAAAAACAAAGACAGCAAGACTCAGGCTTAGCCCCAGCGTCAAGAATAAAACAAATCTACGAACTCTAGATAGTCTCTGCAATAAGCTACTAAAAATTCCCAAATATCTGACTGGCAAGAGCTTTGTCAACATATATTGTGCTTTTACCTTTAATATTAAAACCTATATTACGGTAAACTTAACCAATTACCGTATTTAAATTGTTGAGATAATATTCACATGAATAAGCGACAAAAGCAAGATCGAGAAACAATCGCTCTATTAAGAAGTGTTACATTTGATGACGAGCTATGATAGCAGGACTTACGCATTGACAGAAAATTGACTATGTGCATTCAAGCCTACCTGTTGTTTAAGGTGTTCTAGAATGAAGTCACGAGCTACGTGAAGAGACAAATTTCTCTGGACTTCGTACCAGTTTTCAATTAACTCTTCTATTCTCATTAATTCTAATTGGGTAAAGGCGCGGATAGCACTAAAAAAGTGAGTTCTAATTGCCGCAGATGTCCTCACCATAAATCGCTCAATTCCACACACTTGTTTAATAGCTCGATGGTAGCATTCAATTCCCCAATGAATTGAATGTAATTCTTTAAACTCTGCCATAGATATTGAAAAAAGTGCATCGAGGTCAGGTACATACATGATGTAATATCTGTGAGCTTCGTTTTTGAAATCTCTCCGAAATACTTTCACTTGCCCAAACTTTTTCAGATACACTATTAAACCAGTTTCGGGAATTTCTAGATTTTGGACTTGGATAAAATTTTTACCATCGACTGAACAGGAACGATTTTTAGCTATCCCAGTTAAAAACCCTAATTCCTGGTTTTTTAGGAACTTCAAGTTTTTCTGACTGGAATACCAAGCATCAGTAGTCACTATCTTTGGCTCCAATCCCCACTCCAAAACCTCAGTAATCATTTCTCGTAAGTAGTCATTTTTTGTTTTACCATCTTGTTTGTTATAAATGCGATAATTTACTGGTACAGACTTACCCGACACATCGGTGTAATACAAGGTAATTAGCTGAATTCCTTTGACTGTACGATGATGCCGTCCCGAATAAAAATAACCAATTAACTCTGTTAATTTTTCACTATGAGCCTTGTCAATTACCGTATCGTCTCCACTTAATGTGCCACCTACCAAATTGATATGCGGCTTAACTTCATTAAACAAATCTAATGGTTCATACTGCTCACGTAACAAAAATCTGTTGACACTATCATGAGACAAATCTTCCATGATTTCTGCTAAACGTGTGCAGCCTGGATATTTCGATTCCGCCAGTAAAAACAGAGTGTAAGTGTTTAAATCGCATTTGGCCGTGGATGGCTTGGTAGTTACTCTAATTGCCCATACCCTCAATCGAGACAAGATAAATTATCCATCTTTCCAGTCTCCTACGGACTAGCGTAGGCGTAGCTCGCCGTAGGCATCGCCGATGTTTTTCGGTTTTTTATTACTGCATTTATTGTCTCATTTGTCAATGCGTAAGTCCTGGATAGATAAAATTATTCAACAGCAAATAGCCTACTACAATGCGAGAGCAAACGAATACGATGAATGGTTCAAAAGACTTGGACGCTACGATCGCGGTACAGAAATAAATCAGCGTTGGTTCAATGAAGTTGCTGTAGTGAAAAATGCACTGTACCAGATTGGCACAGTAGAAACTGCCTTAGAATTAGCTTGTGGTACAGGTATTTGGACACAGGAACTTTTAAAGCTTGGTAAGCGGATTACTGCACTTGACGCCTCACAAATGTGTATTGAAATTAATCGTAGCAAGTTAAGTGCTGCTACTAACGTCGAATATCGACAAGTCGATCTATTTACCTGGGAACCAGATACAGAATATGATTTAGTCTTTTTCTCTTTTTGGTTATCTCATGTACCACCAGAATTGCTCGATTCATTTTTAGCAAAAGTTTATAAATCAGTACGTGTTGGTGGAAAATTATTTATCATTGATTCCCGTTTTGAGCCAACATCAACAGCCAAAAATCATGTGCTGATTCATGACAGTAACATTTATATTAAACGGAAGTTAAATGATGGACAAGAATTTCAAATTGTGAAAATTTTCTACCAGCCCGAACAGTTATTAGATAAATTGATACAAGCTGGATTTAATGCCGAAGTCAAATTGACTGATAACTATTTTATCTATACCTATGGAGATAAGTAGGAAGCGAACACTCTTGACTTCCCGGACATATATTGAGATGCTAATATTTAGAACAACTAAATATATTTAACCTTGTGATGAGATTGACGGGAAAAACTGAGCGCTCAGAAAAGCCTGCAAGCGCTTCTAGACAGAGCATTTTAGAAACCCAAGGGCTCACGCGCCGCTTTGACAAGTTCACAGCGGTTGATGCCGTGAGTATATCCGTAGCACCTGGTGAAGTTTTTGGCTTGCTTGGTCCTAATGGGGCGGGCAAAAGTACAGTGATTAAGATGTTGACGACACTGTTACCACCCAGCTTTGGGCGAGCAACGTTAGCTGGCTATGATGTGACTCATCAACCCGATGCAGTCAGAAGGGTTATTGGTTATGTACCTCAAGCTCTTTCTGCTGATGGCAGTCTCACAGGCTATGAAAATCTCTTAATCTTTGCCAAGCTATATGACATCCCATCTGGGCGACGAGAACAACGCATCCGTGATATGTTGGCTTTTATGGGTTTGCAAGAAGCTGCCCATCGTCTGGTCAGAAATTATTCTGGTGGGATGATTCGCAAGTTGGAAATTGCCCAATCAATCTTGCATCGACCTTTGGTTTTGTTTCTTGATGAACCAACAGTAGGACTCGATCCAATTGCCCGCAGCCAGGTATGGAATCTTGTGCAACAACTCTGTGCTGACTATGGCACAACCATATTTTTAACAACCCACTTTTTAGAAGAAGCTGATAGTCTGTGCAACCGAGTGGTAATTATGAATCGGGGAAAAGAGATTGTGACTGGTTCACCTACAGAGTTAAAAGCTGCTCTGGGTAAACCAAACGCAAGTTTGGATGATGTTTTTATTCACTATACAGGGCATGAATTAGTATCGGGAGTTAGTTATCATGACACAGCAACAACCAGACGTAATGCTCAACGATTGGGATAAACCACGTCCGACTCGTCGAGGCAATTTTATTTTTGCGATCGCTGAACTAGCCAGCAAAACCCTTGTTGTCGCTGAACTAGAAGTGCGTAAACTTCGCCACGATCCCAGCGATCTAATCATACGAGGTGTACAGCCTGCGTTATGGCTTCTTATCTTTGGACAAGTCTTCACCCGCATTCGTGCTATTCCTACAGGAAACTTATCCTATTTAGATTTCATGACTCCTGGTATTCTTGCTCAGAGCGTGCTATTTGTGGCAATTTTAACTGGTGGTATGACACTAATTTGGGAGCGAGATTTAGGAATTGTGCATAAATTACTCGCTAGCCCCATACCCCGTGCGGCGTTGGTGTTGGGTAAAGCCGTTGCTTGTGGAGTAAGGAGTTTATCACAGATAGTGATTATTTATGGATTAGGACTGCTGTTAGGTGTTAAAGTTAACCTGAATGGATTAGCTTTACTCCAAGTCGTGGTAATTGTGCTATTGGGAGCGGGTTGTTTTTGTGTGTTTTCACTCATTATTGGTTGTCTTGTAAAAAACCGAGAACGGTTTACGGGAATTGGACAATTGATTACAATGCCTTTGTTCTTTGCCAGTAATGCCATCTATCCCCTGTCACTGATGCCAAGTTGGTTACAATTCCTAGCCCTAGTCAATCCCTTAACATATCAGGTTGATGCTTTGCGAGGTATAATGCTGACAAATGGCTCTAGCTTATACGGATTTGGTTTGGACTGTACGATTCTCTTGCTAACATTAGTAGGCTTAACAATCATTTGTGGAAGACTTTATCCACGGGTGGCGATGTAATTGGGAGAACAATAGTCCTATGAAGCTCGATAAACCTTTTCAAGGCGCAACTTCCTTTGAATGTGCAGCCAGAGTGATGGAGACAATCCCACTATTGATGCGGTTTATTCGAGCGGATATGCGTACTCATAGTGGGGACTCTCTGTCCATACCTCAGCTGCGATCGCGAAGCACAAGCCGTACCCGGCTTATCGCTCGCATTTCTCAATCGCAATCCGGGAGCGTCATTATCGGAGTTAGCAGAGCATCTAGGTGTCACCTGTGCTACAGCATCAACAACAACAGAACGACTAGTACAACGCACTTTGGTACAACGTAGCGATCATCCTGAGGAGCGACGACGAGTCGTTCTTAATTTAACTAAGGAAGGAAAGCAGCTTTTCGAGCAATCAACGGACAAAACTCGCGTTCATATTGCTGACATTCTAGAAAGTTTAACACCAGAACGAATATCACAAATTGAAGAAAGTTTAACTTTACTTAAAAATGTCTTTGACCAAACAGAAGTTAAAAACGCTCCCATTAGCGTCCCTCGTGAAGTCCGTACTGAAGGAAAACAGAGCTAGGATTTCTCTCCAGTTGAAGCGAGTGTTTTCTTATGTTAAGTGTCAATACTACTATATACTGTAAATCGACCAATTTAACGTAAATTTTTATGAATGGAGGAATCAGCGTGACTCAGACAGGAAAGCAGAAAATTTCCCAGAAGGCAAACCAGTTTACAGAGTCAGTCATTCGCGAAATGACCAGAGTTGCATTACAATACAATGCTGTGAATTTAGCGCAAGGATTTCCTGATTTTCCATGTCCACCTGAGTTAAAACGAGCAGCCTGTGCAGCAATTGAGGAAGACGTTAATCAGTACGCTATTACTTGGGGGGATAAAGCTTTCCGCCACGCGATCGCGGAAAAAGTCCATTGGTATTTGGGATTGAATGTCGATCCTGAACGACAAATGACTGTGACTTGTGGTTCAACAGAAGCAATGGCTGCGGTAATGCTGGCTACTTTGAATCCTGGTGATGAAGTGATAGTGTTTGAGCCATATTACGAAAACTACGGTCCCGATGCAGTTTTGGCTAGTGCAACGCCTCGTTATGTGTCACTGCATCCACCTGAGTGGACATTTGATGAAGCAGAATTACGCAACAGCTTCAATGAACATACGAAAGCCATTATTATTAATACGCCCCATAACCCAACTGGCAAAGTCTTTACTCGTGAAGAACTAACCCTAATTGCTGAACTTTCTCAAAAGTGGGATGTGCTAGTCTTTACAGATGAAATATACGAACACATTCTCTATGATGGAACACAGCACATTGCAATGGCAACTCTGCCTGGAATGTTTGAGCGAACTGTCACTATCAATGGTCTTTCCAAAACCTACAGTGTAACTGGTTGGCGAGTCGGCTACATTTTAGCCAATTCAGAATTAACAGGAGCAATTCGCAAAGTTCATGATTTTCTTACTGTTGGCGCACCCGCACCCTTGCAAAGGGCTGGAGTAGCGGCGATGCAGCTTCCTGTTAGCTACTACGAAGAACTGGCAAAGCTTTATCACCAAAAACGAGATAATATTCTGCAAATACTGGATGCGGTGGGAATTCCCTATTTTGTTCCTCAAGGAGCCTACTACGTGTTTGCTGACATTTCGGACTTTGGTTACAAAAACGATGTGGAATTCACTGAATCTTTAATTAAAGAAATTGGTGTGGCGGTGGTTCCCGGTTCTAGCTTTTTCGCACAATCAGAGAAGGGCAAGAAATTCATTAGATTTTGTTTTAGTAAGAAACCCGAAACTTTAGCAAAGGCAGGAGAGCGTTTATTGAAATTACAATCAATTCTACAAGCTGTAAACTGAGTAAAAAGAAAGCTGGGTTTGGGTATTTCAATGTATAGACTAGTTGAAGAAATATCGCTGAAAGCATGGCCTGCTTTTGAAACGATTGACCATCACGATTGGCTGATACGTTTTGCAGATGGTTACACCAAGCGAGCCAATTCAGTGACAGTTCTAGATCGAGTCGGCTCGAACATTGAAGAGAAGATAAACTACTGTGAGTCTCAGTATCGCGAACGCAGACAAAAGCCCATTTTTCGTTTGCTTTCATTTACTAACCCATTGATGTTGGATAACAAGCTAGCTGCTAGAGGTTATCAACTCGTTGACCCAACTTTAGTCATGGGTCTTGCATTATCAGATCAATTATTTGATGATGTATCCGTTCCCAGCCAGGAAAGTCTTAGCGATTGGTTAGTTGCCTATGATGACTTACAAGCTTCAGGAGAGCAGCTATCGACTATCCATCACATGATATTGACAGCAATCCAAGCAGAAACCCTGTTGGCATCATCCAGACAAGATGGAAAAATCGTTGCCTGCGGGTTAGGTGTTTTAGAAAGTAATTATTTAGGCATTTTTGACCTGATTACAAGTCCAATGCAACGGAGGCGCGGCTATGCAAAGGCGATTATTCAGGGATTGCTCCAGTGGGGTATCAATAAAGGAGCTTGTTTTTCTTACATCCAGGTCGTGAAGGCGAATATTCCAGCGTGCAACTTGTATGAAAAACTCGGTTATAAACCAATGTATGAGTACTGGTATAGAGTAGGCTATCTTTAACAACACACCACATTATAACAATCCTAAATCATTTGTAAAATCTCCTCTTTCTTCCCTCTGCGTTCTCTGCGCCTCTGCGGTTTATTCAAAAAAAGTAATTTTTACAATTCAAATAGGATTGCTACATAACCGATGCGTCCTGCGACTGGTTGAATGTCAAAGTAGTTAGAACTCATGTGTTTGTGTCTCCAAGGTAGTTCGTACTTGTCCTGTTCTAGAACACCATTTGTGCTTTAACTACGGTTTATTTATTGATTAACAGATGTATGTATATCATAATTGCATTACCTCAGTTGCAAGACAAGTCTTTAGCAAACAAAATATACGTTATTCTTAATTTACATTTGTCTAAAGTTTAGCTCATCTAACTGTTTTTACTCGATTGAAGGTTGGGGACTGTGGTAACAATACCATTACTCCCGTTTCTGGGCTTCATTTCTCTTCCGCTTAAAACGAACCCCAAAATGCTTACCACTATTAAACCTAGAAGTGCAATTGGGTGTAGCATTGCTTGAGATTTTCATACTGTTAATCAGCAACGCCTTAAATTTGAATAGCGCTAAAGAATGCTATTTTTGACTGATTGTTGACGGAGTAAGTGCTGCATACTGTTCAGGTGTCAGCATAGCTTCCTGAACATTCAAAGGTTTAGGCAACAAACCATTTTTATAGAAATAATCTGCGATCCTCTGTTGTTCCTTGATTAAATTTGGGGAAATAGCTCTTAATCCGTAGCCGCGACGGCTGATAAACGAGTCCATCACGTCCGGCGGTAGTTTCTGATACGGCATAATGAGCTTTGCAGTTTCTTTGGGATGCGCCTCAGCCCAACGCTCAATTTTATCAATCTCCTCAATGACTATTCGCAGCAGTTCAGGATTGTCAATTGCAAACCGCTTTGCCCCGATATAATATCCACCAGGTGAATCAAGCCCTTGGGCATTCCTAAGAATTCGTGCCTTACCCAATTTTTCAGCCCGAGCTAGATGGGGATCGCTAGTTACCCAAACGCCAATTTTCCCTTCTAGAAATGCACTACTAGCTTCTACGTTAGGTATACTCAGAACTTGAATATCACTATATTTCAAGCCTACATCTTCCAAAGCTCTAATGATGAAGTAGTGAGACGCAGAGGCTTTTTGGAAAACGACTTTTTGCCCTTTGATATCCTTGACACTCTTGATAGGGGAATCTGGAGGGACGGCGATCGCACTCCTTCTACCATCACTTCGCCGACCAACAACATAAGCGATCTGAGCACCAGCCGCTTGGGCGAAGATGGGAGGAGTTTCGCCAACATTCCCCAAGTCTATTTTGCCAACATTCATAGCTTCCATCAACTGCGGACCTTGGGCAAATTGTGCCCACTCCACCTTAATACCCAAGGGTTCCAGACGCTTTTCCAAGACTTTCGTTACCCTGACTAAATCGCCCGCTTGTTGATACCCCATGCGAAGAACTTTGGTCTTAATTTCAGATTTCTGATTGTCTGCTACTTGATTAGCAGAAGATTGGTTTAGTGCTTTTTGGCTTTCTTGCGTACAACTGATTAATGTTAATGAAGTTGCAAAAGTTAACAATCCTGGCACCAAGAGCAGTGTAAAGCGATGGAATATTTTGAAATATTGAGGTTTGACTGTAGCGACCATAAGTTTTTTGTTGATGAACAATTATTTGACATTCACAATAAATCCATATTTTTTGAGTACAACCTTAGCTTGCTCGCTAGACAAAAACTTGATAAACTCCTTAGCAGCTTCGACATTTGAACTGTTTTTGAGCACTGCTACAGGATAAATAATGGGGGAATAAAATTTTCCATCAGCAGCAACAGCGACTTTTACCTTATTAGAGACTTTAGCATCGGTAGCGTAACCTAGACCTGCATCAGCATTACCACTTTCTACTGACGCCAAAACTTGACTAACTTTATCCACATAGACGAGTTTGGGCTTAACCTTCTCAAAAATACCCAACTTCTTAAAAACTTGCTTTGCATATCGTCCAGAGGGGACATTTTTCGGCTCTCCGATCGCGATTTTCTTGACTTTAGGGTCTGCCAAGGTATAGAAGCTGGTAATGCCAACAGAATGACTCTTAGGCACTATCAAAACTAGACGGTTATTTGCCATGATGCCACGTGTTTTTGGAACCAGCATCCCTTTTTCTTCCAAAGCATCTACTTGGTTTTTGGCAGTAGAAATATAGATATCAGATGGCGCACCCTTCTCTATCTGTTGTTGCAATGCACCAGACGCTCCGAAGTTATAACTAATGTTAATATTTGGTTGAGTTTGTTGATACAGAGGCTTGATTTCATCCAAGGGTTCTTTTAAAGAAGCTGCTGCAGATACGACTAAGTTAGTGTTTGACTGTGCGACTACAACAGTGGGGGTAACCAACCGAAAGCCAACTGCAAAAAGCCCGCTAGTAATAGCTGCAGTACTTAAAACAAGAATTGGTCTTTTCATTCTTTTATTAAAAAAGTTGATAGAGATAGAGTTGTTTATCGGTAGAAGCTTACCAACAGAGACAGAAAAAAGGTAGTATTAACCAACACAATTTTTGGTTAGAATGTTTGACAAGTTAAGTCTTTTCAAGGAGTCAATGAAATAGTGACTACTAACGAAAATGTTTCCCCTATATCTATAGGTATAGTGAAGATAATGCGGCAAAAGCTAATTTACGTGAAGTACAGAAACGCTTGTCGTTGCTGCAAAGTGGCAGCCGTTCTGAAGATATTGTACAGATGCATTCACAGTGCAAGGTACGATTTCGTGCCAGTTTTGACCCCTCCCTAACCCTCCCCTTACCCATATTTCTCACGCTTCGTTGCGATACTTCTACGGAGTTACTGCGTGAACTCTATTATCAAAACCTCTATCCAGCTTAAAGGTTGAGCGTTTTATAGCAAGTGCAAATCACGACAGTACGTTGACGGGGTATTTTATCTCAAGTCTAAATGGCATAAGTATTTTGGGCAAGTCGTCTAAATGTTTGTAAGAAATCCGGGTTTAAGATTTAGTATTCCTTTTTACCTCGACATCGTTACAAATTCAAAAACTATTTGCCCCTGGTAAAGGGGGTTGGGGGATCTATTCTCATTTAACAACAGATCTAATTCTCATACTTTAAGTAGAGCGATCGCCAAAAGCCAAAGATATTTTTCACTAGCACTTCAACCAATACTTCTCAATAAGTGCCAGTCATTTAATTCCCAAGCGCTTCTAAAGTCGCCTGTAAATCTGCCACACTGGTAAAATCTAACAGTGCCTCGCCAAGATTTTCTAATTGTTCTAGGGAGAGAGTTTCAACACGTTCACGCACTTGTTGCGGTAATTCTCCTACCCGTCGAGTTAAGAGACGGAAAATGAGGGATAGCGCTTCTTCTTGCTTAATTTCCCGGTAAACTCGCGTTTCCTTGATTGTAATTCCTAACATCGATTCAACCTCCTTTCGGCTTAATTTTTCAAACTTGTATACCATGATTGTCGTCACTAGTTCTATTATGGCGCGACTTGTGGTTTCGGGCTGCTCAACAGAAGAACGCTCAAGCAAATATCTGGCTTCAGAGGGTGCTTTTTCTTCTTCTACCGTAGTTAATACCATCAACGCAACCCATAAAGGTAGTTGACGAATATCTCCCAACTCATCTAAATAGATCCGATGTACTTGGTTGCCATTGAGCTGGGTTCGATGGGGATAAATATCACTTTGTTCGATACTGCGTGATGGATAAATGATGACTGCTTGCCAATCACTGAATCTGTCACGGTTACGATAAAAATACAGTGAAGATTCTGCAAATACCCGTTCATATAGCCTTTCATCCTTCTGGAACTGCACCTCACAAAAATACACAACACCCGGACTTTCATTTTCGGGTGGTAAAAATACCCCGTCAATTTCAAATTTGGGTTCTTTGACGGCTACCGAGTCAAATTTGTATTCACCTGCATTTCTTGGGGGATTTGTCAATAGTTCAAATACCAGTGTGGGTGATTGTTGAAACAGTTTATAAAATATCGAGTCTCGCCGCATGAAGCATTCTACTAATTTTTTTGTTGATGATTAATAGTTAATGATAAATGAAAAAGGACGTGAGAATTCAGATGGTATCACAGTAACTCCTTTTTACTACTCAAAATCCCCGATAATTCTTGCGAAATCGGGGATCTTGTAGCTCATGAGTGAGGATCTGAGTGAATGCTTATGCAGGAATCAACACTGTGTCAATGACATGGATAACACCGTTATCAGCAGCAACATCAGGTGTTGTAACTGTTGCATCATTCACCTTGACGCCATTGGAAGCATCAATTTTCACTTCTGTTCCTTCAACAGTAGTAGCTGAGTTTAACTTAACTACCTCAGATGACGTCACTTTGCCTGAAACAACGTGATATGTGAGGATTTTTTTGAGTTTTGGAATGTCTTGAAGTAATCCGTCTACGGTACCTTCTGGAAGCTTAGCAAAAGCTTCATCTGTAGGCGCAAAAACAGTGAATGGACCAGCGCCTTTTAATGTATCTACTAAATTGGCAGCCTTAACTGCGGCAACTAGAGTGTTAAAAGAACCGGCATTAACAGCAGTATCAACAATGTCAGCCATGTGTTTCACCTAGTTTTTTGGAATCTGTGAGTAGTGTACATTATGAGAATCAAAAAATCTACAGTAATTTTATAGATTTACTGTACTTTTGGACATAGAACCTTCTCAGAACTACTCCCGAACCGCCAGAAGACTACCTAAACAGGTAGGTAGGGCTATGCCGCACAACAACGAATGGTGGGCAGTGCCCACCCTACAAAGTTCGGTAATTTTAGCGCGGAAAGGGAGTAATTGATACAAGTTCTATTTACGAACAGTAAGGGCGTGGAAGTCACCAATGTTAAGTCCATTCACAACGTTATCGAATCTGTAAAGATAGGTAGGTTTAGCATCCTTACCGTCTTTTGTAATTTGCACGACCCCTATTCCTGGAGTAGCACCCACGCTATTGAAAAATGCTGGATCGTTTCCTGAGATGGGATTCGGTCCACGCTGTGAAATAAAAGCAACTTCTTGGGAGGGCGATGTTTCTATTAAGTCTGGTGCGGGATCGGGACCTAAAGCTGTATCTGTTAGTTCTACAAGATTAACTGCACGAACTTTGTTTGAACCATCAATGTCTGGAGCAAAGAGATTCGGCTGGAGGTCGTGTATTGTGATGGTGTTTGAGGCACGATTGAGTTGCCATAAGTATTTATCGCGAACGACTACCACACCATGAACATCATTACCGGATTGAGGAACTTTAATAAAATCTGGACGTTTAGAAGGATTTTCGAGCAAGGACTTGTTATTGTAAACATAAACAAAGTCAGCTATTTGGGGATCGGCATTGCCTGCGTTAGTAATAAAGCTGTCACCAACCTGAGAGGCAATTAATCCATTGAAAGTAACTTCTTCTTTACTGTATATATGTGCTAGGGTTAGCGTTTCTGCATTTGCGATCGCCACACCACCATCTGCAAAAGTAACATAAACAAACTGACCTGAATCATCGACTATAGCTACAACTGGGCGAGCAGTCGGAGTTCCCAAGGCTGTCTTTGTTTCTGGAATATTGAAGTCTAACGTATTCACTTCACCAAAAATTTTCCCTCCAGGTGCTTCATAATTGGTGGCAATTTTATGAATTCGTTGACCGGGAGTATCGGCAACAAAGACAAACTTGTTATCCTTAGAGATGTAAACAGCGTGGGAGTTCGAGTTTGGTAATCCTGGTGGAAGAATAGAATCCACAACTTCTCGTCGGTCAGCGTCAATTGCATACACTTGAGCCGTTGTTGCATGTCCTACAATTGCATATTTGGCTCCTGTGTTGAAAGTAATCCAGTGGGGTTTTTGACCTGCTGCAAGACCCTTACTCTTAGCGCTAGCAGCCAAGTTAACTTGTTCAACTTTTGCATGACCTGTTAAAAAGTCTTGGTCATCACCTGACAGAACATAGAGATTACCTCCTAAAGGAGTACCATCCAAGGAATCTGCTTGGTCAATAGACCATACCTCATAAACTGATGAATTGCTTGGTTGTTTGGCTGAGGCTGATAGAGAAAAATTGTTATAGACTGAGAGAGGGACTTGAGTAAATACAACCCAAACAATCGCAACGAAAAATAGGAACGGAAGTAAAAATTTCTTCATCTTTAACTATCCTCGTTCAAGTGCATGAAACTATCTATACAAAACTTTGCGATCAACTCAATTGAGTTGGTAAAAGCATTGCAAGTTTGTGTAAGTTAGAAATCCTCTGGTTTGAATAGTGATAAGTAAGACTTGAATAAGACTATAAGTTCCAAATTCAAAGCGCAAAATGAAGCGCTCGCAAGGAATTCGTCAGCACTTTTTCAAACTGAAGACTAAGACTAGTATTCTAGATAAAAGCTTTTATTTAGCTACAAAAGATGTATCTACGACACACCATAAAACTTTACTATAAATACGGTTAAAGAATCAAGTTTTAGAAGGATAAAATTGTCAGAAATTTTACAGATGGTTTGTCAAGTTATCCTGAAACATCAATTTTCACAGAGTATCCTAAGTAGTGGCTGAGGTAAGCTTAAGGTTTCCAGACTGCATCTTTGACCTGAAAAGTTTTTGGAATCAGCTTTTGGCTATAGAACAAATCAACGACTTGCTGTTGTTCGGCAACAAATTCATCTTTCATCTCGAACACGCCAAAATAAGGACGCTGCTTTAAAGCAAATTCCCAAGCCTCTGGCTTATATTTAGTTTGCTCTGTTAGCAGTTTGGCAACTCGCTCGGAATTTGCTTTTGCCCATTCTTCTGCATTTCGTTGCTCTTCCAAAATAATCTTTAATAGATCGGGGTGATTTTTGGTAAAATTTTCCGTAGCGATGTAAAAAGCACGTTGCGGTGCCACATCTGAACCTCTCACCAACACACGTGCAGTACCATCTAACTCTCTTGAGGCAAGATAAGGATCGCCAATAGGCAAGGCATCGACGTTACCGCCTTCAAAAGCAGTGGTGCTATCGGGAATAGTCAAGTATACAGGTTTAATATCATTCAACTTTAGTTTTGCACTTGCTAAGGCTCTTAGCACAAAGTATTGCAGCGCCGTTCCTTTCTGAATTGCCAATTTCTTTCCCTTCAAATCGGCAAGAGTCTCGATCAAAGAGTTTTTAGGTACGATAATAGCCTGAGCGCCTGCGTTAGAACCAGTCGCTGCAACATAAACAATCGGATTACCTCCAGCTTGAGCAAAAACAGGTGGTAGGTTTCCTACATTTCCAATATCAACACTGCCTGCTGCCATAGCCTCCATCATAGGTGGTCCTCCTTGGAAGGATATCCACTTGACTTGAATGCCTTGTGGGGTAAGACGCTTCTCCAACAACCCCCGCGCCTTGAGTAAATTGAGACCAGGTGTACCGTTCTGATGACCAACATTAATTACTTTCAGCTTTGATGAAGCACTATTAGTTGGTGCGTCTGTACTAGTACTATTGCTTTGTAAGCTATTGCGATCGCTACAACCTGCTAAGATGAAAAGCGCTACTAACAGGCTTTTAACGCAGACACTGAGTGGTTTGTTCTTAAACAATGCCTGTAAGATATGACGAAGGTTTTCCATATTGTATGTCACTTAAATAGCTGTAAATCTATCAGTTAGTCGTAGTTTAAGGTTGCATCTATCTTGCTTTCTGTAAGTAGTTATGCAAGTCTTAAATAATGTACTGTATTTTGACCAACTTACTGTAGTATTTTGAGATAAATATTTTTTATCATACTGTCAAAAAATTAACAAACTATCGCGATCGCAAAGCCATCATATCCTTTACTACCTACAGTCTGAATCGCTGTAGCACTTACGTGTGGTGACTCTGCTAGTAGCTCGTTAAAGCGACGTATTCCCTGAACGCTAGGATCGGCACTAGCAGCATCAATGACTGCTCCATTGCGGATAACATTATCAGCGATAATCAAGCTACCGCGACGGGAGAGCTTAAGCGCCCATGCGAAGTAATCTGGATTGCTTGGCTTATCGGCGTCGATAAAGATTAGGTCAAATGGATCGCGCCCTTCAGTCGCGAGAGAAGGCAGAAGATCCAGCGCTCGTCCGAGGCGTAACTCAACGATGTCATTCAAATTGGCGCGTGCGATGTTAGCGCGTGCAACTTCAGCGTGCTTTGGGTTAGCTTCCAATGTTATCAGAAGACCGTTAGAAGGTAACGCTCGTGCAAGCCAAATCGTACTGTAAGCACCTAGAGTACCAATCTCTAGGATAGTGCGTGCTTTCTGAACTTGCGCCAACAACAGTAGTAACTTACCTTGGTTTGGTGAAACGTTGTGAGGTGTTAGACCTGCTGCTGTGCAGGCTTGGAGTACTGCATCCAACACGGGATCGGGCGGCACAAGTAGATTGGTAATATAGCGGTCAACTGCGCTCCATTGTTCCTGTGCCATAAATTTTCGTCGTTTTATATTAAAATACAGTTTATAGATAAACTTATCGTACTTTTTATTTGATTAACGAGGAGATTTATCAATATGACAGAAAAACTTGCTCAAACACAATACCCAGTTCACGATCTTATCCGTATTCGGTGGAGTCCCAGATCTTTTGCCGATCGCCGTGTAGAGCCAGATAAGTTACTCTCTCTACTAGAAGCAGACAGTCTAACAATCCCGCTCTACACTGACCTTACAAAGTAATGATTTACAATCAAGCAGAATTTGACATCCGCTGTGAGTGGGGTATACAAGGTGTTTCTCAACTCGCACCCATTAGTGATGTCATTGTCATAGTCGATATTTTGTCTTTCTCAACTTCTGTAGAAATTGCTACGAACAATGGGGCAATTATTTATCCTTACCGATGGAGAGATGATTCTGCTGTTGAGTATGCAAAGTCTGTGCAAGCAGAATTATTAAGAGGTCGTTTATCTCAAGAAGGCTATTCACTTTCCCCTGCATCGTTAACTAAAATTCCTGCAGGGACTAAGTTAGTTGTGCCATCACCTAACGGCTCAACTTTGACACTACTAACTGGTAAAACTCCCACTATAGCTGGGAGTTTACGAAACTGTGAAGCTGTGGCAAAATTTGCCCAAAGGCAGGGAAATCGAATTGCAGTTATTCCCGCAGGAGAAAAGTGGGAAGATGATACACTAAGACCAGCTTTTGAAGATTTAGTTGGTGCTGGAGCAATTCTTAGTTTTTTGAATGGTAGTTTTTCTCCAGAAGCAGAAACTGCTGTCGCTGCATTTCATACTTTTAAGAAAGATTTGCTAGGGTACTTAAAAAAATGTAGTTCGGGAAAAGAGTTAATTGCCAAAGGTTTTGAGTTAGATGTTGAATTAGCAGCAGCTTTCAATGTTAGTGATTGTGTACCTTTATTGATTGAAAACTTTTATATCAATAGCAAAAAAGAGCGATCGCCTGCCTCAGATTCCCCAAACACTTAATATGATTATGTATAGCAATCCTATTTGAGAAGTAAAAATTGCAGATATCAAGAAGTCGGTTGTAATCGGGATAAAGAGAGACTTTAGGTCACATCTGGTGGAAGTTCCTTTAAACTTGGCGTTTCGTTGCCAATTCCCAGTTCCTTTTTACTATGTTTTAACTGTTTCCATAGTGCTTCAATTTGGTGGTAAGCTTCTACGTTTGAAAGTTTCCCAGATGTTTCTAAACTAGTAATAATGCTAACTTTTTGAGCAAATTCTTGAAGATTAGCGTTAAATATTAAATTTTCAGGCTTTATGGGACCGTAATAGCGTACCCGAGGATAAAGAAAACTGTTTTTGTCTTTGCAATCGGAGTGTTCCATCAATTCACCTCGGTGTTAACCGCGAGCGGACAGACCTGCTGGGGTCAGAACTTTTACAATCGTGAGCTTAGGTTCTGCCCTGTTTGTGATGGTTCCCTTGCAAGTATTGCCTGATGGTGTTTTACTAATAATGCGATCGCCCGTTCTACTGCTCTTAACGCTATGGCTCGGATTGCACAGGGGGTAGCGACAGGCGTTGGATTTTTGGGAGCCGGAATAATTTTGCGACAGGCTCGACCGGAACTAGGTAGGGAAGAAGTCAAAGGACTAACAAGCGCTGCAAGTATTTGGTTGGCGGGTGGATTGGGAGTAGCTGCAGGTTGTGGTTTATGGCGAATGAGTTTAATTGGAACGCTTGTGACGCTCGTGGTCTTGAGTGGACTGCAGCGACTCAAAAAATCCAACTTGAAAAGCTCTAATAGCTCTAACAACTATAATCAGAGGACAACAACAGAAGATGAAGCTTCATAAAACCTCGCAGAATGTTTTCATAGCATTTGTAGGGGCGCAAGGCATTGCGCCCCTACGACTTAGGCAATTTTTGAAAAGTCAGATTCTAAACCGTTTTTGGTATAGCTAGGAAAGCTGAAGAGCCTCAATTATCTCTTCAGTTCCTCTCAAACCAGATAAACACTTAATTTGAGTAATATGTCAATACACTTAAGCGTGATTTATTTTTGAGACACTGCCTAAGAATTCGTTTAAGTGAAGTTAACTTAACCCGCTTGATGGCTTTATTCACATCTAACCACTGCCGTTGTCTTTGACCTACTTCTGGATAATCTTCACTCACCTCTTGTACTGGCAACAAATACATCTTGACTTGGTAACTCTTACCTCGTTTACGATATTTATAACTTCCTAATTCATGAGTGTCTACTTGTCCAACGATCCCAGCTTCTTCCCACGCTTCTTTTGCAGCTGAATTGGGAGGACTCATACCATTAGAGATACCCCCTTTCGGAACCACCCAGCGTTGATAGTTACGGGTTGTGATTAGCAAAACTTCGATTTTTCCATCTTGGACTCTGTAGGGAATTACTCCGGACTGCTGAAACACTTTGCTGACTTTTTGACTCATGCGATCGATACTCCCTTGTCATTTAGTCTTTTTATACAATTTTTAATTTAAGAAATCGAGAGTCAATATTCAATATATTTTTTACAGCATTTTTCATACATTTGAACCCCAAGCAAAATTAGGAGCAAACAGCACCGAAAGCCCTTACAATGTGGTCTATTTACCTGAAAATCGATGTGAGTTAAGATTATAAGACTCACGAATGTGTGCTCTTGCTGTCTTGAAGATATGTAAACGTGAGTTCTTTGCAAAGAAACTGGGTTTCCACGAAAGTCTGAAAATTTTACTTGTCAATCATAAAAAGGAAAACATGACTCTACCATCACCTCATGCTTTTGTTCAATCGGCAACTGTTTCATTTGATCGCGTCTCTGATATTTACGACTCAACACGAGGACTACCTCCTGGTGTCTCCGAACAAATCACTGAAACTATTCTCAAAATAGTTTCACCTACACCAGATACTAAATTCTTTGAAACGGGTATTGGTACTGGCAGAATTGCTCTGCCCATTATCCAAAAAGGCTATTCTTATACAGGTATAGATATTTCCGAGAAAATGCTAGATGAGTTACGTAGCAAGCTACAAGGCATAAATCATCGAGCCACATTGTATGCTGGTGATGCAGCTAACTTACCGTTTGGCGAACGCTCCTTTGATGTTGCTATTACGGTGCATGTATTCCATCTCATTGCTAATTGGCAAAAGGCACTAGCAGAAGACCAAGCTATTCAGACTCTGGTCGAGAATTATGGGTTAAGGGAAAGTGAGATTGTGGTCTTTGGAGATCAAATTAATGACATCAAAATGTTTAAAATTGCTGACCGTGCGATCGCTGTTGCTAACGCAGATGCTAAACTAAAGCGTTACGCGACACTAGTCATTGGCTCAAACACAGAAGATAGCGTTGTTAAATACATTCATCAGGATTTTTGCGAAAGAATTATAGCTCATTAAATTATGACTCAGCTAAGTGTAAATGTAAATAAAGTTGCTCTACTTAGAAATGCCCGAAATATTGGACGACCGAGTGTTATTTCTGCTGTAGAAACATGTATTAGAGCAGGCGCACATGGCATTACGGTGCATCCACGTCCAGATGAACGACATATTAAATTTTCAGATGTATATGAGCTTGCTGAAATACTGACGGTTGAATTTAATATTGAGGGGAACCCTTTACATTCTAAGTTTATGGAAATTGTCCGGGATGTCAAGCCAACGCAGTGTACTCTAGTTCCTGATGCTCCCGAAGCTTTTACATCAGACCATGGATGGGATTTAACTCAAGACAACAAAAATCTTGTGACTGTAATTCAAGAGCTTAAAGAACTGGGTATCCGGGTGAGCCTATTTGTAGATCCAAATCCATTTCAAATTCAGCTAGCGAAAGAGATTGGTGCAGATCGAGTTGAGATTTACACAGAACCTTATGCAGCTGCATTCTCAGTAGGTCGCGAAGATTCTATCTTTGAACAATATGTAATTGCTGCTCAAAAAGCTCGTGAAGTTGGGTTAGGTGTCAATGCTGGTCACGATCTAAATCTACAGAATTTAAGAAAATTTTGCTCTATTCCTGAAATCCTTGAGGTTTCTATTGGTCATGCACTTATAGCAGATGCGCTAGACTTAGGACTATTTAATGCTGTGAAGGAATACCTCAAAGTTCTTTCTCAGACCCAATCAGTAGATTAAAGTCATGATTTATAATCAAACAGAATTAATTTTCTGGTAATGTAAATATTTCCGTCATTTTCTAAAACATGATTTTTCGCTGTTGATGTAGACTCGAAGCAAGAGTCAACGATAAAGACTTGTCCATCAGTACGCAACGCTTTATAGACTTTTTTCAAAAATGAGTCAACCAAATTTGGTGGTACATGAGAAAGCCAAAAGGAGAAAAAGACTAGATCGTATGCGGCTTCGTCATATTGCCGTTCTGGGCGGCTACACCCACCACATCGCTCTTGCCATCGAGCGACTTCGTAAAGACTTTAAAGAACCGATCAAGATTGAAAGCATCGCACGAGAGCTTGGAATGAGTGTCTCAGGCTTTCACCATCACTTCAAGTCTGTTACGGCAATGAGTCCCTTGCAGTTCCAGAAGCAACTGCGGCTCCAGGAGGCTCGCCGTTTGATGCTGGGGCAAAACCTTGATGCTACCAGTGCTGCTTACCAAGTGGGTTATGACGATGCCTCGCACTTCAACCGGGAGTACAAGCGGCTCTTTGGCGCACCACCGATGCGCGATGTGGAGCACCTGCGAGAAGCAGCTAGGGAGACTGTTAGTTGAACGCACCCCAACCAAATCTATTGATTATGGTTGAGGAATCATCGATCCATACTACGTCATAGAGGTAAAGTCACTTCAGTGGATACAAATCCAGCACGCTCGTGACGGGCTGATAATTTGACTGTACCACCTTGGATAGATTGGACAACCCATTCCACCTTCCCCCTATCTGAAGTAGAGTCTGCCACCCGCCGAATAGGAGACGAAGAAGGCTTATAAGCGCGTCCTTCTAATTGACCTAAATCTTCACGCGGTTGACCAACTTCTAAAGTTGCACCAGTAGGTAGTTCAATTTCACAAATACAACCCTGCACTAGCTTTTTCTCTAAAGCTTTTTCAGTAACGTAAGTGGGTAGCCAACCTGTGTTATGTATAACCAGTCTAACTCGATAGGTTCCATTACCCAAGTTATGAACGCTCGCTTCGTAAATCTCCAAGCAGGGAGAAATGAGTAAGTGCCAAACTAACCAGTCTGGAAAACGGGAAATTTCCTTTTCTAAAAACTCTGGTGGCGGATTAGACCAAGCATACATAATATCCCAACCACCAAGTTCGACTTGACCAAGTTGGGGATGATCGAACGGATACCAATCAATATAGCCTTTTCCTGCTAGTTTTTCATCGCTCCAGCGTAAAAGTTTAAGGTCATCTTCTAGAGGATGTTCTTGATTCCATTCAATATATTTATACTGAGTAATTCCTGCTTGGCGTTGGGGACTCCAAATTTCCACTGTCCAGCCAAATATACCTAGATGTTCATAAACCCAGTCGTGAAAAGTACCACTAATGAAGCCTTTGGGATCGTAGCGAAACTCATGAAATGCAGAAATAGCTGGGTAATCAGTTAGTTCAGTCCCTTTTTTACCAATGTGCTTATAGGTACGTAAATCTTTAACAGATAGTTCCTCATCGCTTTGGTAGCTGTAGGCACGAATTAAAACACCACTGAAGGTGTGGAAGGTAAGAGCTCCTGTAATGTTGGGATGGGTGGTAATAAATTGTACGATCGCTCGCACTTCCGGTTCAGAAGTTGGATAAGGTCCTGCCCCTGCCTGCTGATACTCCTGACGCCACTGATATGGAAGTCGCGTTGAATGTTTAACGCCGCGTTTTTGAGCCAAGTCTACAACGCGATCGACTATTTGAAAATCCGACTTTTGATAATGGTTAGTTTTCTCAATCGCTCAAGAGTTAGATTCTACCAATTGTACTAACACGATATTTACACTGCTGTTTGAAGTTGCTTTTGAAACAGTTCCTTAACTTTGCTCCAAGCATCAGCAGCAGCCTCTGCATTGTAGCTACTACGACGATCGCAAAAAAAGCCATGCTCTGCGGGATAGTGGAAAATTTGATGGGGAATTTTATGCTTTACTAACTCTGCTTCTATTTGTTCTGTTTGCTCTTGGGGAATTCCTTTGTCTTGAGTCCCAAAGAAGGCATAAAGAGTCCCCTTGATATCTGAGGTACGAGTGATGGTAGGCGCACCGCCGCCAGGAGTAGAATTTGCAATCCCACCACCATAGAAGGAAGCTGTAGCTTTGATGTCAGATAGTATTGCAGCTAAATATACTATATGACCTCCAAAACAAAAACCAATAGAGCCGATCGCATTACCATTCACATTTGGCAAAGTCTTGAGTTTTGCGATCGTGGCTTGGAGATCGCTCAATATCTCACCTGCTGTGGTTTGTTCTTTGTATTTTCTACCACTCTGAATGTCTTCAGGAGTGTAACCAGTCTCAAAACCAGGAGCAGTCCGTTGGAAAATAGCAGGTGCGATACGGCTTAAGCCGTTAAGCTTCGCTTATCGCAACATACCCCTCCTTAGCCAACCTTTCTGTCACTTTAAGGGATATGAATATTCACTCCAAAAATTTCCTGAACTACAATTATAGCTGGGAAGCGTCTTTCACCTAAAGGTTCCGCTAAGTAAGCATCTATTTGCAAACCGCCATTAGGGATTTTGACGTAAGCGGTGCGAATTGCTGCGTCTGTTGCTGTGTTTGTCATTTTTGTGGTGGTTTGAGATTTTTTACATCTTCCTTATATAATACTATATATCTACGGCTTTACCGTATTTTAAATTCAGTAGACTTTTTTACTAACGTACTTTGAGGTCTAAAAACATGGCTCCAGCGAGGGGAATTTTTCCGTTACTTATCAGCGTACACTGGCGTTCATCTGCGGTTCCGTAATCATTTAAGATAATGCACCCAATTGAAAATTGCTGTAGCTTACAGACTCATTTGTAGTCTCAAAGAAGCGATTAGCAGGGCGAGCAAGCCCCAAATTTTCCCGTAACGTCTTGCCCTCATATTCCTGACGAAAGATCCCACGTCGTTGGAGTTCTGGCACAACCTTGTCCACAAAATCATCCAACCCCTCAGGAAGAAAAGGAAACATGACGTTGAAACCATCAGATCCCTCCTCAGTCAGCCATTGCTCCATTTCATCAGCGATAGTTTGGGGAGTACCAACAAAAGCCAAACCTCCGTAACTGCCAATGCGTTGAGCCAGCTGTCGAATAGTCAGATTCTCGCGTTGCGCCAGTGCGATCGTTCGTTCTCGCCCGCTATGACTGCCGTTAGTGTGTGGAATTTCAGGTAAAGGTCCGTCTGGATCGAAGCCAGAAACGTCATAGCCAAGTGCGATATTCAGGCTAGCTATTCCACTGTCATAGTGTATTAAGCTGTCCAAATGTGTACGCTTAGCACGCGCCTCTGCAACGGTTTCACCCACGATGACTAAGACACCTGGAAGAATTTTAATGCCTTCAGGGTCACGTCTGATCGCCCGCGCTCGCCCCTTAATATCTGCAAATAAAGCCTTACCTGCCTCCAGATTACCAGCAGGTGCAAATACGGCCTCAGCGGTTTCGGCAGCTAATTGCCGTCCTGCTTCAGAGGCTCCCGCCTGGACGATGACTGGCCAACCTTGGACGGGTCTAGCGATATTCAATGGTCCCCGCACCGAGAGATATTTTCCCTTGTGACCTAAAACGTGAAGTTTTGCGGGATCGAAATAAATCCCAGATTCCACATCTCGGATAAACGCATCATCAGCGAAAGAATCCCAAAGACCCGTTACAACATCATAGAATTCCCTAGCCCTGAGATAGCGTTCATCATGCTCGACTTCCTCTGTCAAACCGAAGTTAAGCGCAGCATCTGGATTGGATGTAGTGACAACGTTCCAGCCAGCGCGACCGCCACTGATATGATCGAGAGAGGCGAAGCGACGAGCAATGTGGAAAGGCTGATCGTAGGTCGTTGAAGCAGTAGCGACTAACCCAATATGTTCGGTAACGGTTGCGAGGGCAGAAAGTAAGGTGAAAGGCTCGAAGGAAGTGACGGTGTGACTGCGCTTGAGCGCATTAATCGGCATATTGAGAACCGCCAAATGATCGGCCATAAAGAATGCGTCGAACTTGCCCTGCTCTAGTTTTTGGATAAATCGTTTCAATGCTGGAAAGTTAAAATTAGCATCAGGCAAAGCTCCAGGATAGCGCCAAGCACCTGTATGTATGCTGACAGGACGCATGAAAGCGCCCAGTTTCAATTGCTTCTTACCGCTCATTAGCCCTCCATAGGCATGGTCTTAAACAATTCATCAAATCAACTTTGATAGGGGCGTGGCAAATGGCGCAGTTTATGGGCTGTATCCAATTCACTATTATTTTTTCTGCCATATCCCCAACCCAAAATGCGACGATATTCTCCCATTATGCCACTTTCAATTAAATCATCCTCATTGACTGTAACATCGGTATGAGATTCAGGAGCAACATAGAGTGCATCAGCAGGACAGTACGCTTCACATACAAAACAAGTTTGGCAATCTTCTTTTCGAGCGATCGCAGGTGGTTGATTGGGTATAGAATCAAAAACATTGGTAGGACAAACTTGGACGCACAGATTGCAATTGATACACAGTTTATGGCTAACAAGCTCAATCATGATATTGCTCCTGTTACAACTTTGACGTTTTGCGGCTTGTCACCAGACATCCCATCCTTTATCCAATCGCGTCTTACCCAAAGCATATCTAAACCACCAGTCGCTTGATAATAACGTTGATTTGGATCGGTTTCGGGATAATCCACCCGAATATGTTCGCTGCGCGTTTCCGTGCGATGTAAAGTCTGGACTGAACTACAAAAAACGCGGATTGAGAAAACTGATAGAATTAATTGAGTCAGACCAAGTAGAAAGACTAGTGCTAACCCACAAAGATAGATTGTTGCGATTCGGTGCAGAATTTATTTTTCCGCTTTGTGAAATGCGTGGTGTCGCTATTACAATTAGCAATCGGAATTGGATACGACTTTTGAAGAGGATTTGATTAATAATGTATTGGAAATCATTACAAAATTATCTGCACAACTCTAGGGTTCTTGCTCGTGCAAAGAATCTAAAAATTATCTAATAATTACTAGATATAGCTATAAATTTTGCAGAAGATAGAGTAGTATTAATTAAGTTATAAAGATTAAAATTTTTATTTTTTTAAAAGAAAATAAGGTAATTTTCAGATGACTAAACGCACAATTAAAGATGCTAGGGCAACAAGAATTTGTGTTGTCAAAGACGTAATTCAAGATACAACTCAAGACGTATCTAATATCTTGATTAACATCTTAACTGATACCGCTAACCGTCTTGGGCATCTCCGTTCTGATATTTGGAATCAATATGGTTCGTTGAAGGCATGGGGAATATCCAAGATTACCCTTGACCCCATCCACAGAAACGAACATCCCGTAAAATATGGCATTCCCGCCAAGCTGTGGGAAGCAACGTTTTACGACTGTATTGACAACATCCACGCAGTACAAGCAGCTGCAATTACCTTTGCATTGCGCGAACTGGGATTGCATCCAAGAAGCGTAGAAGGGAATCGCATTAAGTCTATCTTGGAGTCCCGCGATTGGTTTGAATATCCAGAAGGTACAGCTCAAGATGAACTGAAAGAGCTAAAACGGTTGCATCGTTTAATGCGCCATCATTACAAGCGAGGTCATACGTACAAGCGCAATCAGATTATACTGAAGCAGTACAAGTCTTATGTCGATAAAGATGGTGATGTTTGTGTTAAATTTGTTTATGCCAAATTGCCCAATCAAAACAGTAAGTCCTGCTTAAAAATTGGCTTTAAAACCACAGCCAATCAGCCTTTTACTGGTCAAATTCGTTTGTTGATTTGCGACTCAATAATAGAAATTCACAAACCCGAAAAGTACGACACAATTCGAGAAACAGAAAAACTGAGTCCAATCAAAGTTAAAGCGCAATTGCCATCAGATAAAATTATAGGAGTTGATAGAGGATATACTGAAGTCTACGCAACTTCTGACAAGCGTTTATTGGGTGAAGATTTTGGCAAGCTCCAGTCAACAGAAACCGAGCATCGTTCCCACAAAGGACGTAAGCGCAATAAACTTCGCGCTCTAGCTCAAAAAGCGAAATCCAAAGGCAATAACGCTAAGCACGACCGAATTCTTGCTAACAACCTTGGTAAGAAAAAGTGGAATGCCAGAGAAAAATCTTTTACAGGTCGCATTAGAACCTACGTCTACACAGCGACGCTTCAGTTATTTGCTGATGCTGGCAAGGTTGTTTACGAAGATTTGTCAACCCCGATTAAAGGCGGGGACAAAAAATATTCAAAGCGCAATCGGAATAAGCTCAATCAATACACAAAGGGCGTGGTTGTCAAAGCCCTAGAGACTGTTCCCCAGCGCTTTGGAAAAGTGTCCGTTGCTGTCAATGCTGCCTACACTTCGCAAATCGATTCTTCTTTAAACTTGCTCTTGGGTAAGCGAGAGGGAGATAGATTTTACCAGTTCTGGGGTGGTGTCGTTCAGTCTGATATCAACGCGGGGCAGAATGTTCTAGCAAGAGAACAAGACTCAGAAATTGGTGTTTACACCAAACACAAAGAGGTTTTGCGAATCTTGATAGAGCGTACTGTCAAGTATCTCGTTGTCACAGTTCAATCTGGCAAACTGCAATTAACTGATGTTAAAAGCAGCAACCTGATTCGACCTGATGTTAAGAAGCGATTCTTAAAAGTCTGGGCTAATTTGCAACCTGATGCGAATACTGGGATGGGTATCCCCAAGACTCTAGATAGCATAAAGCCTCGTAAGTCATTACGAGGTCGAAAGGGAGAGCCATAACTCGCTACCACCTTTCCTCACTCAGAGCGCGAAGTCAAATCAAAATCTGTGCATACTTAAGTAAGCTTAGTTTTTGTGTACCCCATAATACCATTACCACTAGCAGCAGCAGCACCGCTCGTACCTAAAAAACCTTTATCAACAACAATGACTTTGACTCCTTGGGATGCTGCTGCCCATGCTGCCCAGGCAGCAGCAGGACCACCACCAATGACTAGCACGTCAGCATTTAGTTGTAGTTCATTTTCGTTATGGACTCTTAGCAATTCTTTGTCCTCCTTATTTGGCAGTCAACACTGGTGTGTTTAGTTCCAAAAGCTTTTTTGTCTTAATAATTGCGAATCGCTGATTTGTTTGTAATTATTCACTGTAATAGATATGATACTCTAATTATTAGTTTGCCAAACAATTAAAGCTCTGTTTCCCTGTTCCTGTTCTCTCCTAGAGAATAGCAAACCAACATATCTCTACAACTTCGTTAATGCAGAACGTTATGTAATTCGATCTCCTAAAAAATTACCTCCAGGTAAATCAACAATCAGATTTGATTTTGATTACGACGGCGGTGAAGTTGGTGCAGGAGGAACTGGGAAGTTATTTATCAACGATCGACAGGTTGCTGAAGGTCGAATTGAAAAAACCGTACCCTATCGATTGGCATTAGATGAAGCCTTTGATGTTGGTCGAGATACAGGAACTCCTGCAAGTGAAACTTATCAAGTTCCGTTTGCATTCACAGGTAATTTACAGAAAGTTACCCTGAATTTGAATTAAATATACGTAGGTTGGGTTGAGGAACGAAACCCAACATTTCCAAATATTTGTTGGGTTTCACATACGGTAAACCCAACATACAAAAATTCTTATTCGAGCATTATTGCACCTACGTGGACTTAATAATATGAGCCAAAAAATTATTCTTTATAACTTAGCAAAAAACAAAAAAATATGAACGAAATTATCTCAATACTAGACAAAATAGCTTTTTTAGCATTTGTTGTTGCCACTATGTTTGGAACAGGTTTAAAGTTAACTGTACAACAAATTTGGCAACCTCTCTGTAATGTCCGCTTAGTGATTTTCTCATTGCTAACAAATTTTGTCTTAGTGCCACTTTTTGTGTATTTACTGCTGCAAGTCATACCTCTCACCGAACCCGTGAAAGATGGTTTAATTGTCATGGCATTAGCATCTGGTCCTCCAGCTTTACCTAAACTTGCCCAAATAGTGAAGGGAAATTTAGCTTTTTCTACAGGACTGATGATGTTGTTAATGTTCGGTACAGTCTTTTATATGCCGCTCGTACTACCATTAGTTTTACAAGGTGTAGAAGTTAATTCTTGGGATATTGCCAAACCCTTAATATTTCTCATGTTAACACCCTTAGGAATTGGGTTATTAATTAAGGCAAAATATGAAGCGATCGCTGTCAATATTCAACCAATAGCTTTCAAAATATCTAATCTTGGTTTAATTTTAGGTTTAGCTGTAAGGCTGATAGTACACTTCAACGAGATTATTATTTTATTAAAAACTGGTGTTATCTTTGTTTGTGCCATTTTTATTGTATTCTCCTTTACTGTGGGTTATCTTTTAGGTGGTCCTGGCATTGATACCCAGAGAGTGCTAGGAGTAGGAACTGCTCAACGCAATTTTGCCGCAGCATTGTTAATAGGTACGAGTAATTTCGACGATCCAAATGTGGTGAGCATCATTATGGTAACGAGTTTATTAATGATGGTAATAGTGATGATTTTGGGACAAAAGTTACCAGAACTCGACCAAGTACAGACGAAAGAGGTCGAACAGATGGAAATTTCGTAAAGGAAATCAAAAATGTTCTTGCGACCGTATCCTGGTAAAACAATTACTTAAAAGCACAGTTGGATGCCTAATTCAAGGACTCACTTTCTTGATTTAGACATCCATCCGCTTAAGACTTGATAATTGGTCAAACAGTTTAATGGTCTAACTTGACTCTACGAAACTGCGATGGTGGGTTAGGCACTTTTTCATGAGCGCAGGGTAGGGGAGATTGAGCCAACACCACAATCATTCTTTCCGTACCAGTATTGATAATTTCATGTCCTACATCTTTGGGAATATGAACACAAGCTCCAGGTTCTACAGCCGCAATCTCATCACCCACAATCACATCTCCTGTACCTTGCACAAAGTAGCAAATCTCATCACTCCCTGAGTGTTTGTGCAGTGGATTTGATTGTCCCGGCTCAATACAGTAGATATTGAAGTGCATGGAGTCGGTCTTAAAAATTCGTCGCCGTACAAAGAAACGGGGATTGAACTCAACAATTTCTTCTAAAGTTTTGAGATCGCCGTTGGTGAACTTGTGAGGCGCTTCTAGAAGACTGGTATCTGCTTGGAGAGGAATCAAGTCAGTTTCATTAGTAATTTCGGTAAATTCGGTATGCATAGCAAGTCTCTCCTTTATTAACTTCTTTTGGTTGAACTAGTGTTTTGAATTATGCTACTTGAGTCGCTACTATTGATATTTCTTTTTCCTATCTTTAGCCTCTTGCTGGTTCATCCCTGACACCAATCCGAAAAACGACTGCTGCGGCAATTAAAAGTCCTGATATCAAGGCAAACGAAAGACGAAAATCCTCACCGCCCGTCCAACTAATTAATAAACCCGCTAATAAGGGACCAGCTGCGTGCCCTACATCAAAGATTGTTCCAAATGTACCCATTGCCGAACCTAAGTTACTTTCACTGCAAAAATCTGCTACCAGTGCTGCGGCTCCTGAAGTGACAATTGCCTCTCCAATGCCGAATACTGCCGCTAAAAACAGCAAAACCGCATAGTTTTGAAACCAGGGTATCAGGGCAAAGGGGATTGCACAGGCAAACATTCCTCGAAATATTAGAGGTAATCGCCCACGACGGTCTGACAACCTGCCCATTAATGGTTTAGAAAAGGTTGTCACCAGAATTTGTACGCCCCAAAGCATCCCTGCCTGAAATGCACTAAATCCGCAAATCTTGACAGCATAGATGGGTAAAAAAGCTTCTAAAGCTCCCACTGAAAGGTTTTGCACTCCTTCCATATTGCTGGAAAGCAGCACCCGTCTGTCCATCAAGATTTCCCGGATACCCTTGCGGAATTTCTGATAAACTGCGCCTAGTGTGCGGGTTGCTTCAAGCTTTGGTTCTTCCCATTGGTCTTTTAGTACCAACAAAGCGATCGCCAACGAAGCTGTCCCTAAGGCTGCGACCACACCATAGATGATGTGGAAGTGGACAAGGCTTGGTGTCCCACCGCCTGCTAACTGAGTTAGCAAAAACCCACCCAACGGCGCTCCAATCAGATTACCTATGATGGTGACAGATGAGAACCACGACAGCATTTCTGCTCGTCTGTCTTTGGCAATGCTAACGACTACAGCCATCGCCACAGGTCCATAAATTGCTGTAGCAAAACCATGCAGGAATCGCACTACCACCAAAGCTTGATACGAAGAAACCAGCAAATAAGCAAAAGGCACTAGGGCAAATACTAAAAGTCCCACGAAAAGCGTCCGCGTTTTGCCCACCACATCTGAAACAACTCCTGCAGGCATCTTAAAGAAGATGCCTGTGACTGTGGAGATGGCGACAGCAAAACCGATTGCCTCTGGTTCTGCTCCCAAACTGGCGGCAAACAATGCCAAGACGGGAGTACGCGCTAGGGCGTAAGAGGCACGAGCCAGAAACCCGACCAGACAAAGATTGGCGAGCTTGGACTGCTCTTTTGCACTCATGGTATTAACTCCTGGGAAGCTTGCGATAAACCTTTTTCAGGCTTTCGGCGCTGTCTGTGAGAAAAAGCAGTGTATAATCCTTCAAACAACGCCACTCCTCTAGACTCCAGTTCGGTATCAGAAAGGTTTGCTAGTAACCAGCCCTGTAGTAAAGCTTCGACTCCAACGGTTTCAGGGCGTGCAAAAAGCCCATCTCGCAAATCGATTTCGTGAACAATTTCCCCAATAACTTGCATTCCAGAGTCCTCTAAATCGAAAGCTCTTGCCATCACCTCAAAGGTACAAAGATTGCCACAGTGCTCAAATTGAGCCTTTTTCATTTCAAAAGCTATTTCATCTGGTTCAGCCGAATGGGAATAGCGAATCACAGCACTCGGATTGATGAATCGGCGGATGAGCCAGATGCAAGCTAGGCGGTCTATATAAGGTCGGGGTCTAGTGACCCAACGCTTATCTTGGTACTGGGCGATCGCTGTACGTGGAATCCCTATGACCATAGATGGGCTAGGGGAGAGTGCCTGGGCAATCCGGTTCAAATGAGATGTAATACGCGGTCCATCAGAACAGTCAAAGAAGTCCACACGGGCAATCTCGGTATGTTGTTTCCGCAGTTTTTCTAAGGTTTCTAACATACCGGTGCGGTCTTCTAAGGTTGTGTTGGAATTCACAGCTTTTTCCAGTTCAATTGCTTGGGCTTCAATCTCCTGATACTCTTCGCTCTTAGCAGTACGAAATAGCCCAATGATTTCCTCGTTTGCCAATCCCTCAAATCGCTCTACCCGCATGACCAAGGCTTCGCCCTTTGCCTGTTGCACTTCCTGCGCCAGCCATTGGAACGATTCAATGCACTCATCACGAGCAGGCAGGACATGGATGCCGCCTTTAAGAGAGATGGCTCCCAGTCGTCGTAATCGCCGCCATAGGGCAACACGAGGACTAGAAGACGACTTGGAAGGGAGAGAGTAAGAGAAAACCATCCAATTCAACTTTAAATACCTCCATTTCAATTTTTAGAGTAATATGTATTTCAAAAATAAGCAATATATGTTTCACAAATAGTTACTATATTGAGACAATGCAGATGCAACTAACGTACATTGTTTTATTTTGGTACGAAAACTCTTGTTACGACTAATGGATAGCAGAATATGAAAGGGGTAAAAACAAATGACTAACGCAGGACAACCACCAACCACTGACGAACGACTCAGCCGCTTAGAAACTCTGTTTGCCAACGTAGGCGAAAAAGTTGTAGAACATGATGCCACTATTGATGTACTGGTAGCAAACATTCAGCAACTTACTAAGAGAGTAGATACACTAACGGTTAACGTTAATACTGTTGCAACACGAGTAGATTCCTTAGCCGAGCAAGCAGCCCAAGACCGCCTTGCTTTTCGCGAACGAACGGATCGCCTAGCAGCCGAAGCAGCCCAAGACAGGCAGCAAGCAGCAATTGACCGCCAAGAATTTCGCAACGAGATTCGGCAGATTTGGCAGTACTTGCGCGATCGCAACGGTGGCAGCAGCCCGCCTCAGTAAGACGCCATCAAACCCATACCCGCACCCGCTTGAGGGGCTTCCCTCATGAGCCGCGATCGCAATCAGCAATCTCAGTATATTGTGTTGAATATTTGTCATTGCTATAATTTTGCAGATATTAGTTGAGAATGATTTTTTAAAATTATCAAATTGATATACAGCTTTATCATTGGCTCATATTTACTCACTAATATTTTTATGCGTTATACGTCGTTTGTTCATCAACAGCTTTTACTATGACATTTGTATACCTTTGAAGAATATATGCAGCCTGAAATGGATCTAGAATTGCACCTTTAAGCTGATTTATATTAATTTGTAAACCTTCTATATTAGAACCTAGTTTTATTTTTCCACCCCGTTCTACTTACTAATATAATACCTCCTATTGCAATCGTTACTGGGTTTCAAGGAACCTTTCGCTTTGCAGCCCTGATACTATGTATCGCAGCTATTACATCTGTTTTGAGGTTTGAGAAGCGGAAACTTTAACACAATATCAAAAGGCAGGATACGATCGCGATCGCTAAACTCAACCAAGGTGTATTTTTAGTCCAGTCGCTTATAGTATAAGTTAAATAATTATATTTGCGTATTATACATAACTTTTGCGCTAAAAAGAGTATTAATACGATAAAGAAAAAATAAAGCTGAGCGTTGGTTAGCTACACGCCTTGCTTCTAGCAGTTGACACTTTACTAAGTTGAGGCTGATTCTAAAGCACATTAAGTGCCGATCCGCTATGATGAGGAAGTAAGCGCGTCAAAATGAGTGAATATGAAGTACCCACTTGGTACCGTATCTAAGCCTGTCTCAGGTAAAGAAGCTAGAAGGCTGGCTCGCGCAGTAAAATCTGATGGCTATGTTGCTAATGAAGCGGCGATCGCTGTAGCAAAACGAATCGCTGAACGCCGTCGTCTGAGAGAAGCTACTCAATTTACGGTTTAATCCACTGTTAATACAAATACCATTATAGATAGCTCAAATTAGAGAAATATTTCAGAAGATATGTTACTGAAACGTTTAAACAGTCTATTCACTACTTAGTTGTCTGTTTTTCTATACATCTTACGACTTCTAGTTAGGAGTCAGTGCAAGTTTCTTTGATGAGCAGAAAGTTCAAACCACTTTTGAATAGATCTTTTATAACCATTTGGCATTTTCAAAAAATTGACTTCTTCAAAAGTAAAAAGACCTACATCTTTGTGTTCTGGACTATGAGTCACTTCAGAAAAAGGCTCAGGATAACAACCATATGTAATAATTAAAACAACAAACTCTTCGGAAATTTGATAAACCCAGGTATCCAAAAGAGGTCCTGCCTTCACATTTAATCCCAGTTCCTCTTCAATCTCTCTTACAAAACAAATTTCGGGTTCTTCCCCCAGTTCAAGCTTACCTCCTGGTAATTCCCACTCATCTCGTTCATTTTTCAATAAAACAACTTTTGATTCCTTAAGAACTACACCTTTCACTGATACAGGAAACCTATAAGCCTGAGTATCTTGAGGAAATGGTATCTTGTGTTGAATATTTGTCATTGGTATAAGTTTGCAAATATTAGTTGAGAATGATTTTTTTAAATTATCAAATTGATAATTCGTCAAAAACTTTGCTTAAATCTATGTAAAAATAACATTTTTTGCTCAAATTATACCACTAATTTTCACCTCCTAAAAACTAAGAATCCTGCCTCTTAGGTTTACGTGCAAACAGTTGAAATGCCTGAGCACGATTATTATTCATTGTCACAACATTAAATTCCTCGAACTTTATCTGTTCAAATCCTGATGTCAGGAATTCTATCCATGTTAGATCGTGATGTCTGAGGACAACATTTTCTGGTAATTCAAAGATGCCATAAATTCCGTACTTATTTTTGAAGTCATCATAGCGTTTCAAGTTTCGTTCATCTGTTTGTAAACAGAGATCGCTGATATAAAGCAAGCCTCCGCTTTTCAGGATGCGATTTAGCTCTTGGATTAATGCAATCTGAGCTTGATTATGAGGGATACAGGTTAAAACTGTGAATAGCAATACCGCATCAAATTCCCCATCAACATAAGGTAGTCGTGGTGATAACACTACTTTAAGATTGAGATGAGGATATAAACAACGACCCTTTTCAATCATGCGTTCTGAGAAATCCACACCCTCTACATATTGATAACCATGCTCTACAAGAGTATTAGTGATGCGACCGTAGCCGCAACCGTAGTCTAAAATTCTTGCATCCTGGTTGAGAAGTTGCTTCAAACCGTCAAAATTAACAGGATGGGAGAAGGTTTTTGTTGAGCCAAGGCTATTCCAATACTTTAGTTGATAATCAAACGCCATTTTATAAAAATTTACCTCTAATGATTCCATATCATCAAGCTTATAAATTGTCAATATAACTCCATTGAAAAGTGATGACTTGTAATACTCAAACGTTGCATGAGATAAAATCTGTGAGCGGCAAATCGCTGAACTCCAGAATCAAGGCTTAAGTGTTGACACTGATGATTTTGAGCATATTGAATTAGCCACTGGAATAACTGTTGACCATAACCAGAAGATCGCTTCAACTCATCAACAACTAAGTCATCAACATACAAAGACTTTCCTGATGCCAAACAGGTAAAAATACGAAATCCCGCCACTGCCACAGTTTGTTCTTCTTTTTGTAAAAAAGCAAGTTTGTATCCTTCTTTTGTTTGATGCCGAATTTGTTGGATAAAATCAGCTTGTTGAAGATGTGGGCGTAACTGGGACATAACAGGGAAACACCCTAAAATTTGAGCGTCAGACTCTGCCAATTGTACTAACATAAATGTTGTTTATTCTGTATCTGTTGCTTTATTCTCAGTATATTGCTCTAAGAATTGTTTTAGGTGAGGTTGGTCTAATTTCAGCTCGATTTCTTTAGCTTTGGCAGTAATTTTCTCTGGTGTTAAACCGTCTTGAATTGAAGGAATAATTGTGTCGTACCTACGAAGCTTTGGAGCGAATGAAGACGCTTGTCCGTAAGCCACGCCACTATAGTAGTGAATTGGCGCATATATTTAAACTTTAGTAGGGGCAAGCTTTTTGACCACCAAACATCATTTGAAGCGATCGCTACATATGAGCGATTACGATGACACCTATTCCTTAACTTTAGCCAATGCTTGATTCATCACGCGGTCAGACAAATACATCCCGCACAAGCGCAATTGTTCTAAAACCGGACGTGCGGCTGGAATTTCCCCCTGTTGTTTGACGCTAAGAACTAAACCCAATGTTCCCCTTACTGGAATTCCTAAAGCAGTGGCACAGCGACGGGCGGCTAAATCGTCCAGAATGACCTCAGTACCACGATTAACATAACCCCAAGTCAGTACTGCTGACTCCCCTGCTCCCAAATCCCAACTCTGGATTACAGTAGGAACGACAGGTGTTTCTGTTATGACTAGCCAAGAGGTGGACGCAAGAGCCATTGCAGTTACGTCTGTCTCCCCGTATGCCTGAATTTCTGTTGCTACGGCTTGGGGGACGATAATTTCTGGACTGATTATCTGCAATAAGTGGAGAAAGCTACCCTTGCTCAAAAAAATCAGTGGGGACGTGTCGATCGCGGGACGCTCATCCACGGTTTAACTCTCGTTCCAAATCATCGAAGTCTACAACAAACACATCTACTTGCTCACGGGCAAGGGCAGCAAGAAAGTCTCTACGATTTAAACCCGCAATCTGGGCAGCTTTCTCCTGAGAGATTTCACCCTTTTGATACCAGTAAATAGCTGCAGCTTCACGCATATCGCGTACAAATTCCTCTGGAGGAAGGCGACGGGTTGATAAAACTTCTTCGGGCAGGTTAATGGTGACTTCAGCCATAATTTTTGCTATCATCACTTACAGATAAAAACAAGATATCATTATTGATATCAAAATCAAAGACTTCAAGTTCGACAAAAATAAAAAGCGCGATTTGTCCGTTGTACTTCCAGCCTATAGTGCTATTACCTTTCCTCACTCAGAGCGCGAAGTCAAATCAAAATCTGTGCATACTTAGGTAAGCTTAGGTTTTGTGTACTCCTCAACTGAAGCAAAATGTTAACAACTACCATGCTGATTGTTCCGTCATGAACTCAAAGCCTACCATCACACCTGAAGCTTTGAAATTGCTTGCGGAACTAATAAATATTGAGATTCAGCCTTCTGAAATTGAACAATTGTGTCGTACCTACGAAGCTTTGGAGCGAATGAAGACACTTGTCCGTAAGCCGCGCCACTATAGTAGCGAATTGGCGCATATATTTAAACCGATCGAGCGAGGCGTAGGTCAATGACAAATCTTTGCTACCTAAGCATATCCGAAGCTGCTGACCTAATTGTTACTAAACAGTTATCCCCTGTCGAATTAACTCAAGCTTTCTTAGAACGCATTCAAGCACTCAACGACGTGCTTCATGCCTTTATTTTGGTAACACCAGAACAAGCACTGTTGATGGCGCAAGTCGCTGAATCTGAAATTATTGCTGGAAATTATCGAGGAGCACTACATGGTATCCCCATAGGCATCAAGGATATTTTCGACACAGCAGGAATTCGTACAACTGCACAATCACGATTGTTCCAAGAAAGAGTGCCAAATCAGGATGCCAAAGTTGTGAGTTGTCTGTATGAGGCGGGAGCTATTTTGCTTGGAAAAATGGGAACCAAAGAGTTTGCCACTGGTGGTCCATCTTTCGATCTATTTTACCCACCCGCACGCAATCCTTGGCATCTCGAACATTCTCCTGGGGGTTCGAGTAGCGGTGCAGGAGCCGGAGTGGCGGCAAGTTTATGTATGGGAGCACTAGGTAGTGATACGGGCGGTTCTATCCGGAAACCTGCTGCCTACTGTGGTGTGGTTGGGTTAAAACCAACTTATGGTCGAGTTAGCCGCACTGGGATGATTCCGTTATCACAATCCCTTGACCATGCAGGTCCAATTACGTGGACAGTACGTGATAGCGCACTCATACTCCAAGCGATCGCAGGTCACGATCCCAAAGATTCAGCCAGTGCAAAGGTTTCTGTACCTGACTTTACAGCTAAATTCAAGGATAACTTGGCAGGCTATAAAATTGGAATTATCCGGCATTTTTACGAGGACGATGGACTTGCAGATAAAGAGGTATGGGCGGCGCTACAACGAGCATATTCGACTTTGCTTGACTTGGGAGCCGAGTTAGTTGACATCGAACTGCCATCCTTCATTGAATTTCAAGCTTGTGGTATGCTCATTATGTTGGCGGAAAGCTTTGCTCTACACGAACAGAATTTGCGACAGCAGCCAGAACTTTATGGAGAATACAACCGCTATTTCTTAAAACTTGGTGCGTTCATTAGCTCCTCTGACTACCTGCAAGCTGTGCGTCGTCGTCGTGAGTTATGTTTTGTGGTAGAAAAAGCCATAGCTAGCGTTGATGTCCTCATTACGGCAACAGAACTTCGAGCAGCACCAAAATTTACAGACTTGCCTCAGTTTCCTAATTTTGATTCACCCGATATAACAATACCATTTAACGTCACAGGTCTGCCTGCTCTAGCTGTTTGCTGTGGTTTTAACTCGAGTAATCTACCACTGTCGATGCAAATTATCGGCAAGCCATTTGATGAATCAACTGTATTAGCAGTGGGCTATACTTACGAGCAAGCAACCCCTTGGCATCAGCATCGCCCAAATCTAAAGAAACCCGGTTTTTACGAACAATAATAGATTGAAGTCGCAGCATTTCCTACTTTTCTCTTAAAGCTACTGTCATGTACAATTCATTGAGTACGTGTTGCTAGAATCACTGAATTTTTTGCGGTAAAGGAAGAGGCAGGAGGCAGGGGGCAGGGAGGAGAATGCTCGGAACTCATAATCTGTTAGCTTTCCTGTTATCCAGCTTCTTACTCTGGATTACCCCTGGTACAGATACAATGTATATCCTTGCTCGAAGTATTTCACAAGGTCGTCAAGCAGGGCTAGTATCAGCACTGGGGATTGGTAGCGGAGGCTTGGTTCACACTATATTTGCTGCGTTTGGGCTATCTGCAATTCTAACAACTTCAGCTTGGGCATTTACGACTATCAAGTTTGCTGGAGCCGCATATTTGAGCTATTTAGGTGTTCAGGCTTGGTTGAGAAAGTCTAAACCTCTGTCCACACCAGAAATCAACTCAATGAGTAATTGGCAAATTTATCGTCAGGCAATTATAACCAATGTTCTTAATCCTAAAGTTGCGATCTTCTTTCTCGCGTTCCTCCCCCAGTTTGTTAATCCAACAGCAGGTCTTGGTGTATTACCATTTTTATTACTAGGTTTTTTGTTTGTTACTGGTGGTACAGTCTGGTGTTCGATCGTTGCTGGATTCGCGGCAGCAGCAACGAACACTTTAAGGGAAAATGAAAAAGTTTTAGGTTGGTTAGAGCGGATTACAGCGTGTGTGTATATTGCGTTAGGGTTGAATCTAATAACCTAACTAGGGTATGCCGATGAAGCAAATCGACGCAGAATCAATCGGCAACTCAATAAAGGGGAAGCTTTGCATAGCTTATGCTCTCATCTGTGCTATGCCAACTCTGGCGAAATTCGGGGACAATCTGATGAGCAACTCCGATTGGCAGGTATACTGTTTAAACCTCGTTCTTTTTTGTCTGACTCATTTTTTTGTAGACGTGAGCCAAGTCTTTCTGAACGATCGCTATATTAGCTCCGCTTTGCATAGCGCTTTTCCAAAATATCTAGTGCTTCTTGATACTTGCTTGACCGAATCAGGGCATCAAGATAAACTTGCTCAAATAAATCCCTTTGAGCATGGCTACCGCCTGCTTCCTGCAACCTTGGTAGCACTGATCCCAGTTCAGAGATCGCTTCGTGATAGGCGATTGCACTCTTAAGATCGCGCTTTGTCCAAGCTTCAATGGCAGCTATATAAAGTTGTTCTCGTTCGTTGGCACTGGATAACTGGGCTTTGGCAGCGTTGAGAAAGTCAGTAGCACGGGCAATAGTATCACTAGTACCGGAAAACAGGTAAAAGGCTGCTACATGGGCATTGGCGATCGCACAAGTTGGATCTGCCTCAACTGCCTTCAGGATAACTTGGGAATCGTTTCCAACACTGAGCAACTGCTCAAAAAAGCCATTGATGGCATTTACCGCCTCTAATGAGTCAGTGGTAATTTCTAGTTCTTGAGAATCTGTTAACATCGTTTTTTCTGCATGATTCCACGATTGGGTTTATTCCAATCACCGAATAATAGTGCATGGATTCGAGCGCAATGTCCATAACTCAGAACAGCGCAAGTCAAAGAAAGCTGTCATCGACTTGAGCAGTTGCGGAAGCCACACCCATTTCATAGAGCGACGCTCCTCCGGAGATATACACCACTGACAAGCAACGTAAAGACTTTGAACAGCAGCCAGTTTATAGTCGTTTATCAGTTGCTCCCAATCGTAACCAGACACACCATTGCTTAAAAGACTTGCGTGATATTTACGTAAGATAGGAATTTCTAATTGCCGTCGCCAATTAGGTTCCCACCAATGCACCATCATATACGCAATATCGCTTACTCCCAGCCAAGTAGTCAGTGACCAATCAAACGGCTGGCGGTCAATCAGATAAATTTTCCCGTCTCCATTTAATGGAGAAAGAATATTACCAGGGTTAACATCACCGTGAATCAATGTGAAGCCAGATGAGTTGAAAGTGCGCTCAATCATCTTGCCGGGATGGTACTGAAACACATTCATAAGTACCGACTGCCATGAACTATCAATTTCACTCCTAACCTCCGACAACATTGGTAGTAATCCTGCTTGAGCTTGAGCCACGTATCGCTCAATTTCACTGGTTCTGGGAATATTAGCACTAATAGCCTCTAACTTTTCGCTTCCCCACCAATGTGCGTGCAACATAGCTAGGGCTTGAGCAACTGCACATCCGTATGCAAGTGTTGGTTTAATTTTCCAACTAGGACTATGGCTTGCAGATAGGTCTTCCATGAGAATGTGATACCGAGAAGGGTTCGGTGCATACCGTGCATGATAGCTTATTGGTAGGGGTCGATTTACTAAATCGATGTAATCCCGCGTATAGTAATTGACTTCTGAATCTCCAAAAGTAGTATTATTGCCTAAAGACATTTTCAATAACAGCATTGCAGGCGTTGTACCAGTTGCTTCCGATGTATATTGAGGTCGGATTTTTACAATCCGGGCATTTTCACTTCCTCTGACTTCGATAGCAAAATCAAGAACTTTGCCTGTAACCAGTGCGGGACTACCAATTAATACTGAATTGAGCCAGTCAAGAGTTATTTGAATTATATCAGTAATGACTTCTCCATTCATGTTTGTAAGTTAAACTTTATTCATTCATGTAATACATACATAATACAGTATTGCTGAATCAAAATTATGAATCAGCCGATCGCACGCGAAAACAGCATCAAGATGCAGGCAATCACCACGAGATCATCATGGTTAATTTGAGTTTATTAACCTACTTTTTTGTCTGACTCATTTCTTTGTAGACATAAGCCAAGTCTTTCTGAACAATCGCTATATATAGCAACCGCCTTGGCGGTTAGGACGTAAAATGCAAGACATCCTCAATGGCATCTCGTAAACAATCAAACTGCTCCAGTTTTTTGCGGATTCGACTTTTTAACCAAGACCAGCATTTTTCAATCTTATTAAGGTCTGGAGAATAAGGCGGTAGGTACAGCAGTTTACACCCTGCATCCTGGATCAATTGTTGAATGCGCCCACCTTTATGGAATGTGGCATTATCCATCACCAAAACCTGTCCCGGTTCGAGTATTGGAAGCAAACAAGCTTCCAGCCAAGTTTCAAAAATTGTTCGATTACACGCACCCTCAACAGTGAAGGGAGCTATTAGGTTTTGGTTACACAGCGCGGCAATCATGTTAACCCGTCCAGAGCGTCGGCCTGACTTAAGTGCATGGAAGCGTTCCCCTTTTTCATTCCAACCATAATCATACTCGTCTCGACTATCCATGCCAGACTCATCTAGGTACACGATTTTCTCCGAGGGTAGTGTAGATAACTGATCTATGAACGTTTGTCGTTTGGCTTCATCGCGCTCACGGTAGCCATAGGTCTTTTTTTTCGAGTAAAACCAATTTTCTTCAAAGCCCGTGAGATGGTGCGATCGCTAATTTCTCCCTCCCAAAGTGAGGCCATCTCAACTTGGGTTTTATCCCCATGAGATGAAGCGAACTCACGGAATTTTTCCCAGTCGGTGATTTTATGATTATTACCGGGAGGCTGATTGGGCAAGGCTTGGAAGTCCCCAGTTTCGGCTTGTCGCTTCAGCCATAAGTCTATCGTGTTGCGACTGATATTGAACACAAAACTTGCTTCGCTTTTCTTCAAACCATCAAGTTCGATAGCTTGGATGACCTTTTGACGAAAGTCGTAACTGTAAGGTTTAGGCATATGTACAGCGATCGCACTCCGCAGGAAAAAAAGGGACTACATCTAGTTTATGCTCAAACCGCCTTGGCGGTTGCTATAACTCCGCTTTGCATTGCGCTTTTCCAAAATATTTAGTGCTTCTTGATACTTGCTTGTCCGAATCAGGGCATCAAGATAGACTTGCTCAAATAAATCCCTTTGAGCATGGCTACCGCCTGCTTCCTGCAACCTTGGTAGCACCGATCCCAGTTCAGCAATAACTGTCTGTAAGTCACCTCGAGCATGAGCAATCATCCCACGGGCAGCAGGTAAAACCACTTCTAACCAAATGAGTTGAATATAGGGAAGTGCTTTATGGGTGTATACTTGCATACTCTCTAACATCTGAGCTGCCCAATCATCTTTACCACCACGTACTAATGCATAGAGATAATGCAAATCCAGAAAACCAAGGATATGTTCGTGTAATCTTGGTTGGAGGTAAGCGGCAACGTCTGAAAAGCGCGAACCTACATCCACACCTCTCAATTCCAAACGTAGTAGTAGTGAGATAGCGTTAATCTGTTCGCGTCCGTTGTCTTTCCTTGCACGTCCCCAAATATGAGTATCATAAATGGACAATACCTTGGGGATATCCTCAGCATCAAGGTGGTAAAGAGCGGTGTGCCACCAAAGATGGCTGTAAAAAGCTGGGTTGCTATTTTCCCAGGTGTCAGAGACACTCCCCATCCAAGCAATTCCGTCTGATAACCGCCCTTGGGTTTCCAAGACGTGAGCTACCGCATGGTGCGCCCAACGGTTATCGCGTTTCATTTCGGTTGCCCGTCGCCCTGCTTCTTCTGCTGCTGAGAGATGATGACATTCTTCTAACCCAAAAGCCAGCATACCGTACATATATGGACTATCGCGGTTAGCTTGGAAAACTTTTTCTGCAATCCGTAGCATTCCCTCACTGTTACCAGAATTTCTGTAGTGGTATTGGCAGGTATGAACTGAGATTAAATCGCGGGGAAATGCTTCAGCGATCGCTTCGTGATAGGCGATTGCACTCTTAAGATCGCGCTTTGTCCAAGCTTCAATGGCAGCTATATAAAGTTGTTCTCGTTCGTTGGCGCTGGATAACTGGGCTTTGGCAGCGTGAAGAAAGTCAGTAGCACGGGCAATAGTATCACTAGTACCAGAAAACAGGTAAAAGGCTGCTACATGGGCATTGGCGATCGCACAAGTTGGATCTGCCTCAACTGCCTTCAGGATAACTTGGGAATCGTTTCCAACACTGAGCAATTGCTCAAAAAAGCCATTGATAGCATTTACCGCCTCTAATGAGTCAGTGGTAATTTCTAGTTCTTGAGAATCTGTTAACATCGTTTTTTCTGCACGATTCCACGATTATTGCTACTGGGTTCTCGATCCCTGAGTTTAAATTTACTTATAATTTATCAATTTACCGTATTTTATATTAATTTAGATATTAATTTCGCATAGCCAGCTGTGAAAAGCAAGCAATTGTACATAAGTCTACATAGAATTCCTGACTTTCCTAAAGTTAATATTATGCTAATCTAATATTACGCAAACAAATTATTTACAATTATAAATTATACAGGGGAGGCTAGACATTGTCACAATTGCAAGCACAACCTCTGACTTTGTCAAACCCTCAAAAAGTTTGGGTGTTAGTTGGTGTCGGACTTGGGGTGTTCATGTCAACTCTTGATGTGGGCATCATCAATGTCGCTCTGCCTTCATTAGTTCAAACCTTTCACACTGACTTTCCTACAACCCAGTGGGCTGTCTTGAGTTACCAGTTAGTTAGTTCTGGTTTAGTCTTGGGGGCGACTCGATTAGGAGATATGTGGGGTAAAAAGTATCTTTACCTGGGGGGACTCATTATCTTTACCTTGAGTTCTTTGTTATGTGGTATGGCACCTGGGATTGGATGGTTGATCGGCTTTCGAGCATTACAAGGGTTAGGTGGTGTCTTCATTTCAGGGCTAGGTTTGGCGATCGTCACAGAAATCTTTCCTTCTTCAGAAAGAGGTCGGGCTGTTGGTATCATCGGTAGTGTAGTATCATTAGGAATTGCTCTAGGTCCTTCTGCTGGAGGATTGTTACTAGATTGGTTCGGCTGGCGGACTATATTCTTAATCAATATACCTTTAGGGATTGTCACTAGTTTTCTCATAGCCCGAGTAGTCCCACCTTCTGGACGCATCGCAGGTAACCAAAAATTTGACTATTTTGGAGCTATGTTGGCTGTGTTGACTTTGGGCAATTTTGGGATAGGCATGACCTTTGGGCAAAGTCAAGGTTTCAGCAGCGTTAACGCACTGGTGTTACTGTCGGTTGCCGTTCTAAGTTTTCTGAGTTTTTTAGTAGTTGAGTCTATTTTAGAACAGCCATTGTTAGAACTGAACTTGTTTCGTAATCTCCATTTGAGTATGGGTTTACTCACTGGTTGGTTAACATTCACTGTCATTGGTGGAGCACTACTCATTACTCCATTCTTTTTAGAGCGGGTTAAGGAATATCCAACAGCAAAAGTCGGACTATTACTAGCGGTGTCGCCTGTACTGAGTGGGTTAATTGCCCCACTGGCTGGTTTACTTTCAGATCGGTTTGGCTCTCGGTTAATTAGCTCGGTTGGGTTAGCGTTGATGATTGGTGGCTGTCTGGGGATCAGCACCTTTGATGCTCAACTGACTGAGTTGGGTTATGTACAGCGTTATTTCATTTACGGCATTGGACTGGGTTTATTCCAATCACCGAATAATAGTGCTGTTATGGGAGCAGCGTCTCGGGAGCGTCTCGGTATTGCTTCTGGGCTATTATCTTTGTCGCGAACCTCAGGGAATACCGTAGGAGTTTCTCTGATTGGGGCAGTCTTTGGAGGGTTAATCGCCAGTGTAGCCGCAGGTGCAGATGTATCGGTTGCCCCTCCTGTTGCGATCGTTACTGGGTTTCAAGGAACCTTTCGCTTCGCAGCCCTGATACTATGTATTGCTGCTATTGCATCTGTTTTGAGGTTTGAGAAGCGGAAACTTTAACATCTTCAAGATAAGGCTGTAAACATTTTTTCTCTGGTCAAACACTGATATTGAAAGTTTTAATTTATATATAAATGTGTTGTAAAAATCCTTGATTACACAACGTTGTAAAATGTCTCTGAATTCCTTGTGAGAAAAATCCTTAAATTAAAACATGACCAATCTGATAGAATACGAAAACAGTACCGATGAAGTGCGTGCAATTTATGATGATATCCGTGCCACGCGCTCCTCTGACTATATCAACAACTTTTGGAAAGCCTTAGCCAATCATCCTCCCACCCTACGGCGAACTTGGGAAACGCTAAAGGAAGTCATGGCAGGTTCTGGAGAAATAGATCCATTGGTGCGGGAGTTAATTTATATTGCGGTGAGCGTCACGAATGGTTGTGAATACTGCATTGCCTCACACACGACTGCGGCACGCGCTAAAGGAATGAGTGATGATGTGTTCGCTGAATTGATGGCGATCGTTGCTACCGCAAACATGACTAATCGTCTCGCCAACGGTTATCAAATTCCAGTTGACGACAAATTTAAGACATAGCAGTTTTTCTGTCTTGTCAAACTGCGATATGGTTTCGGTTCTCTACAAAATTAGAAGAATCCTCGTTGCGGCAATGGTGTGCCGTTAATTTCGTAGTCGCCGATCGCACGAGCCTTAAAGTGATTTGGATTATGTGAGGACAAGGTGCGGGCGTTGCGCCAGTGACGATCCAAGTTGGCGCTTTTCTTGGTTGTGGAAGCCCCACCAACTTCAAACAACAAGGTAGCCGAACGTAATGCCAAATCATCAACAATCAATTTAGCCTTGGCTGCACTGAGAGAAGTTGCCAATGCCTCTGCTGTTTCTGCCTCCTCTCCCAAGGCTTTGGCAGCAGGAAGGCGATCTAGACCATCAGCTGCTGCTAAAACAATTGCCTCGGCGGCAAAGGCATTGGCGGCAATCTGTCCAACAGTCTGCTGTATAATTGGATCTTCTGTTGCTTGCTCGCTTACGGCATGGTAGAAAGTTCGGGGTCTAGTACGGACAAGATCTGTTGCATCACGCAGAATGTTGCGAATAATGCCAGCGTTAATTGCTGTTAGGAATAATTGCGGAATGATGTTGTATGGCAGGTAGTCTTTGTCTGTGTCTGTCTCAAAAATGACTTCATCTGCCTCTACACGGACATTAGTGAATGTAGTCGTTCCCGTGCCTGTAAGTCTTTGTCCGAAGCCATCCCAGTCATCCACAAGGTCAATCCCTTCTTGTTTGGTAGGAATGAGTATAAAAGCTGTATCGCCATCGGGTACTAGCACACGCACGAAAATTAAGTCCGCATAAAGGCTACCAGTGCTGTAATATTTCCTCCCATTCAAACGATAGCCGTTACCATCGGGTGTTAATTTTGTATTCACGACTTGACCGCCACCAGCCCGCTTGACTTCTAGCTCGGTGAAAGCGAGTCCAATAATTGCACCATCAGCAACAGCCTTGAGCCATCGGCGATTCCTTTGAGTGCGATCGGAACGCAAAATCCGCTCTGTTATGGAGAAATGATTCCGCACAATGTGAGCGACATTTGGATCGGCATCCCCCAGTTTAATCACTACCTCAAATAGTTCCCGTGCGGTGCTACCACCACCACCTTCAGCTACGGGGATTCGCAATGCACCTAACCGAGAACGTCGGATTAATTCAACCACATCAAAAGGCAGGATACGATCGCGATCGCGATCGCTTGCCCCCAAAGCAATAAAATCAAAAAGCTGTTGGAGTTCCGGTGAATTTGCTCTCACAGGAGCCGAAAACTGAATTGTGGTATCTGCAAGTTTCTCTAGACTTTTAATCATGAGTTTCTATCTCCGAATATACTGTGGAAAATCTATGTTGGTGAATGATGAGGCAATTGCTATTTCTGGTTGACGCCATGGCACTACAAAGTTGAAGAATGTTTCCAGCCTTGAGGCGATTACATCTAGTAACATATTCAAGCCATCGACTGCACTCGACAAAAACTATTTCTCTGTAAGGGTTTTAGATGTATTTAAGTTTTCTTAAGTACCAAAAATTTACCGGATTACCGTAATTTTATACTCCCAAATTTTCCCTAAGTTGTCAATCTGTTTACAGTGCTACTTGATTAAAAGTAGTTCTTAACTGACTTCTTTCATCTGTCATGTGTTTGTAGTCATACCATAATTTGACAAATGCTTAAGGCTTAACATCTATTGGAGTAAAAGCAGCATACTGTTCAGCCGAGAGAGTCGCATCCTTAACGTTGATGTTCTTTGTGATAAATTTTTGCTGATAGAACAAGTCAGCAATCTTCTGCTGTCCTGATAAAACTTCTTCACCCAGGGGTCTGAGAGTGTAACGTCGCCGCTTTGCAACTAATTCCAATGTAGGAACATCAATTTTTGCTTCAGGTGAAATTAGTTCGGCAACCTCTCGCGGGTTGCTTTCAGCCCATTTACCGATATTGTTAATCTCTTCCAAAATAACTTTGACTAGCTCAGGGTGCTTTTTAACAAAGTTACGTGAACCTAACCAGTAGCCTCCTTGAGTAGTAATATTTTTACCATTGCGGAGAATACGAACTCTAGCAGTTTTTTGAAATACAGCCAAATGGGGATCGCCAATCACTGCCGCTTCAACACTCTTACGTTCAAATGCTGCACGAGTTTCTAATGGTGTAAGGTTAATGTGTTTAACATCACTAAGTTTTAGTCCGGCTTCTTCTAAAACCTTGACAACGAAGTATTGTTGTGCTGTGGCTCTTTGAAAAGCTAGTTCCTTACCTTTTAAGTCAGCTACAGTCTTGATAGGAGAGTCTTTCTCCACTACAACAGCAGTTCCTTCACCAGTACCAGGTTTAGTACTAGCAACATAGACGAAAGGAACACCAGAGGCTTGAGCAAAGATAGGTGGAGTTTCACCAACAGAACCGAAATCCACACTTCCTACATTCATTGCTTCTAGAAGTTGCGGACCGGCGGCAAATTTCGACCACTCTACAGAAATACCAAGTGGGTTTAAACGCTTTTCTAGAACTCCTTTAACCTTGACTATATCTCCAGCCGACTGATAGCCCATTTTTAATACTTTAGTCTTGATATTATTAGAGGCAACAGCGGTTTTCTCTGTAGTTTGTTGGCTACAACCAACTAGGTTTGTAGACAGGGTAAATACTCCCGTCGCTAAAAACATTAGAAAGCTGTGTTTTTTAAATATTGCTACCATATTAAAATACGGGTACGATCGTCCCCTTGTAGTTGGTGTTGATAAAATCCAGGACTTACGCATTGACAGAAAATTGACTATGTGCATTCAAGCCTACCTGTTGTTTAAGGTGTTCTAGAATGAAGTCACGAGCTACGTGAAGAGACAAATTTCTCTGGACTTCGTACCAGTTTTCAATTAACTCTTCTATTCTCATTAATTCTAATTGGGTAAAGGCGCGGATAGCACTAAAAAAGTGAGTTCTAATTGCCGCAGATGTCCTCACCATAAATCGCTCAATTCCACACACTTGTTTAATAGCTCGATGGTAGCATTCAATTCCCCAATGAATTGAATGTAATTCTTTAAACTCTGCCATAGATATTGAAAAAAGTGCATCGAGGTCAGGTACATACATGATGTAATATCTGTGAGCTTCGTTTTTGAAATCTCTCCGAAATACTTTCACTTGCCCAAACTTTTTCAGATACACTATTAAACCAGTTTCGGGAATTTCTAGATTTTGGACTTGGATAAAATTTTTACCATCGACTGAACAGGAACGATTTTTAGCTATCCCAGTTAAAAACCCTAATTCCTGGTTTTTTAGGAACTTCAAGTTTTTCTGACTGGAATACCAAGCATCAGTAGTCACTATCTTTGGCTCCAATCCCCACTCCAAAACCTCAGTAATCATTTCTCGTAAGTAGTCATTTTTTGTTTTACCATCTTGTTTGTTATAAATGCGATAATTTACTGGTACAGACTTACCCGACACATCGGTGTAATACAAGGTAATTAGCTGAATTCCTTTGACTGTACGATGATGCCGCTGGTATCTCTTTAATTTGAATGTTTTTGGGATTTTCAATAATATCTTTAGGACTCGCCGGACGGACATTTGGCTTGAGTTTGATAAACCCTGATTCTTCCAACACTTTTAAAGCGCGATGGGCATTGCTAACATCATCAGGGATTGTGACTAGAGCTTTATTAGGTACATCTTTAAGAGACTTATATTTTTTAGAAAAAATGCCCACTGGATTTAAATGAATTTGGGGAGTAAAAGCATACATCTCAAAATTATGTTTTTTGCCATAGTCTTTCATAAAAGGGATGTGTTGAAAATAGTTAGCATCAATTACCCCATCTTTCAAAGCAGTATTATTCTGCACAAAGTCATTGAAAGTAATAATTTCGATATCTAGCCCAGCGTCAGGTGCTAAATTCTTTTTGACAAACTCTAAAATTTCTCCAGATGGAACTGGTGTGACACCAACTTTGATTTTGTCTTTGGCTACAGTTGTAGTTGTATTAGCAGCTGGGGTTGCTGATGGATTTGCAGTTGTATTAGCAGCAGAACTATTTTGAGGTGAACTACAGCTAGAAAATACTGTAGAAGCCGCAAAGGATGTAATGGCTATTAAAAAGAATCGACGGTTAACATTGATGATATTCATGCGATCGCCTACTATAATCAATAAAAAATGAACAAATATTAATATTTTATAAATTACGAATTATCTCGATTTACCACTTTTGCTCGGAAACCCAGTTGTAATTTTTATCTTTAACATCAATTTTTTTAGGAATAATTTTGAGTTCATAGAAGGTATCTGCCATACGTTGTAATCCACTCAGAATTTCATCTGTTACAGGTAATACTTGACGTTTACCACCACGTTCTTCTACAGTTTCCATTGTTTTTAAATCAATTTTGTACAGCTTAGAAAGGAGTTTGGCTGAATCATGATAGTTGTTTCTAGACCAAATTCCAGCCTTTTCTAGCTCTTGTAAAATTGTCTTTTTTCTAAACTTCCTTGCGCTTTTAAAATATTCAACAGCACCATCCCTTTTTGATGCCCCATTTCAGCACTATTAATTTAGGGACTTGCGGTTTTTGTGCTGGCGCATCAGTTGAATTACTGGGAGTGCAAGCTGCGATCGCTAAACTCAGCCCCACACCAAGAGCTTTTTGGCTCAACTGCCAATGGGTTCATTACCCCGCAGTTGCCGTAAACAGGAATCCAAATCCCATAGCGTGGTTTAGACATAGCTTTCTAGAACCTTTGTAGTCAGCACTAAAACTTTACTTTTGTAGCTGTTTTACTACTATAAATCGCTCAATTTACAGTAGTATTTTATGAGATTATCGTACATGAGGAGAAAAAACAAGGGTATATCTAAAATTCTATATCTATCTATTTCTCACTTAATTTGGAGGTAAAAATGTCACAACCACGCTACGGTATTTGGGCACCTGTGGGCGGTAACTTCGGTCCTCTCAATACGCCAGATGAACCGATTGATGCTAGTTATGAACGCACGCGATCGCTAGTATTAGAAGCAGAACGTTTAGGATATGTCACAACCTTAGTAGCACAGCACCTTGCTAACCCCCGCAGTCTAGAGTTAGATCAGTTAGAAACTTGGACAGCTTGTGCAGCGTTGGCTGAAGCTACAGAAAGCATAGAGATTATCGCTGCAATTAAACCTTTATTATTTCATCCAGCCGTCCTAGCCAAGATGTCCTTAGGAATTGATGCTATCAGTCGCGGACGTTTTGCCATAAACCTAGTTAGTGCTTGGTTTCGCCCAGAAATGGAGCGTACCAATATTCCCTTTCCACCCCATGATGAACGTTATCGCTACTCTGGTGAATGGTTGCAGGTTGTAGTAGCTCTGTGGAGTGGTGAGAAAGTAAACTTCGAGGGAGAATATTTCAAAATTCAAGATTTGAACCTTCGACCCTTTTGTGTTGCTCAACCCTATTCTCGTATTTATCTAGGAGGAGCATCAGACTCAGCGCAAATTTTAGCAGCCCAACAAGCCGATGTTTATTTCATCAATGGTCAGCCAATTGAAGATGTCCGCAAAGTAATTAAACAAGTTTTCAGCCGACCCCGCTTCCTACCTCAACCAATCCGCTTTGATCTGTCAGCCTTTGTCATTGCCCGTCCCACAGACGAAGAAGCACAAGCAGAACTAGAACAACTCATGGCACTGCAAAAGCTCGAAGAACAGTATAAATTAAATGTTGTTAAAGGAGTTGACCCAGAAGCCGTCATGTTCCAACTCTTCGCCAAAAATCCAGCTGTTGGCGGCAATGGTGGCACAGCCGCAGGATTGGTTGGTAGCTATGATACAGTAGCCACTCGCGTTGCAGCTTTCGTTGATGCAGGTATCGATACATTCATGCTGCAATTTAATCCCTTTGTAAGAGAGATGACACGTTTTGCCCAAGAAGTTATGCCTCGTGTACGACGCTTGCAAAAAGTTGTTTAGTTGTTGAGTTTTTAACCAACAATCACCCAACAGAAGCCCGAGGAGTGCATTATCACCCCCTTGGATTGCCATTATCTATGCCTGATTCTACACGATCTCTTGTACAGTTAGAGCCAACTTTCTCAACTTTTTTGAGTTTTGAGAAACTGGCGGATAGTACTTTTCCCCAAACTTGTCCAATGGTCATAGACTCTTTTGGTTCATTTTGGAGAGCTTTGAACCAGAAAACCGCTACTTAGTCATAGCCGATCGCAATACTGGGCATTTGCCAAAAAGTCAAGATTCAGCGTATTTGGAAGGTTATCTCAAAGGAAGACCGGAAGGATTGGATGGGATCGTCCAGTTTTTTCCTTCCCTTGAGGCATACGTGCAATGGAAATTCAAAGATTCACAATCTCCAAAAACTTGAACCGATTCCCATCCAAATAGGAGAGCGAAAAATTTCGGGTTCTCCCTGACTTTTGATATTGTGTCATCTGATTTAAGTATATTACAGTAGAAAAGGAGAAAGAGATAAACAGTAAGAACAAAGATGATACTATCATTCTTTTCCATTTATCCCCTTCTCGCGTGAGGAGAAAGCGTAAATTATTTGTTAGATAGAGTAATATCGGTATCAAATACGCTTAGTGGATCGGTTAATAGCGCCTCAAAAATGTTGCGGCAAGATGATTTCCCCAGATTTCAGTAATTTTACTGTCTGCTTACTACCTGTTTCTGCTATCCATCCTACAGATAGTCCAGTTGGCTCGAGCAAATCTTCCAGCAAATTAGGCTTTCGGCTCAGGATAAATACTGAAAGGCTATGGGAATGAACACCAATGCGAATAGAATTAGTCATAACACGATCTCCCCAGTAATAAAGAGTAAAAGCATCTTCTATTACTAGTTAAGTACGTTAAGTCTATAGACTTAACGTATATTTATAGTTGTACTATGGCACAGTCCCGCAAAAAACACAAGACATCATCCAAAGCAAGACATTCTTCTATATTTAGTTAATCTAAAAGTTAGTATTACGTAATTTCAGGTTAACATATATTTTGTTTACAAAAAATTTGTATTTCGCCCAGTGTTATGTCACAATACAAAAGTAATCACCTGTTAATCGGTCAAGGAATAGTATTTTAAATTTGTCAAAGGATTTGCAGATTTAAAATTCTGAGAGTAACCTTCGCACAATTGGTAAAGCGAGGTTTTGTCAAATATATCTGCATTCGATGTCATGTGCTTTAATTTTGGGCAGTGTTCGCCACCGAGTATCTAGGTGTTAATCACATAATGAGTTACACAAACACAGGTAAATAATCATGACTATCGCACTGGAGCGTCCCAAGAAGAAAACACGTTCAGCAGAGATTCGCGCACAACTGGGGTATCCCATCATTGATACTGATGTACATACCCAAGAATTTCCCCCAGCATTCTTGGATTATTTAGAGCAAGTTGCTGGTAGTGCGATTGCAGAACGTTTCCAAGAACACTTACCTGGTTCATCCCGCTCTAAGTGGTTCAAGCAAACGTGGGAAGAACGTCGGGCTTACCGCACTACACGTCCTCCCTTCTGGACTCGTCCTACTGATAGTGCCTTAAATTTAGCCACCATTAGCTTACCAAAATTGTTGCATGAGCGCTTAGAAGAAGCAGGTACAGACTTTGCGATCGTGTATCCCAACTTGGCAACTATGGGTCCGCATATTAACAATGAAGAAATGCGGCGAGCAGTATGTCGCGCTGCTAACACCTACCACGCTGAAATTTTCCGTCCTTATGCTGACCGCCTCACACCAATTGCTTCAATTCCCATGTATACGCCCCAAGAGGCAATTGAAGAGTTAGAATATGCAGTGAAAGTTCTGGGATTAAAAGCAATTCAAATTCCCGGTCACATTCGCCGTCCAATTCCCGCCTTCGAGAAGTATGGCGAGGAAGTCGCGAATGAAGCTATCTGGATTGATACCTTTGGCTTAGATAGTAAATATGACTATGACCCATTCTGGGCGAAGTGCGTAGAACTGAAAGTTGTTCCCACTACCCACTCTAGTGGCATGGGTTGGATAAATCGCCGCTCCATTTCTAACTACCAATACAACCATATCGGTCACTTTGCTTCTGCTGGTGAAGCATTGTGCAAATCACTATTCTTTGGAGGTGTGACTTACCGCTTCCCCACTTTGAAGTTTGCCTTCTTGGAAGGTGGTTCGGCTTGGGGTACTAGCTTGTACGCCGATTTGATTTGGCATTGGGATACCCGTAATAAAGACCACTTGTTGGAAAATAACGATCCCGCCAAGGTGAATCGTGAAGAACTGCTAGAGTATTATATGCGCTACGGTGGCGAGCAAGTACACGGTCGTTTAGATGGACTAGGTAGTGGTTTAGGCTTCCATGCTGACTTGATATCTCCACTCGACCCAGGCGAACAGGATGAATTTGCACTAGCAGGAGTTAAGAGTCCAGAAGATGTGCGCGATCGCTTTCTCGATCGCTTTTATTTCGGCACAGAGTCAGATGATACCCGTGTAGCCCATGCCTTTAACCGCAAAGCCAATCCCTATGGCGTCCGGATTAAAGCCTTCTTAGGTTCTGATTCCGGTCACTGGGATGTACCTGATATTACTGCTGTGACTGCAAATTCATACTCCTTTGTCGAACGGGGTATTCTCACAGAAGAAGACCTGCGCTATTTCCTATCCATCCACCCATTAGAGTTGTACACCAGCCTAAACAGTGACTTCTTTAAGGGTACATCTGTGGAAAAAGCAGCTTCGGAGTATTTAGGGAATAGGGATTAGGGATTAGGGATTAGGAAAGAGTCTGACTAATACTTAGTACTCAAGCCCAACATATTAACAACAATTTGAACAATTAGGGTGAAATATCATGACTATTGCTCTAGACCGTCCGACACAAAAAACCAAGTCTGCTCAGATTCGGGAAAAACTGGGTTATCCGGTGATTGATACTGATGTTCATACCCAGGAATTTGAACCAGCAGTCTTGGATTATTTAGAGCAAGTTGCAGGAAGCGCAATTGTTGAACGCTTCAAAGAACATTTACCAGGAGCTTCTCGCTTTAAGTGGTATAAACAAACTTGGGAAGAACGTTTCAATTATCGCACTAACCGTCCTAACTGGTGGGGTCGTCCGACTAAAAATACCTTAAATTTGGCTACCATCAGCTTGCCTAAGCTATTACACGAACGCTTGCAAGAAGCAGGTACAGACTTTGCTGTCGTGTACCCCAATTTAGCAACTATGGCTCCAAATATTGGTAATGAAGAAATGCGAAGAGCAGTGTGCCGCGCACTTAACAACTATCATGCTGATATTTTCCGCCCCTATGCCGATCGCCTCACACCAATTGCTGCAATTCCCATGCATACGCCCCAAGAGGCAATTGAAGAGTTAGAATATGCGGTGAAGGTACTGGGACTAAAAACAATTCAAATCCCAGGTTACGTCCGTCGTCCCATTCCTGCTTTTGAGAAGTATGGCAAGGAAGTTGCAAATGAAGTGGTTTGGCTTGATAACTTTGGCATAGATAGCGAATATGATTACGATCCATTCTGGGCGAAGTGCGTAGAACTTAAAGTTGTACCCACTACCCACGCTTCTAGTCAAGGTTGGACAACTCAACGCTCAGTTACCAACGCTCAGTACAACCACATTAACCACTTTGCTTTTGCTGCAGAAGCACTGTGCAAATCTCTATTCTTCGGTGGTGTTACCCGTCGCTTCCCCACTTTAAAATTTGCTTTCTTGGAAGGTGGTTCAGCTTGGGGTGCTAGCTTGTATGCTGATATCATTTGGCATTGGGAAACCCGCAACAAAGAACATTTGTTAAAAAATAATAACCCCGCCAATATCGATCGCGAAGAACTGATGAGATTATATGCTCTTTATGGTGGTGAATTAGTGGATGGTCGCTTGGATAAACTAGGCAGTGGTTTAGGCTTCCACACTGATTTGATAGCTCCCTCTGAACCAGGCGAACTAAATGAATTTGCCGATGCCGGAATTGAGAAGCCGGAAGATGTTCGCGATCGCTTCTTGAATCATTTTTACTTTGGCACTGAATCAGATGATACCCGTGTAGCACAAGCCTTTAACCGCAAAGCCAATCCCTATGGCGTCCGGATTAAAGCCTTCTTGGGTTCTGATTCCGGTCACTGGGATGTACCCGATATCACCACCGTCACTGCTAACGCTTACGCTTTAGTAGAAGGGGAAATTATCACTGAAGAAGATTTACGCCACTTCTTGTCGATTCACCCATTGGAGTTGTACACCAGTCTCGATCAAGACTTCTTCAAAGGTACGGCTGTTGAGAAAGAGGCAGAAGAATATTTAGTGAGTGTTGGGCGTTAAGATTTCCAGTTAAGGGGCTTCCAAACAAAAAAATAATCAACTTTTTCTTGTGGTGCGGTGCTCACAGCCTGCCAATAGTAAGGGACGGGCGAGGACGCCCGTACCACAAGATTGAGTATTTTATTTCTTGGACATCCTAATGTGCAAATCAACTTGGCATCGTCGGTCAAACAGAATGTAGCGCCCCTAGTCGGCGTAATTCCGGCAGTAGCAAGGTCATGATTAACACAACAATAATCGTGCCAATTCCACCGCCAACGACAGCTAGAGTCGGTCCAAACAAAGCTGCTGCTAAACCAGATTCAAAACTCCCCAACTCATTAGATGTGCTAATAAACACGCTATTCACAGCCGAAACACGACCGCGTAGTTCATCTGGGGTACGCAGCTGTACTAAGGTGTGACGGATGACGACGCTGATGTTGTCAAAAGCTCCACTCAGTGCCAACATCAGTAGGGATAGCCAAAAAGAACGCGACAAGCCAAAGACGATCATTACTGCACCAAACCCAACAACTGACCACAATAAAGCAATCCCTGCTCTTTTCATTGGTGGTAGATGTGCCAAGGATACTGCCATTAACAATGCGCCAACTGCTGGTGCTGCACGTAACCAACCCAATCCAGTCGGACCAACTTGCAAAATGTCTTTAGCAAAGACGGGTAACAATGCCGTTGCTCCCCCCAACAACACAGCAAACATATCAAGAGCGATCGCAGCGAAAATGACTTTATTGTGCCAGACAAAATGCATTCCCGCGACTAAAGTTTTAAAAGAAGGTGTTTGCGGTGATAAACGAACAGTTTTACTGTAAGGGATAGCTGCAATTAAACCCATACAGATCATAATTAGTGCTCCGTCAATGATATAGATTCTAGTGGCACTTTTTTGTAGGGCGATGAGCGCTCCACTTAACGCTGGACCAAGTACAGCTGCTAGTTGAAAACCACTGCTATTCCATGTGGCTGCATTGCTAAATACTTCTAGGGGGATAAGTTGGGGTAGCAGAGCATTACTAGCTGGATTGTTAAAAGCTTTAGCAACACCACCTAAAAATAGGCAAGTAAAAAAGAGAAAAATAGAGCCGTGAGAATAAGAGAGGATTGCTAAACCAAAGGAGCACAAGGCAAGCATCAAATCGGTAAAGAATACAGTACGCTGGCGGTTCCATCTATCGGCAATATGACCTGCAGGTAATATCAGTAAAATTACTGGAATTACTTGTACCAAACCTACTCCACCTAAGATGAGTGCTGAACCAGTGCGTTCGTAGAGTTCCCAACCAATGGCTACACTCTGCATTTGAGTACCAAACAGGAGAAGGTTGCGAGCAATGGCAAAGAGACGGTAATTACGATAGCGCCATGCGGCATAAGGATCGTGAAGTTGTTGGGACATTCTAAATTGCTTTACAGTATAATTTGTTCGTCGAACAACCGACTAAAAAAGTGATTGACCAACCCACACGGGAGCTGGTTGACAGATTGCGTTAATCGATTAGTTTGTAATACTTAATGTTTGATTTACTAAATATTAGTATATAATAATTTGGTGATTAAGAGTACAGATTTTTTTGTATCTATTTAACTGACACTTAGATGAAAAGGCTTTAACCAAACGCAAATCAGCAAAAAGAAAAAAGCTTATGAGCCAAACACGCAAGTTTCGTTTAGGTGCGTTCATTCAAGCCACCGGACATCACGTCTCTGCTTGGCGACACCCCGATTCACAAGCAGATGCTGGTCTGAATTTCGAGCATTACAAGGAAATTACCCAGACTGCGGAACGCGGCTTGTTCGATGCAGTTTTCCTAGCAGATAGCCCAGGAGTCTGGGGCGATGCTCCAGAAACTCAGCATCGCAACGGTAAAGTCGTCCATTTCGAGCCGGTCACCCTCTTCTCAGCTTTGTCCTCGGTGACCCAAAATATCGGCTTTATTTCCACCGCCTCGACTACTTATGAAGAACCTTACACCCTAGCACGTAAATTTGCCTCCCTAGACTACTTGAGTAAGGGAAGAGCGGGCTGGAATGTAGTCACTACAGGCAATGAGAATGCCGCACGTAATTTCGGACTCGAGCATCACCCGGAACACAGCCAGCGTTATGAACGTGCTGAAGAGTTTGTGGAAGTGGTGAAAGGTCTGTGGGATAGCTGGGAAGACGATGCCTTCATCCGCGATAGAGAATCTGGTGTCTATTTCGATCCGAACAAACTGCATATACTAAACCACAAGGGCAAACATTTTTCTGTAAAAGGTCCTTTGAACGTTGGTCGTCCGCCTCAAGGCTACCCGGTGATCGTTCAGGCTGGAGCCTCGGAAGCCGGACGCGATTTGGCTGCACGCACTGCTGAAGTAATCTTCACCGCCAATCAAACCCTAGCCGATGCCCAAGAATTTTATGCTGATGTGAAAGGTAGACTGGGGAAATATGGACGCTCCCCAGACGATTTAAAAATCATGCCTGGTGCCTTCCCGATTATTGGGCATACCGAAGAAGAAGCTCAAGAAAAGTACGAATTCTTGCAATCGTTAATCCATCCTAATGTGGCCTGGAGTATTTTAAAGAACTATTACAAAAATGTCGATCTGTCGAAATATTCCTTAGATGATGTGGCTCCTGAACTGCCCAGCGACACCAACACCAACAAGAGTCGCCTCAAACTAGTCAGAGATTTGGCTACTCGCGGCACTCTGACACTGCGTCAGTTGTATCTCTCTCTTGCAACCGCACGAGGTCATCGCACCATACTTGGTACTCCCGAAACCATTGCCGACCAACTAGAGGAATGGTTTAACAACGGTGCGGCAGATGGCTTTAATATCATGCCGCCAATCCTGCCTACAGGATTAGATGACTTCGTTACCCTAGTCGTTCCTGTCCTACAGAAACGCGGACTGTTCCGTGTTGAATACGAGGGTAGTACCTTGCGTGAAAACCTGGGACTGCGCCGTCCAGGCAATTCTTTTGCCACCAAACAAGTGGATAAGACATTCGTGTTGGCGTAAGTAAATTACCTACTCTTGCCTGACAGGTGAGTGTTAGCAAAAACCTATAATTTTTTGAAGGAAAAAAACATGAGTGACTATAGCCGATTGAAAACCTCGCGCTCTGCCGCCGTCAAAGCAACCCTTGATTATCCGGTCATCGACACTGACGTTCACACCAATGATTTTACCCCAGATCTTGAGGATTACATCGCTAATTACGGCGGCGCAAAACTCGTGGACGAATTACGCAAGGCGGAATCCTCTCGTCTCAACTCAAAGAGCGGTGGTAAAGACTGGTATCAACAAACTCCAGAAGAACGTCAATACAACCGCACAATTCGATCGCCTTGGTGGGCGAGAGTTACCCGCAACACGTTGGATCTCGCGACTTATACCCTCCCAGAACTGTTCTATGAGCGTCAGGCGGAGCAGGGATCGGACTATTCGGTGCTGTTTCCGAACAATGTCCTCGCACCGGCAGGGGCAAGTCAAGAAAACCGTCAGGCACTGCAAAGAGCAGTCAATCACTATCATGCTGATATCTACCGCAAATATAGCGATCGCCTAACACCAGTGGCTGGCATCCCTACAACGACTCCGCTTGAAGCTATTGAGGAGCTAGAGTTTGCCGTGAAAACACTGGGATTGAAGGTAATTAATATCCTTGGTGGTGTGAAACGACCAATTAAGGCGATCGCTGATAAGTATCCGGCAGATAAATTTCCGGAAATTGTCAAGTATGCAAATTATATCGACTTTTACGGAATAGATAGTGAATACGACTACGATCCTTTTTGGGCTAAGGTCGTCGAACTAGGCGTACCTGTCACCACCCATTACGGTAGTCAAGGATGGACTGGACGCTCTTCCATCAGTAACTACATGAACAACCATATCGGTCACTTTGCTGACGGCTCGCAAGCATTTGCGAAAGCGCTATTCTTTGGCGGTGTGACCAAGCGTTTTCCACAGTTGCGCGTAGGTATGCTAGAAGGTGGTGCAGATTGGGGTGCTCACGTCTACATTCATTTAGTAGATCGCTTCTCCAAGCGCAATCTCAAGGCACTGCAAAACTACAACCCAGACTTGACAAATGCCTCCGAACTGTTCGATCTGTTTGAGCGCTACGGTGGCGAAATTACCCAAGGGTATTCCCTTAACAAAGAGGAATTGACCAAGAGTGTATTGGGTTCTTCCTTCACCCGTCATAGCCGACAGCCAATTGGTAGCGAATTGGAAGATTTTGCAGCGGCTGGAATTGAAACAATTGAGGATATCCGCGATCGCTGGGTAAACAGTTTCTTCTTTGGTTCTGAGTCTGACGATCGCACTATAGCAGCAGCATTCAACGACAAAGCCAATCCGTTGGGTGTCCAGATCAACGCGATCTATTCCTCGGATGTTGGTCATTGGGATGTGCCCGATCTTACCGCCCCACTCGCCGAAAGCTGGGATCTCGTGAAAGAAGGCGTCCTAACCGAAGCTGACTTCAAGTCCTATGTATTCGCTAATCCCTACAAGTTTTATACCGAAGCCAACCCAAATTTCTTCAAGGGTACGGCAATTGAATCCAAGGTAGGTAACATCCAATCTAAACAAGTGGACAAGAACCTGGTGGTAGCGTAACTCTCAAGAAACACATCCCATCGCAGCTTTATTTGGTAAGGGTGTTGCTATACGTACAAAGCCCACCCGAGTTTACCCTTGAGCACGAAGGGTGGGCTAAGCCAAATCAAGGGTTTCATAGCCCGCCGAGGCGGGCTATCACGATTGGCTAATGCGTTTTGCTGATGGTTACACAAAGTTTGTTGTAAAAAATTAGCAGGAAGGGTAAAATGCCCATTGGTAATAGCATTACGTAAAAAGCATTATGAGTATTAAAGTTCTTTGACAAAAAACCGATGGTTGATACACCATTAGCTATACCAACTTGTGAAGAAATCACAATAATTCCACTCATGGTACTGTGACGAACTTTAGGTAGATGACTAAATTTCCAGCTATAACTTCATCAACACCATTGTTAACTACTAACTGCAGAATAACAATACTCAAACTACTTGTAAATATAGAAAGTACAAAGTAGTTTAAGTATAATATTGTCTGAATTTTAAAAATTGACATCGGTTCAGTCCTTGAAATTTTTGAGAACCGCAGATGAACGCAGACAAACGCAGATAAATCTGTATTTCATTCAAGTGAGAACCGCTGTATTAATGTTCGCAGCTTATGACCAAGCGCGATAAGCCGGGTACGGCTTGCGCTTCGCGAACGTATTGCACGGGCCAAACTTTATCCTGTCCTAACTTTTTAGCAGCATCAGATGCCCAGTATGGATTGCGTAGAAACTCCCGCCCTATCAAAACAATATCGGCTTGACTCGTGCGGATAATATGGTCGGCTTGTTCTGGAGTTGAAATCAAACCCACAGTCCCAGTCAAAATATTTGCTTCATTGCGGATTCTCGAAGCAAACTGAGTTTGATAACCAGCACCAAAGGGAATTTTTATGTTTGGTAAAGTACCGCCACTCGAACAATCAATCAAATCTACGCCTAGCGATCTGAGTTTATCCGCAAGCGCTATACTTTGCTCGATGTCCCAACCATTTTCAGCCCAATCGGTTGCCGATATTCGTACCCACAAGGGGTATCCTTCTGGTAAAACTGCTCGTATTGATCGCACAACTTCTCTTAGCAGACGAGTACGGTTTTCAAAACTACCTCCATAGTCATCGTTGCGGTGGTTACTGAGAGGCGAGAGGAACTGGTGCAAGAGGTAGCCGTGAGCAGCATGAATTTCAATCACCTTGAACCCTGCTTCAAGAGAACGTTTGGCGGCTTGTACGAAAGCCGTGGTAATTTCTTGAATTCCAACAAGATCTAAGGCTTCAGGAACGGGATGATTTTCACTAAAAGCGTTCGCACTACTAGAAACGACAGGACGCCAACCACCGTTGGATTCATCTAATATTTTTCGCTCGAACCAAGGTGCTGCAGTGCTGGCTTTTCTCCCTGCATGAGCCAGTTGAATACCCGCGAACGCTCCTGAATTGTGAATAACAGTCACAATTTTAGCAAGCTCTTCAATATGTCCGTCTGACCAAATCCCTAAATCTTGTGAACTAATACGTCCGCGTGGTTCTACCGCCGCCGCTTCTGTAAAAACTATACCCGCACCGCCAACTGCACGACTTACCAGATGAACCAAATGCCAATCATTAGCATAACCATCTGTACTGGAATATTGACACATTGGTGAGACCGCAATGCGATTGCGAAAAGTGACTGTACCAATAGTGAGTGGTTCAAATATATGTGCCATCTTTATCTTTCTAATACAAGATATCTATATGTAGTGGTTTGGGATTTTTCATATCTCCCTTATATAATACTATATATCTACCTAATTACCGTTTTTTCAGTTAAGTAGGTTTTTTTACTAACGTACTTCGAGATCTAAAAATATGGCTCATGCGTGTTGTGGTCCCGGTTACGCTTCTCCCGAAGCAGCAATAAAAGCAGATCGTGAAAAAATACTCTATACAATTGCACTTTATACGGGTACAAATATTCAAGAGCCAGATTATTTAGCAACTGTAGACGTTGACCCTAATTCCCCAACTTATTCCCAAGTTATTCATCGCCTGCCAATGCCTTACATTGGTGACGAACTACACCACTTTGGTTGGAATGCATGTAGTTCTTGTCACGGCGACACTAGTAAATCCCGGCGCTTTTTAGTGGTTCCTGGTCTACGCTCTAGCAGAATTTACATTATTGATACAGCAGATGTCAAAGCGCCAAAACTTCATAAAATCATTGAACCCGAACAAATCAAAGAAAAAACCAACCTCACCGCCCCCCATACCGTACACTGTCTGGCTGATAGTCACGTCATGATTTCAATGTTGGGTAACAGCGAGGGGAATGGTCCGGTGGTTTTTTGTTATTAGACGAAAATTTTGACATTGCTGGACGGTGGGAACACAAAGCTGATGGTATGCGCTTTAATTATGACTTTTGGTATCAGCCCCGTCATAATGTTATGGTGAGTAGTGAGTGGGGCGCACCCAAAACGTTTTATCCCGGCTTCGATCTTAACGATGTGACGGCGGGAAATTACGGTCATCAATTGCATTTTTGGGATTGGTCTCAACACGAAATTATTCAAAGCGTTGACTTAGGTGAAGAAGGGTTAATTCCTTTGGAAGTCCGGTTTCACCATAACCCTGATAGCACTCACGGGTTTGTCGGTGCAGCACTGAGTAGCAACGTCTGGCATTGGCACAAGTCTAACGTTCATTGGGAAGCAAAGAAAGTCATTGACATTCCATCACAAGAGGTGGAAGGTTGGCCAATTCCCGTACCCTCGTTGATTACCGATATTTTACTTTCAATGGACGATCGCTATATCTACTTCTCCAACTGGCTACACGGAGATATTCGTCAATATGATATCACCGATCCTTTCGCTCCCAAACTCACAGGGCAAGTTTGGTGCGGTGGCTTACTCGGTAAAAGTAGTGAGGTTCAGGGCAAAAAGCCAGTTGGTGGACCGCAGATGCTGCAACTCAGTCTTGATGGTAAACGGCTGTATGTCACTAACTCCCTATTTAGTACCTGGGATAATCAGTTTTATCCTGACTTATCCAAAGATGGTTCATACTTATTGCAAGTTGACTGCGACACTGAAAACGGAGGATTGAAAATCAACGAGAACTTTTACGTTGACTTTGGCAAAGAACCAAAAGGTGCATCCCGCGCTCATGAGATGCGTTATCCTGGTGGCGATTGTACTTCCGATATTTGGGTTTGAAAATCTCAACCATTGCTCAGATGATTTGCAGGCTTATCAGAGGTGGAGTTAGAAGCTTAGGGAATTCAATTATTTGAGGAGCTTTATACGATATTTTCATCCCAAAGCCAGCAAGAGTTTCATAAGTCTACAAATACTCAAAGTGATAAAACAGGAGGAAATATGACATCTGAAAATCAGGATGTAACCACAACAAAAACGTCAGCAGAAACAAATAAGAGATTGAACCAAGGACATCTCAAAACACTTGAGGAAGTGATTCAATTTAATCCCGAAGCATATGTGAAACGACCAATTTTCAACACAGAGACGCTGCAATTTGGTATGTATTGTCTTGAACCAGGACAAATCAATCCTCTACATCAGCATCCTCAAACTAGTGAAATTTGCTACTTTGTTCAAGGTACAGGAGAAGTTGTTATCGGAGATGAAGTCGCCTTTGTACAACCCGGAGTATCGATTCACGTCCCTGAAGCCGTGCGTCACGAAATCAGAAATACAGGAACCGAGCAAATGCTTGTAGTTGTAGTTCAATCGCCGCTTCCGTGCAAAACTGAACGAATTACCCCTTAACTTCTTCAAATAGAACCATGATTTTTTCATTACTGATCTGCGTGCATCTGCGTTCATCTGCGGTTCCTTAATTATTTAATATTAAATTTTCGGGCTTCACTACACCGTAATAGCGTCCCCTGGCGAGCAGTTTCAATTTTTTCTAGCGCATCCCGGTAGTTTAGAAACTGTCCCAAGGCGGTATGAAATTATGAAACATTGGACGGACTAATAAAACTGGCAATGGATATTCTTTCAGGGAAACAAAATATTTAGAAATGGGGAGCGATAAGCGAAGCCGCTCCGTCACCAGAGCGACTTAGTTTAATGCTCTTCTCCCTTTGTGCAAAACTTTTCTTTAAGCCGTTTCCTCTTTTTCTTTTGGCTTAACTTCAAAAATTTTGATGCCTGCTTCATGCACCTCAAATCCCTCTTCGGTTAACTTGCCTAATTTTCCAGAAATGTTGCCTGCATACTTTGGGTAAGTAGCAGCTGCCTCACACGCCTTTCTGTAGGATTTAGCATTCAGCAGAACGATAAACTTATTGCTGTTTTCGTCCGACAAAACCATCTTCACTTTTTTATCTGGTGCGGGATCGGCTGACGGAATTTCATTGAATTTGAGTGTGATTTCAGAACGCACGTTCTTACCCTTTTCTTGAGTTCTCTTTATTGATTCAACGACTATTGACTATTCTAAAATTAGACCATAGCTTGAGCGGATACTCTCAAAAATTTAACAGTTAATAAGGTTTGAGTAGTGGTTGTACTTTCTACTGTTGAGCTGCCAGCCAGCCCCGAACGGATTGCCGGAGTTGTCTTGGTGGTGTTATGTGTTTCCCTGTTGACGGAAGCAAAGCGATGAGTTTAATTTGCTCTGTAGGCTTTTGGTGTGATGCCTGTGAGTTGGCGAAACTGTTTACTTAAATGACTATGGCTATTGAATCCACACAGAAAGGCAATATCCATGATGGAACGGATGCAAGTCCGCGTGGTGAGCGATCGCACTCTCGCCGCATGACCAGAGAATTTGTTGAACAATGGAAACAAACTCATCCCAACGATACCGTCACCTATCGGGATATTGGTCGCAATCCCATTCCCCACGTCGATGAACCCTGGATTGCCGCTGCATTCTCGCCACCGGAGCAACACACGCCTGAACTGCGCGAAGCAATTCGCCTCAGTGATCGACTCGTAGATGAATTCCTAGAGGCTGATGTTTACGTCATCGGCATTCCCATGTACAACTTTAGCATTCCTAGTGGATTCAAGGCGTATATCGACCAGATTGTGAGAATCGGACGAACCGTTGCCTATGAACCGAATGATGTTGCCGATGTTTACAAGCCGCTGGTACTGGGCAAAAAAATGTTCATCATCGAAGCACGGGGGGATTCTGGCTTTGAACCTGGTGGGCGGTACGAGAAAATGAACCACCACGATCCTTACCTGACCACCGTTTTCGGGTTTATGGGCATAATTCTTCCGGTTTCTGCATTTGATACACGAGTAGCGTTCCTGCTACCCGCGCTAAGGTCAGTGGTTCGCACCGGATGCCACCGAGCAGAAGACTGGCATCTTGATACAGCCGTTCTGCTGCTACCTCATCCAGTGGTTGCCCCATTTGCGAAGCAATTTCTTGTAAGCTTTGTTGAATCGATAGCTGAATATCTGGTGGAAAAGAATCGTTCATAAATTTGCTTCAAGTTGACCGTACTTTCTGGGTTCACATATTTATATATTTTAGCGACACACTCGAATCTGGGGAATCACAACAAACTAGTCTTCCATAACTGTACCAGTAATTTCATCCATTTTTGAATGTCTGTATATGCTTCTTACAGTCACCTCCTGGGGTTGAAATTGGAATTGTCCTGGTTTAAATCCCCGATCGCATAATTTCCCATTTTCTTTTCTAGAAAAACCTCCAATAATTTGACCTTGTATTGTACAAATTTTCCAGCCATCATTGTATTTATTCGCTTTGAACTTGAGGGGAGATCCTTCAGTAAGTTTTGGTAAGAGTTGCGATCGCGCTGTTGTTGACAAAAATCTCAGCCAACAGTTTTGAGGTATTGAACTATAGGAATCCTACTTGAATCTTGCTCAGTATACTTATAAGGAAAGCTTTGTACGTCAAGCTTCTAGGCAGCTTAGTTGTTCAAAAATCAAATAGGATGTCCTATATAATTACTTTAAGTAGGACTTGATTGTTAATTTAAGGTTCCGTAAAAGATGTTTATTAGAGGAAATTGGACGCAAGCCGTTCGATTTCCATCAAATCATGATTGAGATTATTTATGACCTTGATTAACTGCTCGATCTGATTTTTCAGGCTATTAGCAGTTTGTTGATAAATATACTTACGATTCAACGCCGAGCGTGCCAAATCCAAACATTCTTTTTTCATAGCTAGCACAGCGACTCGATACCATGCTTGGATTTCATTTTCAGCTTGCTTGTACTGTAATTCTAATTGCTTAACGTTTACTGTAGTGCTATCAATACTTTGCTGTATGCTGCATTTTATTTTGTTCAAAGTGTCGGGGTTGTCTAGAAATCTTGACAAACCGTAAACCCCAAGTCCAACCACTGCGCCCGCAGACACGACATGAGCCATGCCTATACTGAAACCCGTTCCAGCTAAAACTAATCCATTCAGATATCTCAATCACAAATCTGGGGCGCTTAGAGATACCAGTTCATCGAGGTTCGTTTGAATTAGAAAAGCTTTATTTCACAGTCACGGGATTAAGGCATGAACCAATAATTGTGGCAATTGCAACAATAGCGGGTAAAATGTGCGTGACATTTCGATATCTGGAGTCGCTAATATCCTGTGGGAGCGCACAAAGAATCAATGCTGGAGCAGTGGCGCGATTACGTCAGGCAATGGAATAACCATGCCCCCTTACCAGAGCGACTTATTAGTACTCACATTATAGCAACTCTAGCCAAGCGCCCTTATCGAGTGAATCAACCAAATAAAGCTTTTGAGCGCTTACTTGCCTCCAGAGGAAAAACTATCCAAGATTTACCGGATTCGTTTCGACCGCAAAAAACATCATGAGAATAGTTAAGAAGCTCCCACCTTGTTGCATCATCGGTAGAACTTCAGTTGAATTTTCAGCCCACAAAACAAGCTTTACGCTCTGAGAGCCTAATCCTTTACAAAGCTCGATCAATAAAAAGACAGGAAGTACGAGAAGAGCGATCGGCCTGATGGCATTCCATTTCTTACAACCCTATTATTAGCGACTCTTATGGATACTATTGATTTTTCTACGTCAATCACTCTTGATATTTTGTAACAATATCGTTATATTTATTTACATAAGTTAATAAATAAGGAAACGGGCTATGTACACTACTGTTAATGAAGACGGCGTCCTCAACAACTACCCAACTGAGACAAAAATGCAGTTTGCTGAATACCCTGCAATTTGGGAACAACGTCAATATGTTATCCAAGGCGTATTTGCGACATTATTGGTCACTACTCTAGTTCTGGTAGCTTTTGCGGCTGGTTAAGATTTGTGGATTTCGCTTCAAACTTTAATCAACATTTGGGGTTTTTATTTTCTCCCTGGCTTGATAGCCGGGGTTTTTCCATTGAAGCCAAAGGCAACTACCCCTGGCGATCGCTCTTCTGACGTTTAAACACCCAAGCCATTGTTCCTTTGTTGTGGCAGATAGTACTAGCGGGCGCGGAAATAAGGCAACCATTAGTAACAGACAACAAGCTTTTATTGTCAGCTTTTGCGCCTTCAGCATAACTGCCTCCGTACTTCTGCCTTCACGTACTAGATTTTTCGTAAGAGATGCTGAGTGCGATACGGCTTGCAGCCGTTAAGCTTCGCTTATCGCTACACTTTAGGTCACTTGAACAAGAAGGCAATAGGGAAAAAGGAGGAATATTTAGGACGCGCGATAAGCCCTTGGCTTAACGGAGTACAGCCGGCTCTCGCTCATAGTGGTTGCTTCACAATCATCGCCTCCGCAATTGCTTTGCTTGTTAGCGTATTCTAGTTAACAAAGGAAAAATTATGTGAAACTAGACTTGTAGGTAAAATTATCTCAAGTCATAGGAGTCCTTAGCGAATGATTCATCACATTTCTATCCCTGCTAAGAATCCATATCATGTTGCTTCGGTATTGGCTGAACTGTTCAATGGGTATTCTGCTCCTTTCCCATCTCATCCAGACAGCTATGTGGCATTTGCCGTTGATGAGTATGGGACTCTCATTGAAGTGTATCCTCTTGGAACTGAGATGATGCCAGGAAAAGGCGATGAACCGATACAATACCAAAACCAAAATCTCTCAAACCCATTGATTGCGACTCACGCTGCTATCTCAATACCCCTTAACCAGTCGCAAATCGAGTCTATTGCTAAGCGTGAAGAGTGGCGGTGCTTGAGGTGTAATCGCGGTTACTTCGAGATAATTGAGTTTTGGGTTGAAAATGCCGTGTTGCTCGAACTAGCACCTCCGGAGTTAGCACAACAATACATTACCGCTTTAGCACCAGAGAAATTAGCCGCATATTTTGCTCAAAGAAATTCTTAGTTAGTTATCATTCAAAAGGTTTCAATTATCGGTTTGAATTGTGAGTTATTTGATACCCGATCGCATCGCCTCACAACTCCCAATCCAGTGTAAAACTCTCCTCACCATCAACGGATTCAAATTGGGGGTCATGTGGGGTATTAATTGGCTGATCCATAGTAGACTTATTTTGTTCTCTGGGGGTTGATTGGGGGTTAACTACTACAGAATGTACTGGTAACACACCCTGCTTAAACGCAAAGTAGCAATCCACAATAAAGTAAAGCGTTTCAAGGTAACTTTTACCCAATCGTTGCGATTCTGCAAAGATGCGCTCGCGGTAACTATCTTTGATTCTAACTTTTTCCGGAGTTTTGTCTTGCTGAGAAACCATACTAAAATAATTCGTAATTCCTAAACTTCGTTAGTAGAGGAAGAGGTAACAATGGTTTTAGCCATTTGTAAGAGTCCATAAGAATTAGCCTCTACTGGGTTACTTAAAAGCAGGGGCTGTCTTACCGTATGAGCCGATGGCACAGAGGATTTTTTTGTATAAAATCTTACATTGCTTCCTTCTGCCCTCTGCCTTTCTGCGGTAATTTCCGCTCTTCTTGGCTTACGTCCACCTCAACATAATTGCTTCTCGGTCGAGTCCTGAATTCTTTTCTCCACGTTCAAAGTGCATTTTGTCCCACACTAAATAAATTTCTTCCCATTCAGCATCAGTCGGTGGCTGGTCTTTGGTAGTCAGTTCAAGAAACCGAGTTAGATGACGATAACGAGGCTTATCCTTAAACAAAGCGATTAAATTCCGATCCAAAACTGGGTCGAATCCTTTAGCTAGACAAGCAACATACTCGGTATCAAGCATACCAAGGTCTTGAATTTGGTCGTCCATAATTATTTAGAGAATGCAGTATATTAACTTTACATTATCGTCATGACTTCATGACAGCTTATCAATCTCTGCCTTCATGACAGCTTATCAATCTCCGCTAACTTTTCTACAAGGAGACTCCGCAACTCTTGCAGTTGTTCTTCACTGACATCAGCCAGGGATTCAGTTGAAAGTTCTCGTACTTTTTGAATGACTGTCTTAACCTTATTTGATTCCGTCTTCTCCTGCTTGAAATACTTAGCCTTGATTTGTTTAATCAGTTTGCGGGTTTCCGGTACTGTTAAATTTTCTTTTAGCACCCGTTCTGTTGCTTTGACGCGTTCCTTGTTTGCTTGCAATACCACTCGACCAAGTTATGCTGACCGTTTGGCTAGTCGTTTACAAGCAGAAGAACTTGAGACTGTAGAGCAACTCTTTATCCAACACTTACTCAACCAAACAGTCACCTGGGAAAGTACCATTAAGCGTGCATCTAGTACTATGGACACTTTATCCAATTGTATGGATTCTCAGTCCAGAAGGCTTCAGCGCTTTTGGTCAAGGTTTAGAGACAATGTTTTACACGCTATTAGATATTGCCTCTAAAGTTGGTTTTGGTTTTCTGTCTTTAAACACTCTGCATACTTTAGAACAGGCAAGAGAACCAGCAAAAGAATCACAACTGTCATACTAAACTATGAATTAATATCTACAATTACCAATTTCACTCCTGCATAAGTCAATTGAACGCACCCCCAACCAAATAAGAGCGATTATGGTTGGGGATTCTTACGCTATGAAGACAAGCTCCACAACGTCAAGAGCGTTATCGGCGTCCGCGATTTATTCGTTGAATTTCTATCTACGAATACAAAGCGAGAAGGTACTATCACCTATTAATAAATAATACCAATATCTGGCGGCAATGTTATATGAGGCTGAAAGGTCTGCATTGTAAAATTTGCCATTAGAGAACTTAGCAATAGAATAATTGGTTTTATTGCGCTTGACTTTCCCACTGCCATCATAAGCATAAGCCGAAGTGTATTCTAGGATTGACAGCTTTCACAATCCCTCCCAACTCTGACCATCTCTGGGTTAATGTCTCCACTATTTTCCGGTGACACCACAGATGGAATTTTTGTTTAGTTAAGGATTTTTTGCGGCCTGCCTTAGCTTTCCAACCCTCAAGGTTTTCGATAACAATCACCTGAACACCGTGCAAATTGGCAAATTCTAAAATCCTCTGACTAACCTTCCTCGCTATCTCTAAATTAATGTTTGAAGATTTGCGATACATCCCCTGACAAAAACCTTTGGGGAGTTTTTTATCTTGACCAATTCTTGCAGCTGTCTGTTTAGCTTTGTGAGCTATCATCATACGTCGTTGGTTGCGTCGGTCTATGTCTCTAGCTGGATTGATAAACCCTCTCGCTTTTACAGTACCATCACGACCAACGATTGAACAAGTGGCGGCATTATTTATACCTAAATCCACACCACAAACGTCATCCGAGTCCTCCTTATTCACTTTGACAATTTTGACAGGCATCGATAACTGACAAGTCTTTTTGTTCGCTACTTTGTGAAGTGGAGCCGAAATTTCTCTGCTGCATATTGACTTGCCGAAATCGTCTGTTTCCAACCATAATCTGTCTTTCGACAGAGCGATTTGCGCGCTTAGTTGTCTGATTCTAAAAGCTTGCCGAGGGCTTCAACTGACTGACGCCAGCCGCTTTCCATTCCGCTTGCGACCATGCCGTCACGGTCTTCTTGGCTCATCGCGGTGCTATGTGTATGAATCTCAGTCGTATGTTCGTCAATTGCTACAAACTCGGCTTTTTCCAGCATGACATGTCCGCGTTCCGGCATACCCAAGAATTCAAACGTCTGCACGATTCGTCTATTTTTAGCGACTTCATGAAAACAGCCAGTAAACTCATACTCATTGCCGTCTTCTGATTGCTCAGCAATGTGCCAGTTCCCACCGTCTCTACAATCAAAGTGATACACTTTCATCGGATTACCGCGACACCACCAGATCGCAAAGAGATCCTATGATGGTATACGCTTCAAATACCTTTTCTAACGGAGCGTTGATTGTGACGATGCCCAGGATATTTTGTGAATTTTCTGGGACTGTTACTTTTAGATGTGCCATACTGTTAGGCTCCTATTGTGTTACCGATCTTCTAGTAATTTTTCCAACGCATCAAAACGGGCACTCCAGATCTTTTCATACTCGCTGAGATGGGCTGCGGCTACTTTGATAGTGTCTGATGTAACATGAATAACTTTCTCCTTGCCACTTCGACGCTTGGTAATGAGTCCTGCTTTCTCCAGCACACTGATATGCTTCGCAATAGCTGCCAAAGACATATCATATGGTTTTGCTAATTCGCTGATGGTGTATTCTTCTCTCGATACACGCTTAAGGATGTCTCGCCGTGTAGCATCGGCGAGAGCACCAAAAATCCTATCAAGAGCCACATTTGATTCAACCATATGGTTGAATGATAGGCGAGGATACATACTGTGTCAAGTATTCTGAGCATCTGATGTCTGATATTGGATATGACTGGTTCGCCAAGACCGTGATTTTGTGCTGTCTTTCACCAATGCGATCGCTCAATTTGCGCTTCATACATCAAACCAGTGCAATTGCAAGGGACGCAAGCTGTCAGCGTGATCGCGAAGCGCAAGCTGTACCCAGCTTATCGCCAATCCATGCCGGGAGTCTAAGCGTGAGAGTGCATAACCAGACTTGACTCAAACCTATAGAATATTAAACATTGGCGTAACCTCAGTATCCAGAAATTGATGAATGGTCGCACTGCCACTGCCCGCAAAATTCTAATTCTCACCACCATTCCAGACGGTTTGCGTAAGGTTTTGATGCATATAGTTCAGTAGATGCATCTTTTAACAAGCTTCAGACAAGCGTTTTGGTTTTAGCGTACAAAAAGAAATTTATATAAAAACTGGAAACAAACTGGATATAAGTCCAAAAGACTGGAGTGACAAAGATTTTGAGAATTATATTCAGTTTGCTAAAGCAGTTGGATGGTATGATGATGAGGTGTCAGAACCCCGGTAACTCCTGCGAAACCGGGGTTCTAATTTCCGCTATCCCTTGTAGTATTGGATAGCAATTGCATCTTCTATATCCAACAAACTTGCGGATTTACATTAATTTTTAGATCTATAATCGGGATAGACCTATCCGTAAATTACGGTAAAACTCATATTTGAGGACAAAACTTTCTCAGTAAATTTCCGGGTTACTTTGATGGATAGGTAATCTTCTTATCGGTAAGAAAATGCACTGCAAGCGCAAAAATCCTAATATTTTGAGTGTGGCTAGACTTGCGATCGCGGGATTAGGTCTAGCATTTGTAGCTTTAGCAACCACAACCATCATTTCTCCTGGGTTAGTAGCGGCTAAAGAAGATAACCGACTTGCAAAAGCATCTACAGAACTACCAATTGTAAAATCGGCAGCCCTAGGTATAGATATGGATGTACCTTGGTCAAAACCGGTTAAGATTGAAGATCCCTTTGAAGGGAATTACGTCGGTATATTTGACCACCACTCCTTCTATAAAACTTTTCTAAATGTTAACTCTAAGTTTGAGGTGATTAGTCTCTGGAGGCAAAACTCTGTTCGCATTCTTTTATCCTACCGCGAACGCGATTGCTTTTCCGGGTATGGCTTATCCCCTTACAGCAAGATATCAGGAACGGGATGTTTGGGAGCTAAAAATACCCTGAAGGTAACAAACCTTTATGTCAAACTCGGAGAGAAGGTGTTTCGCCTTGAGGGTAACAACAGTACTTTTGATGTAAGTCATGAGTTAGCAACAGCCCTCAAAAACTCACCGGCTGAGAATGTCGATATTAGGCTTGTCGCTGAAAGTGGAGAAGCAGTAGATAGTGAAATTGGCAAAAGAACCGTTGAAGCGTGGAAAAATATTTTTTAACATTTATTATTTTGTCTTCAACAATAAATTCAGGGGCTTTAACCATGTGACTAAGTATATGCAAATACATTTGTATAAATTGAGACAAAATCTCTGCTTTTTGCCCTCTGCCTATCTTCGGTAATTTTTGCTTCTTCTCAATCCTGACTCTCAAGGTAACGGTACAATAATCCTAATTTTCAAAGCCCTAAAAACCAAACTATGACGATGCATCCTTTATTGCAACGTGCATTTACTAACCGCAATGTCCTCAAAGTGATCGCTGGCTTGAATAACTTCGATTCCAAGCGTGTAGCCGCGATCGTTAAGGCAGCCCATCACGGTGGTGCGACTTTTATTGATATTGCCGCCAGTCCAGATTTGGTAAAAACAGCCAAATTTTTGACAAACTTGCCAATTTGTGTATCAGCCGTAGAACCAAAAAAATTCGTACAAGCTGTAGAAGTTGGTGCTGACTTAATTGAAATTGGTAACTTCGATTCTTTCTACGCTGAGGGACTGAGATTTGAAGCAGAGGAAGTTTTAGAACTGACTTACCAAACTCGTGCTTTGCTTCCCGATATCACCCTCTCTGTCACCGTTCCTCATATTTTGACACTAGACCAACAAGTACAACTGGCAGAGGAATTAATCAAAGCGGGCGCGGATATTATTCAAACAGAAGGTGGGACTAGTAGCAATCCTACTCACCCCGGAGTTTTGGGGTTGATTGAAAAAGCTGCTCCCACTCTAGCAGCAGCTTATGAAATTTCTCGTGCAGTTTCAGTTCCCGTACTCTGCGCCTCTGGTATTTCCAACGTAACAGCACCCTTGGCGATCGCATCTGGTGCAGCTGGTGTTGGCGTTGGTACTGCCATTAACCAACTCAACAGTGAAGTCGCAATGATTGCGGCTGTACGTGGTTTGGTAGAAGCCTTAAGAACAGCAACTGTAGTTAAGGGTTAGTTGTTATAGCAATCCTATTTGATTTTTGAACTACACGTAGGTAGGGAAGACAGCCCACCGCAAGCTTTAGTTGGTGGGCTACACGTAGGTAGGGCATTGCTAACCCTGTCAAGGTGACTCATAAAATTTTGATTCAGGCGGCAATTTCTCATCTTTTTCCTCTGCGCTCTGGTGCGCCCTCTGCGGTTCAAAAGTCATTTATTTAACCGCCGAGACGCAGAGGACACAGAGGGAAGAGGTGAGGCAGCTATTAATTTCCTAGAGTTTTTCTTCACCTTGACAGGGCTAGTAGGGCATTGCCCACCGCAAGCTTTAGTTGGTGGGCATTGCCCACCCTACAGTACTTAAAGTTTTTCATAAATCATTTAGGATTCCTATAGTTGTTGGTTGTTGCTACTATCTACTAACAACTAACCACTAACAACTTCCTTTAAAGCAAATATCACTTGATTTTGTTGTTCTTCTGACAATTCGGGGAACATGGGTAAGGATAAAACCTCTTGACAGGCTTGCTCTGCAACTGGCAATTGTCCTACTTGATATCCCAAACTTTCATAGACTGGCTGTAGGTGTAATGGATGGGGATAATAGACCATTGTATTAACACCTCGTTCTTGTAATTGATTGCGAAGCCAGTCTTTCTTATTATCTAAGACGCGAATGGTATATTGATTCCACACTCCCATGCCCCCAGCCAATTCTTGGGGCGTTATGATATTGGCTAGTTGACTCAAAGACTGGTGATAACGAGCAGCAACTTGTCGCCGTTGGTTATTCCAAATATCTAGATAACGTAACTTAATTTGTAAAATAGCAGCTTGAATCGCATCCAATCGGCTATTAACACCGATTTCCTCGTAGTGATAGCGATTTCTTTGACCGTGCTCTTTTATAATTCGTAGCTTGGCTGCAATTTGCGGATCGTTGGTTGTTATCGCCCCTCCATCGCCACAACCCCCCAAATTTTTTGTAGGGTAAAAACTAAAGCACCCTATATGCCCAATACTTCCAACTTTCTGCCCTGCCCAACTTGCACCTGTAGACTGAGCACAGTCCTCTATAATGACTAAATTGTGAGCTTTTGCAACATCAATTAAACTCGTCATATCAACAGGTTGACCAAAGAGATGAACTGGAATAATCGCTTTGGTTTTTGGTGTAATTGCTGCCACAACTTGTTCCACATTTAAATTAAATGTGGTCGCATCAATATCAACAAATACAGGCTTTGCACCTACAGCACTCACAACTTCTGCAGTGGCAATAAAAGTAAAGGGTGTAGTAATAACTTCATCACCCGCTCCAATATCAAAAGCTCTAAGAGCCAAATATAATGCATCAGTTCCAGAGTTACAGGCTACACATTCACTAACACCAGTATATGCAGCAAACTTTTGCTCAAAACCTTCTACAATCGGACCACCGATGTAGCGACCAGAAGCTAAAACCTGTAAAACGGCTGTACTTACCTCTGCTTCAATATTGGTGTATTGTTGTTTAATGTCAAAGGCAGGAACGGAATGAATGCTTTGAATCATGAGTTTTTTTAATGATAAATATCAGCAAGGGATTTTTGTTGATTGAATTCTGAGTCAAAAAGCTGAGGCTAGACTGTTGTCTCAAATACGTAAAGCAAGAGTTTTTACGTAGTTTTCTCTACTAAGAACCAATACAGGGACTTAAAGTTCCTGAATTATTGGGTTGTTTTAAAGTAGTTAGTAGTTAGTTGTTAGTTGTGAGTAGTTAGTGGTTCTACTAACGACTAACCACTAACGACTAACCACTCACAATCAACCAAGGAAGTATAAAACTCATGCAGGATTTAATAAAGCTAGATTTTGTTGATTTGGCTTTGGCTGTTGCATTCATGGGCGTAGCCATAGGTTTGTCTGCATGGGAAAAAATCGGACTAGAGTTGAATTTAGCTCTTGCCACTGGAAGAACCATCCTACAACTGGCAGTCTTGGGATATGTTATGGAGTTCATCTTTGCTCTTGACACTCCTTGGGCTGTTTTGGGGACTTTAGCAACGATTCTGACGATTTCGGCAGTTGTGACACGAAATCGCATTGATAAAAAAATACCTCAAATTTTGCCTCTCGTGTGGGGTTCAATTTTTATCAGTACAAGCCTGACTCTGATTTATACCACTATCTTGATAATTCAACCGGATAAATGGTACGAACCACAGTATGTTATTCCATTAGCAGGTATAGTTTTAGGCAATGCTATGAATGCGGCGGCGATCGCAGGAGAACGTTTCGTCAGCACTATTGATGCCAGTCAATTGGAAATTGAAACGCACTTAAGCTTGGGTGCGACTCCTTGGCAAGCAGTTGCACAATATCGCAAAGAAGCTGTCCGTGCTGCATTCATTCCTACACTCAACCAGATGATGGTCATAGGTCTGGTGACACTACCGACAATCGTGTCAGGACAGTTATTAAGTGGTGTGAACCCTCGCGAAGCTGTTTCTTACCAGATTCTGATAATATTTACGATCGCTTTTACCAATCTGCTGACAACACTGTTGCTGACTCGAGGGCTGAGTCGGCAATTTTTTAACTCCGCCGCTCAACTTGTGAGGTAGAGAGTAGGGAGTAGGGGTGAGAAACTGTCATTTAATTTTTAGACAAAGTTACCCATCGTTAGACTTTTTGGGGCACTTTTCTCGTGCCATGCGTTCAATCACATCACTCAGGCTATTTGCTCCCAGATCCCGGTGTTGTTGTTCCAACCATTGAATAGCTGTTTCTGTAAGAGTCATAGTAAATCTACGCTTTGATTCGTTATAGATTTTTTTGCCTGCCATGTTGACAACTTTAAATTACTCATATATGATATGAGTATAACAGATTCAAGAAGTTAAATCAAGAAGTAAAATGGCGACTCTCACCTATGTTAAAGGATTACCGACGCCAGTAGAAGAATTAAACAATCTGGGACTCACAAAGTTTGAGATGTTTCTAACTGCATACAGTCCGGTATTCCACTCTTCAGCGTGTGAGACAGCCAATTATCTTCTTTCTGGTCAATCATTCAATCAATCCAGTTGGAATACCTATTTACAAAAAACTTACAAAATTTCCAAACGTCATGCAGCTGGTGCGATCAGTTATGCTCAAGGTGCAGTGGATGCATCTAAAGAAAATCGATTAAAACATATAAAAACAGTCGAGGGTAAGTTAAAATCAATTAATGGTTGGATTGCCAAATCGGAAAAAAAGCTGAAAAACGCTTCATCGTTTTATGCTAAGAAGAATTGGCACCAATCCAAGACAGGATGTAAGTTTCCTTTATCTTGTTCAATTAAATATAAAAACACCAATTGGCAACACTTACGGTTTCAGATCCACAATAAAAAACGTCGTGCCGATCGGCTAAGTAAACAAATTGAGCATTTAAAAGCTGCACCTATTCATACAGCCATTCCCAAAAATCAAGTATTTGTAGTTGGTTCTAGAAATGAATCGTTTGGTAATCAAGCTTGCCAATGGGATGGTACTACCCTGAAATTTCGCGTTCCTGCTTGCTTAGAATCAAAATTTGGTAAATACGTCCAAACCAAGTTAGGTAACTTCGATCGCAAAGTGAACCGATTACCCAAAGATGGTGCAAAAACCTGGCATTTTTTCCGGAAAGCTGATAAATGGAATGCTGCGGTGCAGTTTACACCATCGCCAGTAGAACAAGTTTCCAGGCATTCAGTTTACGGTTGCATTGGAATAGATCTAAACCCAGGCTCTATCGGTTGGGCATATGTGGATGCTAACGGCAATCTGAAAGCTCACGGTAAAATTCCATTACAAATGGGATTGCCATCAGGTAAACAGAATCCACAAATTGTGGAAGCTTGCTTGCAATTGGTAAAACTTGCTTTAAAATACGCTTGTCCAATTGTTTGTGAGCAATTAGAATTTTCTGCTAAAAAAGAACAACTTCGTGAGCATGGTAGAAAATCTGCAAGAATGCTATCTGGTTGGGCATATAGCCGATTTTACGAATTACTAGAAAGCATTAGCCGTAATCGTGGTATTTACCTGATGAAGGTAAATCCTGCATATACTAGCATCATTGGTTTAGTAAAATATGCACGTCAATATGGATTAGCCAGTGATGAAGCAGCTGCATTCGCAATTGCTAGACGTGGTATGCGGCTCACTGAAAATATTCCAGACTCCATAACCGCCTATCTTGATGTGAAGTCGGGAAAGCACGTATGGAGTCTGTGGAATCAACTTAATAAAAAGATTAAGTCTCGTGCTGTCATATCATCTCGTCATGATTATTACAGTATCTCTAACTGGGAACTGGTGGTCAAGGAACCTTCGTCACAAGGCAACGGAACCAAGCAGCGATGCGCTTCTAGTTGAGCGAACTTATACCGTAGAGTTAGGTTTGTCCAAATTTATCTAATTGTGGGTAACTTTGTCCAAACTTTTAGAAGCGGAAACAGAGAAGGGATAGGAAATTAATAAATTCCTCATTCCCCATTCCCTACTCCCCATTCCCTACTCCCCATTCCCTATTCCCTACTCCCTTCTGGATTGTGAACGTAAATCGCATTGCCTTGAATATCGTAAATAATTAGGGGTAAGCTAACGTTGTCACTAATAATATCCAAATTTTGCTGCAACTTTTGTAAATACTCGGATGCGTTTGTAGCAGTATTAGCACTACTTTGATTGCTTGCAGCAACATCAGTAGTGCTTTGTTCGCTTGCATTTGTGACGCTACTTTGTATTATTTGTTGGTACTCTGGGGTCAACTGAACAGTAATTCCTTGATTATCCACCTTATAATTGCAGATGCGAATTGTACTGTAACAGGTTTTATTTAAGTCAGTACGAGTTCTTTGAAACAAACTAACGGTTTGTAACTTATCTTGCGCTTGCTTAAGGGCAGTAGATAATGGTGCTACTAAAGTCTGTGCCTGACTGTAATACATACTATCATCAGTCACTTGCTTGGCAGAGTTCACAGCTTGATTCCAATGAGTGACAGCCGCTTGCCATTGATTTTGTTGTTCGTATCGTTTAGCAAGGTTGGCTGACGTCACAGCTTGGTTATAAGTTTTAGCGGCTAATAATTCCTTAGTCGCATGAATGCGTGCTGTCGCTAAGTACGGTTTATATTCCCCTAAAAGCTTTTGTGATTCTTTGTAGACCGAACTGCTAAGTGGAATCACTGCCAAAGCACTCACTGCAACTTGCCAAGTTGCTTGAACTTTTTGTAATTCTTGTAAGGTTTTGGCAGTTGCTTCTCGTTTGGAAGCCTCCACAGCCACAGCTTTTGCTGCAGCTAGCTTTTTAATCCATTTTTCTTCCGCAAGTAATTGGTGCTTTACAACTTTTAAATGAGCACGATAAATCAGTAATTTAGGTTGTACTAATTTATAGAGTTCGCTATTATAATTAATCACTTCTAGTGGTGCGATCGCCTGCCGCCATAACTGCTGTCTTGCTTGTAAGTCCTGCATACTAGTTGCTGGAGTTTTACTTTTTTGTACAGCTATTGCACCCACCCCAAATGCTTTAATCACCTGGTTAACTTTTTCAGACTGTCCAGAAAAACTGGTTAAAAGTTTTTCTGCTTCTTGATGATAAGGCGACCAAAAAGGAATTTCTTTTAGAGATATACTTGTTTCTTCTAGTTGTTGTTGCAATTTTGGTAATTCTTTTTCAGACCGAGCATTGAGCTTAAGTCGATCCAATGACTGTTGTAACTGCCTTGCTGTTTGTATTTCTTTACACTCCAACATAGAGCAAGGACGAGTCAAAAAGTAAGTAGCACCACTTAATAAAGCAATGACTGCAAGGGCTGCGCCTACCAAAACAGTTTTTATTTTCCGTGTTGGCTTTGATGACGAATAAGTAGACAAATCCGGAGCATCTGCCATTGGATCGAATGGTTCATCGTCATCAGAGATGTCTGGGAGTGAGGAATTGAGAAAAGATGAAGAAAAACTTCCTCTGTCTCCACTGTTAATAGACAGTTCTCCAGAACTTGAGGAGAATCCCCGCAGGTGACTGTCTTCCTCAATTGACATATCGTGAAAATTGCGAGTTCTCGGTGTCCTGATGTCCTCTAATTCAATATCTTCGGGTTCTTCAATTTCCTCAACTTCAAATGGAGCGTATGTTGCTGGTGTCCTCAGCATTAGAGAATGTTTGGTATAAGGCAGCTTTTGTCCAACCACTCTTAAAAAAAGTTCGACCTGCTGTTCTTGGCGACCTGGTAGCGATTGTAGTACTTCCTCCAATACCGCAAATACTGTTTCTGTATTAGCCATCACACCTGCAGAGTGTTGAGCTAAAACCATTAACTGGTCATCTTTTACAGCACACTTAACTTGGAATAAATCGCCAGATGGAACTTCTGCACGTAACTGTTCCTGCAAAATTTGTGCTAAGAATTGTAAATCTTCTTGTTGGGCTGCTACTTTCATAGACCCATCCTGCTCTTTTATATTTTTTTTATCGAGAGTGCTAGATGCACGGGTTCCGTTTTTTGAATAGGGATACACAGCTTAACCAACCATCGTTATAAATACAAGTGGACAATTTTCTAACATAAATTAGTAATTATTACCAAGAGAAAAATAGTTTTTAAGCATTGCACTCAACCTCAGCAAAACACCCTAAGTGTAGTATTCCAATCTTTTGGTCTAAACTAACAACAGTTTGAAAAAAAGAATTTTGAGGGGTTGCAAGATCCTCGACAACTTCTGCGATGTCGGATATCTGAGCAAACTTACCTACCAGAACTTATGCAACAGACCACTAGGTTGAGCAGGACATTCTTGTGCAGGGCTTCTCTCCCAGGAGGGCAGAACCCCTATATTCGTGACCTATTTGATTTCTCTAAAGAAATTCATCTATATCATTGAAAACACTGATATGCTTGATTTCTATTGAAACCAAGCGTCTGTGCCATAATTAGGGGTCAGTCAATACAAATGTTGTCATTGTTAACCTGAACTATGGATTGGCTCACAGGTTAGTGTTCTAAAAATTAGGAGGGAATACTCAGTTAAATAACTTTATCAAGGTTTTTTGACATTATGTCTTGTACTTTTCTACTCTAGGGTGATTGCAAGACCTCCACAAACGCGCAACGCTTGAAGTGCGTGACCATTTACTGCATTCAATAAAATTGATAGCGTCAATAAGTATTTATAGCTAAATTAAATTTCTTAATCGGGATGCAGCATTTATGCTTTAGACTTCCCCGCAGCAACCCTAAAATTGTGGCAAAAAAGGTGTAAGGCAATGGATTTGTTAGAGTATCAAGTTAAAGAATGGTTTTCGGAAATCGGCATTCCTGTATTGCCGTCTCAACGAATTGACCATCCTACAGACCTAAAACGGTTAAAAATTAGCTATCCTGTTGTGTTAAAGTCCCAAGTGCATGTGGGCGGACGAGCAAAAGCTGGTGGGGTCAGATTTGTAGAAACAACAATTGATGCGATCGCCGCCGCCCAACACATCTTTAATTTGCCAATTTTTGGTGAGTTACCAGAAGTGTTACTAGCAGAAGCAAAGTATGATGCCGAACAGGAGTTTTATTTAGCCGTTGTTGTGGACACTGCTGTTTGCAGACCCATCCTATTAGGTTGCACGGAGCCTGATATTGATTGGGATTGGGAATCAGCAGGAGAAAAGATGCAACACGTGATTGTCGATGGAGAATTTTCGCCATTTTATGCTCGACGATTAGCACTAAAAATGGGCTTGCAAGGCTCATTAATACAGTCGGTTAGTGCTGTTGTAGAAAAAATGTACCAATTGTTTGTAGACAAAGACCTAGATTTGATTGAAATTAGTCCCTTGGGAGTCAGTGCTTCCGGTCAAATTATGGCTCTTAATGGTACTGTAAGCGTCAACGAACGAGCCATTGGGCGTCATCCAGATATTACCGAAATTGCGACTAAAATTGCTAACCGCCGTACCAAGAGAGAGATAGCAAGAAACTTGGGAGACTGGGATGTTGTAGAAATGCACGGTAAGATAGCAATTCTGGGTAATGGTGCAGGCTCGGTGATGGCGACTTTAGATTTAGTCGTGAATGCTGGTGGTAAACCAAGTGTTTGTCTCAATCTGCGCCATGCTTCCGTGACCGATCCCTCACCAACAACTTTGACAGAACGTCTGGAAAAAGCATTAAACAGCTTGGCTGTTGACAAAAGTATTCACGTGATACTGATTAACTTCTTGGGTAGCATTCCTCAAAGTGGAGAAGTTGTAGAAATCATTGGAAACTTTGTGGAAAATAGCGCCAGCACATTTAAGCCACAATTAGTCAGGTCTAACGGCGGTAAAAACCGTCGAGACAATCATTTTCCCCGCTTGGTTGTCCGTCTTGCTGGTTCTGAGTTCAATACAGCTAGAAAATATCTAGCAACTTTAAAAACCCCAGGTGATGCACCTGTGGTGGTGGTAGAAAATCTAGATGAAGCAGTGGCAGAAGCAGTCCGTTTTGCCAAAGCAACGACTGCACATAGAAGGTTTTGAAAAAGCTTATGAATTTAACACCAGATAGCAAAGTATTAATTCAAGGATTTTGTGAGTACATTACAGTCACTCATGTGACACAAATGAAAGCATACGGCACCAATGTGGTAGCAGGGGTCAATCCAGGATATGGCGGACAGGAAATATACGGTTTGCCAGTCTATGATTTGGTTGAGGAGGTCGTAGGAGAATATGGCGTCATTGATACAACAATTATTTGCGTACATCCGTACCAAGTTTTAGATGCAGCATTAGAAGCGATCGCATCTGGTATCCACCAACTCATTATTATCTCTCCTGGCGTACCACCGTTAGATATGGTAAAACTCTTGCGTAAAGCAGAGGCAACAGAAACCATAGTGGTAGGTCCCAATAGCCCTGGTATTATCGTACCGGGAAAAATTCTCTTGGGGACTCAACCAAGCGAATTTTATATCCCTGGTTCGGTGGGAATTCTCAGTCGCAGTACAACTCTCACTTATGAAGTTGCTAGGGAATTAACTCATGCTGGGTTAGGACAGTCAATCAGCGTTAGCATTGGTAGTGATGCGATCGTCGGTTCATCTTTTTTGCAATGGTTGGAAATCTTGGATGAAGATGAAGCAACTAGGGCGATCGTCTTAGTTGGACAACCTGGTGGAGGTCGTGAAGAAGCAGCAGCCCATTACATTGCTGAAGCCATTGACAAACCAGTGATTGCTTACATTGCAGGAACACAAGCACCACCTGTCAAGCAATGGCGTCAAACTGGGACTTTAGCAGCTGCGATCGGACGCGATCCTGATTTTGGGACAGCAAAAAGCAAAGTATCTGCTTTTTCTCACACAAAGGTTCCAGTCGCTGAACGTCCTTCTCAGATCCCAGAATTGGTGAAGAAGGTTTTGGCGTAGATGTTATGAGATTTTGGATATATGAAAGTAGCTGATTTACCTGCTTCGATTATCGAAGACTTAACCACAAGTGAATACTGGCGACTTGATATTGACCCCGGTTTTGATGCAAAACACGAATTTTTCATGCGATGGAAGTATTTACTGCCAAACCCGCATACTGAAGAGTATGAGGAAGACGAACTAGAGCGCCGGTCGAGTAGAAGGTGTTGACAAATCACGCATACTATGGATAAGCAGGAATGTGGATTCCTCAAGGCTTTATACAACCCTGGCGGTTTGATAGCTTAAAAAAGCAAAGGTCTGGGAAAGGTGCCCTCCGGGTTCTCAGGAAAGCGTTCTGGGGAAACCGAAAAGGGCAACTGATTCACAGCAATCAATATCAACACATATTTACATTTACTATTTCCCTAAAATTGCTCGATTCTCGTAAATTGTCAACTCAAAACTTTATCTAAAACTCCAAAAATTACATAGATAAATACTATCAAAAATACACCATGAAAGCGAAGGGCGCGTTATTAAATCCGCGCCGACAAAGACGGTGACCGTGGAAAGGAATGAATACTTCTTTTTTTTAAGATAAGTGTTTTGCAGTCTTCACGAAAAATTTTCATACCTAATAGTTTGTTATCTGTATGGCAACAACAAATAAGGGTAGGATACTACCAAAAGTTATTAAACGTTTTCTAACGGTGCTATTTAGACATAGTATGTGTTAATAAAATTAGAGATTTTAAACAACGTTAGTTTCAGACATACGAGCAAGAACGTGGAGATTGTGGACAACAGCCATACGTCGAAGATCAAAAAGATTTTTGCGTAAACCAATGTAGCGAGCGTTATCTCCTTGCCATTGACCAATATGAGCTAGAGCGTGCTCAACACTAACACGTTCGCGAAGTTTTGCACGCCCGCTCTCAGTAGTTTGACGTTCACGCAGTTCTACAAGTAGAGACTCCGAAGCATGGATAGAAATACTACGACCTTGCTTACTCTCTGTACATTGAGAGCGTAGAGGACATATTTGACATTCCTGTTTTGGGAAGTGAACAACAGTTCCTTCATTAAATGGCAAACTAACGCCATTCGGACAGTAAATTAAGTAATTTTCCCAATCAAGAACAAAAGCTGTTTTATTTTACCTCGCATCTTCAATACTTTTATTTACCTCGGTAGTTGTTTGAGCTGATAACTCTGTTTTTTGTTTGACCCAAGACTCAACTGAATTCAATGTTTGTAATATTGTAGATAACGCTAAGGAGCGAGCTTCTGGGTCATCCCAATCTAAATCCAAAGCTGCTTTAAGGCTGGTTTCTGTTATTATATCCGCACCAGCACTTACTGCAACAGTCATTAAATCTTGCTGATAATCTTGAGCTATTACTTGTAATGCTTTCTTAAGTGCGTGACCTAACAAATTGTATGTGTCTTCAACTCTTGCCGCTCCCCATAGTGGGCTGGAATAAGCGTGCAACTTTCAACGACTTAGGATTATAACCTTCATATAAATGTGCCATTTCGATTGTTTTTTCGATTAACCTTCTATCAAAGGACTTTGATATTAAAAGCGCACGGAATTTTACTAGTGTTCCTTTGCCAAAAGGTGGTTGCTCACAATCTAGACAATAAGACAGCTAGCTGCCATCGTCTATCCATTTCAATTGCTTCGATGGCTTCATCATCTGAAACTCCTGTATATGCTTGTAGAATTATGAAGAGTGCTAATTGTGCTGGTGGTATTGGCGATAAACCAACGCTACTATCCTTGAAAACTGTTGCCAGTTCCATTTGAAATTCATCATCAAATAATTCATGACGAATTTGCCTTAAAAATACAAATAATTTGGCTTTACGTACACGTTTTGCCACTTTTTCTTCTTCGGCTGATAGTTCTATTGGTGGGTTCCAAACTTCCGGACGCATAGTATTTGCACTCCCAATACTATTTTTATTTATCTTTACCATCGCCAAAAAATGTACATCTTGTCAATACCCCTTACTCAACCTCTGAAGAAATGCCTGCACCCTCCGAAGACTGTGATATATTTTTCCTGATATTTATAAATATATTATTTGGAGTTTTAGATAAAATATGGAGTTAATAATTTATGATAGTCGAGCAATTTTAGATAGACAGTAAATATAAGTATGTATTGATATTGATGGCGGTGAATTAGTTGCCCTTGTCGGTTTCCCCAGAGCGCTTTCCTGAGAACCAAGAGGGTGCCTTTCCCAAACCCTTGCTTTTTTAAGCTATCAAACCGACAAGGTTGTATAAAGCTTTGAGGAATCCACATCCCTGCTTATACATGGTATGCGTAATTTGTCAACACCTTCTACTCGACCGGCGCTCTAGCAGAATTTATCAACTTTAATGGTTATGAAATACTTTTACCCATTGAGCGATCGCATCATCCCCATCTCAATTTGTTGCGGTTAAATGTGAGTGAAGATGAGACATCGTTAACTTTATTTCTTTTTGATACCTATCACTCGAGAGGATGCTTGGCAGCAGTTACCAGAAACGAACCCGTTTTTAAAACGTCTATTTCAAGGTGTTTCTAAGCGATCGCTACAAGTAACACCTTACAATTTTCTTCAAGAAAGAAATCATAGAAATGGTTTAAAGCGACAACAAATATTTCGGTTATTTGCTCCATCAGCAACTTGTAAAACGGTGGCAGAACGACCATCCAAAGAAGAAGAGATTTCTGTTTTAATTGGTTCTGAAACTCTATCAGTAGGTCAAAATCTTCAAGATGCTGATTATTTAATAAATATAGATTTACCGTGGAACCCAATGATTTTAGAACAGAGAATTGGTCGAATCGACCGACCCAAGCAGCATAAATGTAAAAATATATATATTTACTATGCTAATAGTGAAAGCCAGTTATTGCGACAAGCCAGCCGCTTAAACAACCTCAATAAAAAACTGGTAGGAGATCTTGTTGGTTCTGATGGAGAAATTCCTAGTATTTCTAGTGTCGATACACTAGGAGCTTCTATTTATGGAGACACCTTGTTTGATGATGAAGTTCTCCCAGGATACATTGATTTTCTTAACAGCTTAGTTAAAGCAAGACGTATGGAGCAACGTAACCTTCAAGAAGAAACTTTTCAAAAACAGGAAACAAATCGCGATCTTTACACTCAAAACGAAATCTTACATAGTGAAGAACTCAGCAAACTAATTGAGCAATTGGGGGAAGATTACCAAGCTAAACCGATTGCTTTAGGACGGCGTACAGGAGAAAAAGATGAGCCAACTGGATTAGTAGCGATGACTGTAGAATACTTTGGACCAAACGGCGAACCAATTCCTCAACAGCAACAAACTGTTTACTGGAATGACCAAACTTTTGAAAGGGACGGATACGGAGTAGCCATAGCCACTGCCTTTAAAACCCCAGAAGCAGGGGATGTGTTTTCTACTAAATATCTTCTGTCTGAACTGCAAAAACTCTACAACCAACTAGTCACGCTCAAACAACAACGTTCTACAGAACTAGCACAACCGGAGACACTGGAAAATATTAATATTACCTCAGAACGCATTACTCGAATCCAGCGCCGAGTCAGTATGCTCGATAGTTTTCCCTCTGGGCTGGATAGGGCAACGGTCAGAAATTATTTTAAAAAATTAAATGCTTGGAAAGAGACTAAGGGTGTACAAAAGCTCCTGCGCGAATACACAGATGGAGACAAAGTAAAACTGAATGATGCAACTTTTGTTATCAGCCTAGTACAAGATACTGATACTTTAAACTTAATTGCGGATGAAGGAATCAAGCCTACTAGCCTGAAATTTTCCTTGGCTGCACTCCTGCTCAGAGCCTAGTTTCCGCTATAGAACTCTGGTTGGGAAAAACCGTGTTTACGGTATATCTTCATCATTAGTGCGGTCAAATACTATTTGGATAAGTCATATATTTTTATGTTTTTATAGACGAATATTATAAAAACTTGATAATTTCTTCTTTAAATGATAAATAACTATTTGACAATAAGGTTTATACTTACCGTCCTGTTGTTTATTGTTCCATTCGTTAATTTTTTGAGTTAACATTGCTACTGTCCAATTTCCTTGGGGACGTTCTTTAGTCAATTGTTGAATTACAATCTCTAAAACTTCTTTTCGATTATTAGCCAAAGTTTGCATATTAAGATTTAAAACTTTCTCTAACTCATCATTTATAGTTACCTCATCAGAATAAATTTGTCCGTTACCACGATATCTAATTAAATCTTCGCAATTTCTATTATTATCAGTAGGATTTATAGTAATCTCTGTATTGCCCTTCCTTGTGTCACAATGCTGCAAGTGCTTTGGCGAACCTTGACCACCTTGACAAGCACCAAGTAAATTATTGTAATCTAATTGTAATTCCGGATAATCATCTTGTGATTTCCAATGTTCAATTTTCATTCTAGAATCACTAATGCGTTGCATACAATAGCAGCAAATATGCCCTTGTTCTGTTAGTAGCGATACTCGTAGTTCATCTTTTTTAGGAAAATTATCATAATCGGAAAAATTTTTTACCCTATGTTCAAGTAATGATTGAGGTTCCTTATCTTTGACAATCCGCTTCATACTATTTATTATTCTAAAAAACCAATAAGTGTATTAGCTCTGACGACTTCTGAATCATCTTCACCAAGCAAATCAGATAATTTGTGTAAAGCCGACTTAGCATCTTCTAAACGACCGTCATCTATTAATTGAAAACAGGAATCTATCTGCTGCTGTACTTCATCTGGTCTTTCTTTTACATTCATTAATTCATATAAAATAGAGTTACTATCTTTGCCGTAAGTATGAGGTGTATTCTCTATTAGCTGAGAATTTTCTAAAATAAATACATTTTCTCTTCTAACTCCACTCAAGACTTGTGGCGAGTGAGTAGTCACAATAAATTGACAGTTGGGAAAGGTTTGTGTCAAACTCCGAATTACAGTCCTTTGCCATTGAGGATGTAAATGTAGGTCTATTTCATCAATTAAAACTATTCCTTCACCTGACAATGCATCATTAGAACTTGGGTTAGCGATCGCCAATCGCCTTGCTAAGTCCGTGACTAACATCAATAACATCTTTTCACCGTCCGAGAGTTGCTCTAACCTTAAATCTTGACTATTTTTTGTAATAGTCAATGAAGGTTGACTGGAAATCTGGTCGAAATTGGCATTCCTCTCTGTTATTGACCTCACGACTCGCAAGTCAGAAAAATGACTGTTAGAAAATCTCTCTAAAAAATTTATAATAGCTCTTCTTACAATCTCTAATTTTGGGTTTCTGTAATCGGAATTTCCCCTTAATCTAATTTCATTTTCATAATCTTCTTCTTCTTTAAACCAATCAAAAAAATCTTGGAAGTTATTAACTCCAGTAGAAAAAGCTTTTTCATAAGCATAGAATTGATAATGGACTTCTTTTTTAGCTTTCTTACTGCCCTTGCTATTCAAGGTATAGGGATTTTTCAAAACCATTCTATGAGTTTGATAATAAACCATGACTGGCAAATTTAAATTAGGTTGTTTTTTGAAATTTTCTTGTAAGCGTTTAATGTAATTGTTAATTTCATCATAGTTACTGGGATTTTGTCTATATACACGTTCTTGAACCATTCTCCAAGATAAGCTTTCTCTCTCTCCTGTCAAAATTGTTATAGTATTAGCCGTAAAATCTGAATGAATGTTTATATCATTTTCTGTCAACCGCACTTCTACTTTTTTACTGTTGCGGAGTCTAGCTACAAATTGAGCTAACATTATCGCCATGCAATCTAAAACCGATGATTTTCCTGCACCATTAATACCAATTAACACAATTAAGTTGGTTTGAGGGAAATTTAAGATAACTTCCCGTAATCCTCTAAAATTTTGAATATGCAGCTTTTTAAGACGCATGATTTAATTTTGCGTGCATTCAATATTTATTTGCAGAGTACATAATAACGTATTACATCGGCATATTTATATTTATGTAGTTATTGTGTTAATATATTGACTATCAAAAATTAACAACCTCGCTCTAGTACTAATATATATTCAAGTTGATTTTGAGGGGTGTAGATAGTTAACAATCCATCAGCGATCGCATTATCCACCTGGAAAGGTTCTACAGTCGCAGTTGTTTGGATTTGAGGTAGTTCTTCCAGTTTTTCTAAAGATTTTTGTAACCAGGGGTGCTTGGGTTGCATGAGAGAAGCGGTTTAGATAATTCTTGATAGTAAAGATACAGTAACTATTTCTATGATATAGGATTCCTAATTTATTGACTAACTACATAATAACGTGTTATATTATAGTGTCAATTTATATAAAACTCCTATTTGATTTTTGAACAATTAGTGAGACTCAGAAACCCGGTATCTTCCAGATACCGGGTTTCTTTATTTCACGATTCAAGTAGAATTGCTATATGGAGTTATTTTGTTGATAACTCGTCAGCTTTTTCTAATTGCTGCTTCAACTTAAAAACTAATAGTCCCACAATTGCCCACTGACACAGAATAGCTATCAAAACTTCCATCGAAGACAGTGCGTAGCTTTCAGAAAATAAGGCAATAAGTGGTGCGGCTACTGAGAACAACCATGAAAAATAGTTGTTTGGCGTGTTCGCACCAAACATGAATGCAATTATTACTGGTAGTACGATCGTGGTAGTCAGTATACCTATCGTCCAGAAAATGCGATATCGATTTTTCATGAACAACATAAATTGTGCTAAAGCTGCATAGACCATAGCTAAACTACCAGCTAAAGCAAGAGCAAAAAAAGGACTACTTCTGTTAGTATCTCTTTCATAATTTAGTAAACTTAACAGAATTAAAGGAGTTATCAGAATTATTGCATTTAATGCGATCGCAACTAGTGCTGGGCTTTTTTCACCCCAAATTAAATCGTGAATTAATGAACGTTTCAGGAAAGTCTTACCACTGGGACTTTTTCTGTAGCGTATCCAATCTTGTAATAATTGGCGGTGAGGTAAAATCGCAGCTATCAGAAATAAAAATAGCCACAAATTTAAGAACAAAATACACACAATCTTCTCACGCAAACCTAATGACTGGTAATATGAATTGTCAACAACCCTTTTCCCTTCGACAAATCCTAAAGTGTAGAAGGCAAAGTATGCGGTCAGCCAATAACTTTGCTGCTTGCTCAGCATAGTAGAGTTTGGATCGCGGAAACAGCGCCATAAAGCCTGCCAAATAAAACAAGCAAGTATGCTGTAATTAAAGACAAAAAAGATAACAACAGTGACAAAACTAACTCCTAACGGAAACGTAAACCAAGACAACTCTTTCCACAAATGAACTCCTGTGAAAAAAGAGCTTTTATCTAAATTGGGAATTAAATAAAATGGGTTGAGACCTTTTATATAAGCTATGGGAGAATCCGTTGGAAAATTGGCAAACCACAGTCTAGTCAGGATAAGAAAGCCAAGAACTACACCACTTGCTAACCAAGCTTGAAAGCCGCCTAACCAAGACCCAACTAAACCAAAGAGTAGAGCAGCACTGTAATAAAAAATACAGGCAGCTAATACAAGAGCGTAAAAACTTAGAATCCACCAAAAGGGGGTTTTTGCCCCTAATCCCGACCATAAGTGTAAAGGAACTGTTAGGGCTACTGCAATATACAGCAAAATAGGAACACCCAACAGTTTGCCCCACAATACATTTTTTGGGGATTGAGGGCTGAGTCGAATAAAGTTGAGAGTTTCTCGCCGTTGTTCTGTTGCTAAATCACTTGTCAGCAAATAGGTTCCGGCTACCAAAAGAGCAGCAATGACAATAATACTCAACCATGTGAATATATCCTGCCAGAAAAGCTGCCAATTGATAAGATAATGACCCAAGCCATCGTGCAGGCATCTGTATTCACCATTATTTTGAGATCCCGTACAATATACGGAATAGTTGGAAGCGGTAGTAATACGATTTGGTGGTAGCTTGACTGCAAAAAATACACATAATATAAGCTGAGTTAGTAGAGATGTTGAAATTGTAAGTAGGACATTATGTATTTTCAACCGTCCTCTAATTTCTCGTAAAAGTTGAGGATTCCAGTCTCCTAATCGCTCAAGAAAATTTTGCATCATAAAAACTTTGGATTTTAGATTTTAGATTTTGGATTGAGAAAGACTTTTTTAGGCTTAACTCTCACCTAATACCATTTCTGTATGAAGATGCATCTCATTAGCCCGCGTAGGCGGGCTTTGTTTGTATAGCCTCACATTAGAAATGTGAGGCTATATTGCAGCCCTCAAAATCGTGACATTCTTTTTTCAAATTGGTCTAATCTTTGACTAGCAATGCTTTTGTAGCAGATTCTCCTAAAATCTTCACTTGCTCGACTAACTGCCAAATTAACAACCCTAAAATTGCTAACTCTCCCAACCAAGCTACAAAAATCGTAGGTGTTGAACTAAATTCCAAACTGACCCATGGCAAAGTAGAAAATAACCAAAAAATGGGATATGTAGAAGGTTTCAGATGAAAGATTGCTAGCGCGAATTGAGGTAAGAAAAACAGTGCAAACACAATACCAAATGCCCAGAAAAACCGTTTTTTCGTTTTCATCAATAACGCTCTTTGTACGATCGCAGCACAAACCATCATCAAGGTGATAAACATAGCTACCCCTAAAATTGCGTTTAATCTATCAACCTGATTAATCCACAAATTTAAACTAGAGGTATGCTTAACATTTAAAGCGGGTACTAGTAAAAGCCAAATCATGAACGGAGTAGTTGCGATCGCAAGATAAATCAATGCTGCTACTAGTATCGGGCTTTTTTCACGCCAAATTAGATCGGTTAGCCAGAAGTTATTTTTCACACTTTGATTGCCAGAAACATTTTGGTGTCGGTATCTTGCCCAATCCTGTACGGTTTGACGGTGAGGTGAGAGAGTTGCAAGTAACCCAAAAAATAGAAATAAGTTAAAGAATAGAATCCATCCAAAATTTTCAGAAATTTGATAATTCACATCGTAAAAACTAACGCAAGCACCATTTGGAGTACAGGGCTGCGAATAATTTTTCGTATACTGTAAAGTAAACCCCCAAAGAAGAACTTGAGTACAAGCGACCAGAAAATAACTTTGACCCTTACTTAAGAGACTTGTATTTGAGTTACGGAAGCAGCGTGTTAGTCCTTGCCACAAACAGTAAATCCATAACCCGTAATTTAATAAATGCAAACTCACTAAGCCTAAAAGACTTTTTCCTACTGGTAGATAGAAAAACTGCACGTTTTGCAGCATTTCCCAATTGTACCGATGGAGAAACAAATTTGGAAAAAGGTATGCTGTTATGTCCAGTGGACTGAACAGTTGAAACCAGATAGCTGAATACCTGACGTATGGACTAGACCATATCGACTGCATTGTAATTATCAGAAACAGTAAAACTGCACCACTACCCAACCAAGGCTGAAAACCACTAAACCAACGGCAATATAAACCAAAGAGTAGTGCAGCACTGTAGAAGAAAATACAACAAGCGATTGTGACTGCCCAGAAATTTAAAATATGACTGGTCGCTATATTGGCACTACGTCCTGTAAATAGATGAAAGGGCAATGCTGCTAAGATAACGAGATAGATTAATATTGGAACACCTAGCATTTTGCCAATCAAAATACTTGTTGCTGGCTGAGGGCTGAGACGAATAAAATTGAGAGTTCCTCGCCGTTCTTCTGTGGCTAAGTTATCGATCAGCAAATAAGTGCCTGCTACTAACAACGTGAAGAGAAAAACTACAGTGAGTGTAGAGAAAATGTATTGCCAGTGGTCGCGCCACCACATTTGCATATTAATTTGGTCAACGGGGCAATACTGACTTGATAGCTCGGAGACTTTTTGATGTAATCTATCGACTTGCGATTGTAATTCAGCAATTTTGTTTTTTTCAAAAGGGTCAGTCCTGCTATATTTACTTATTTGTTGGGAAAGGTTTTCTATTTGCCGACTAAGAATCTGCCGTTTTTCTATGGCTTCCGAACGGAAAAAACAGTATTGTCCTTCTATTGAATAAAATTCAGTGGGTAGTTCCCGCAATTGATAGAGAAATAGCACTAGTTGACTAAAAAACGATACAGCAACTGCGCTCGCAACATTAAAACCCTTTAAGCGTCCTTTAATTTCCCTAAAAAACTGTGGGTTCCAATCACCCAGCTTATTTATTAAATCATTCATATTTCAGATTTTGAATTTTGGATTATTTAAGATGCTTGCTTGTGACCTAAGTTGAGAAAAATCGTTTCTAAATCTTCTTGAGTGGTGTGAAAATCAGTGAGGGGAATATTGGCTGATATTAGCGATCGCAACAAATCCGCACCATCTTCTTGTTTTCCAGAAAAATTAACACGCACGCTATTCTTAGCAGGTAAAACTTCCCATTCTTGTACGAAAGGATTATTTTTTAATTCGCCTAATAGTTCTGGTAATTTTCCTAAAGTAGAGATCTCAATTTGTTGACGAGAAAGGCGCTGATAGAGTTGTTGGAGAGAAGTACTTTCCACTAAAAAACCAAGTTCCATGATTCCCACAGATGTACACAGTTCTGCTAAATCGCTAAGAACGTGAGAGGAAATTAATATTGTCATTCCCGCTTCTTGCAAAACTTTAATGATTTCACGAAACTGCATCCTAGCAATAGGATCGAGTCCGGAGACTGGTTCATCTAATAGTAATACAATGGGTTCGTGGATGATGGTTCTTGCAAGACACAGGCGTTGTTTCATCCCTCGTGACAGGGTAGAAATCAGACTATTTCGCTTGTTACCTAATTGAATAAGTTCTAAAACCTCATGTAGGCGTTGAGTGCGACGTGGATCGCGCAACCGATACAGGCGGGCAAAATAATCTAAGTAGTCCCAGACAGTGAGTTCCTCGTAAAGAGGATAGTCATCTGGTAAGTAACCCAAGCGTCTTTTGAGAGTGGGGTTGCTTTTGTCCCGTAGTAAGCGATCGCCGTTTATATAAATCTCACCCGTTGTCGGCTCTTCAGCAGCCGCCAACATCCGGATGAGAGTTGTTTTCCCTGCACCATTAGGACCGATTAACCCATAAACTTCACCTGACAGGATTTCCAAGTCGATATTATTGACAGCAACGTGTCTGTCAAATTGCTTAGTCAGTCCACGGGTATGAATAGCCAGTTCTTTTGTCATAACTAATAGGCTTGGAGTTTGCAATTATACCGATTGGTTTTCCGCATCATACTGACTGTTCTTTTGATACAAAAAACGCCATTACCCGCACAGTAAATAACCGTACTGATGCGTTAGTGATTTTACTTGAGATGTTCAACTCGAATAATTGAGTACAGCAAGCTTAGCCTTTAATTTCAGAACTTGTCAGGATGGTTTCGGAAAATGCAACCAGCTTTAAAGAAAGTATTTTTTTGTACTAAAAAAATTTATCAAATTTTTATATTCAGTTAAAAGTATTACATTTTGTAAAGTACTAATAGCATGGCATTCAAAATTCGTGTATGGTTTTTACTTAATTTTCTAAACTTAAGTAAGTAATTTTTATTACTTTTTTGAGTAATTCTAACTAAATAGTTCAATTGTGCTAAGGTGTGAGAAAGTGATTCCAGAGTTTGATGAGAACGGTAATTTACCACCAGGAGTACACTGGGTAGAATGGGAGGAATTTAAGGAAAGATTTGGGAGAAGTGCGTGAAACGAAGTAATTCGTAAGAAATCGAAGTAATTCGGCTTTTGGCTTCACCAGACTCAGTGTAGAACTGTATATTCTACATTATCCAATTAATTGGATTTAAGTCCGCTTAAAGGTCATGATTTAATGAGATTAGCCAGTCTCAAGCATCGGAGAAGGAACATGGCTGCTCACGACAGTGCAAAACCGTAATCCATTTACAAGCCTTTAAGCCGTGTCAAGGCAAACTATACCCCGTATGGGAGTTAATCAAATGATTACAAACTCTATATTCGTTTTAAGTAAAAATGGCAAAATACTAAAACCAACAACACCCGCTAGAGCAAGGATTTTACAATCTGTTGGCAAAGCTAAGAAACTCAAATTATTTCCATTTACTCTAATTCTAGATAAGGATGTTGATGAAAATGTAGAACCGTATTTAGAACTTAGGATCGACCTTTACTTTTATCATATTGTTCCATGATTGATGCTGCACATAATATCAATTTGAAAAAAGAGTGCGACACATAATTAAGTGAAAGTTAGTCTGGTTAAGACTTTCACAATCCAAAATCTAAAATCTAAAATCTAAAATGGTATTACGTCAATTTGCCGTAGTCAAGTTTAATCAAACGATCGGCAAGGTGAAAATAACGGTCGTCGTGACTAATGACAAATACTGCCTTTCCTTGACGCTTCATATCTGGTAAAAGTTGGTGGTAAAAGATGTCTCGGAAAAAGGGGTCTTGATCTGATGCCCATTCATCAAACACATAAATTGGACGATTTTCCAAGTAAGCTGTTAGTAAAGCTAGACGTTTGCGCTGACCTTGGGACAAATCGATTGTAGAAAGTACACCTTCTTTAATTTGCACTTTATGTTCTAGCTGAAGTTGTTTAAGATAGGTTCGTGCTTGGATATCAATATCGTCTAAATGAATACCTAAGATTCGCTCAAATAAAAAGAAATCTGAAAATACGGTGGCAAACAACTGACGATAAGCTTGACGATTTTGATTAGTAATTAGTTTGTCATCAACATGAATCTCACCTGCTTCAGGAACGTATAATCCAGTAATTAACTTTGCAAGGGTTGATTTTCCGCTACCATTGCCTCCAACAATAAAAATCAATTTTCCTGGTTGAAATTCTAAATCAATCGGTCCCAAAGTGAAGCTCTGTTCATCACGTTTATTATGATAGATATGTGTAATTCCCTGTAGTCGAATGCGTTGAAACTGTGGTGGAAATGGCTGTGTAAAAGTTGTAGTTTCCGAGCGCTCTACAAGTGATAAGCCTAATGTATCAATTTTTTGCAAAGCAACGGTGGCTTGGTTCATCTCAGGTAAAATTTGGAAGAGGCTCTGAAGAGGTCGCATTATAAAGGTAATCGTTAAGATGTAACCGGAGAGAATTGGATTACTGACTGGTGTGAGTTTGGGCAAACCGAAAATTAATACACCCAAAAGAATGAAAAATCAAACCTCTCCGAGACTCATAGCGATCGCTAAAATTTTTAAGCTTGTGACTCGATAATTGCGGACAGATTTAGCGGTATATGTGAGTTCCTCATGAAAAAAAGCTTCTTCTCGCTCGGCATGCAACTTGAGTTCCTTAATACCTGCCGTAATTGTGCGAAAATGCTGAAAGAGTCGATCCTGTTCATCGCGTGCAAACTTCATGTAGTACTTTGCCCGTACTATTAGCAATTGAACGCCACCAATTGCCAGTGCTAAAAATAGGAATGTGAATGCGAAGACGAACCAAGATAGCCAACTTAAATAGATTAAACAGCCAACTATAACTGACACATCAATGCAAATAAAGGGAAGATTATAGACAGCAAATGAAATCGCTTGAACATCATCAGTTAAGGTTGCAAGTAAACGGCTTGCACCAATTTCTTCAAGGTGACGTAGTGGAGAGGCGAGAATCCAACGACTTAAGCGAAGTCTTAACCGATAAACAGCATCTTGAGCAAGGTCAACCAGTAAAAATCGAGAAATCAGACTGCTAAAGAGAGTTGCAATTGCAAGACCGAGAAAACCCAAAAACAAAGTCTCAATTGATGTATCTTGACGATTGAGAGCGCTATTGATAAAGGCAAGCAAAGCCGCACTACAGATACCGCTAATCGATCCAGTCAGTGCTGCTATTGCAATATGCTTCCAAGATTCCCGCAAGAGAAATTGGGTGAGATTCATGAAAATTTATTTCAAAATATGTTCCTCTTCGGTCATATCGCTTATGATATCTTGCCGATCTAACCTATGAGTATCTTTACTTTTGTCATATTGTTCCATAAACCGTAGCATCCCAACATGACCCAAGGCTTCAGTCAATGCTTTTAGTCCCATTTGCCTAATTTGCTCTTGAGTTAACTGGCTAACATCTAGCGTTGGCATAGGTGTGTATTTAAGTGATGTATCTGAACCTTCCACTTGTGCTTGCTGTCGTCTTGCCTTGATTTCAGCAACAATTTCGCTAAGAGTAGGATTGCCCAAAATTTTATCCCTATCTCTTGTATAATCACCGCTGCCTTGGTTATATTGCTGCATAAATCGTAGCATTCCTGCAGGACCGAGACATTTAGCTAGCGCCTCTAGTCCTATTTGCATAAGCTGCGATTGAGTCAAGTCACTCAGGTTTGTCATTTGTCACCTCTATTAACCATTGGCATGGGTTTCCTACTCTTACTTTTAACAATTTCTGATGCCTTGCTGCTAAACGTAACATTCTATCATCCGTTGTCAGCAAAATATCGGCTTTTCCTGCTTCTGCACAGGCAATGTGTAATGCATCAAAATCTTTGAAGCCTATTTCAATGAGTTCTAGACCACGAGTTTCAATTTGTTCTGCGATCAGTATTTTAGCTTTCGCTGAAGCTATCCATAATTGGATCTGCTTTTTTCTCTCAGCATCAGAAGCACCTTTCAACTCAATGTCTATCGCTTCACTTCCAAGTAACTGCCATTCACCTCTTTGACATCCAGTTAAAATTGCCGCTACTGCTTCGGATTCCAAGCGAATTCTTTCTTGCGCCTGGTCATCAAAGGGACGGTTGAAGCAGCATACATCTAAATAAATTGAAAATGTCATCGGTACACTTGCTAGGTATTATATTTAATCTGCATGATTTTCTGCACGGTTAAACATTTATCTAGTAAACATGAACTATGGCACAGAAATACCGCATTACCTTACTTCCTGGCGATGGCATTGGACCTGAAATTATTGCAGTGGCGGTAGACGTGCTGAAAGTGGTGGGTCAAAAATTTGATATCCAGTTTGAATTTCAAGAAGCACTGATTGGCGGCTCTGCTATTGACGCAACGGGTGAACCCCTACCAAAGGATTCTCTAGAGATTTGTCGCAACAGCGATGCTGTCTTACTAGCAGCTATTGGCGGTTATAAATGGGATTCTCTACCATCTCATTTACGTCCAGAAGCGGGTTTATTGGGGCTGCGATCGCAATTGGGGTTATTTGCCAATTTGCGTCCTGCAACAATTCTGCCCCAGTTGATTGATGCTTCGTCCTTAAAACGAGAGGTGGTTGAAGGGGTTGATATTTTGGTGGTGCGAGAACTCACTGGTGGAATCTACTTTGGTCAACCAAAAGGCATTTTTACTACTGAAACGGGTGAAAAGCGGGGTGTAAATACAATGGCTTACACCGAATCCGAAATCGATCGCATTGGACGTGTAGCTTTTGAAGCATCAAGAAAACGTAATCGTAAACTTTGTTCTGTTGATAAGGCAAACGTTTTAGAAGTTTCTCAACTTTGGAGAAGTCACATAACTCAACTTGCTCAAGAGTATCCGGATGTGGAGCTAACTCATATGTATGTAGATAATGCAGCCATGCAGTTGTTACGCGCCCCCAAGCAGTTCGATACCATAGTTACGGGAAATCTGTTTGGCGATATTCTTTCGGATGCAGCTGCTATGCTGACTGGCAGTATTGGGATGTTACCTTCTGCGAGTTTAGGTTCTTCTAACCCAGGAGTTTTTGAACCCGTACACGGTTCCGCCCCAGATATTGCAGGACAAGACAAAGCAAATCCTTTAGCGCAGGTCTTGAGTGCCGCAATGATGCTCCGTTATGGCTTAAACCAGTCGGCAGCAGCAGATTATGTTGAAAAGGGAGTGTTACAAGTTTTACAGAGAGGTGCTCGCACTGGAGATATAATATCTCCGGGTATGAATTTATTGGGCTGCCGCGCTATGGGTGCTGCCTTGATTCAAGTTCTTGAAGAAGAGTAATTTCACCTATCAAGAACAAGGAAATTTTGGCATACCTTTGCCAAAACTTTCGGATAAACTATAAGACAAACCTACAACAAGATTCAGTGAGTGGTGTACGCTTTAAAACAAGGACAAGCTAACTACAGCAATCAAAAAAACCAGCCAGCTTTGATCGATCCAACCGTCATCAGAGCCGCAGGACAAATTTATCACGTTTACTGTGAGGTACATCCCGAAATGAGCGGACAACCTTCAGGAGTCGCAATTAATCGGTACAATCACCGAGGAAAAGTGATTTTTACGCACCAACCAGTTCTTCTGCCAGATGAGTGTTTTATTCCTTTGACCCAAATTGAATCGTATACGTACTAAATGGTCATTAGTCATTGGTCATTAGTCATTAGTCATTGGTTACTCATCTTTTTACAAAGGACAAATGACAAATGACACTCTCTCAAATTACAAACGAAGAGGACAAATGACAAAGGACAAATGACACAATGGACATCTTAATAATTGTCCAGGCGAGTTTCATCGTATTCGCTCTGGGTGCTTCTGTTGGCAGCTTTATCAACGTTGTAGTTTATAGACTACCTGCTGGGCTGTCTGTACTTTGGCCTCCTTCTCGCTGTCCCCACTGCCTCAACCAGCTCAAGCCCAAGGATAATGTTCCAGTACTGGGATGGCTGTGGTTAAAAGGACGTTGTCGTTATTGCAAAAGTAAAATTTCTCTCCGTTACCCTCTGGTAGAAGGGGTAACGGCTATTATTTTTTTATTAGTTTTTTGGATCTTTAAATTTTCACCGCTAACCATTGGTTATTGGGCGTTTTGCAGTTGGTTATTAGCGCTATCGCTGATTGATTTGGATACTATGACCTTACCCAATTCACTGACTAAATCGGGTTTGGTATTGGGAATTGCTTTTCAAATGACGATCGGTTATTTACCAACAGCAAGTTGGGAGGAATTGGCAAATCACTTGATGATAGCAGTTATTGGAGCCGTTCTGGGCTTGTGGTTGTTTGATGCGATCGCCATTATTGGTTCAGTTGTCTTTGGAAAAACCGCTATGGGTGGAGGGGACGCCAAATTAGCAGCCATGATGGGTGCATGGTTGGGTTGGAAGTATTTACTTGTAGCTAGCTTTCTTGCCTGTGTGGTAGGAGTATTAGTGGGTGGAGGTGGAATTGTACTATCGCAACGCCGATGGGGACAAAAGATGCCTTTTGGACCTTATCTTGCTTTAGGAGCATTCATCACGATATTTGGTGGTGAAACAATCTTGTCTAGTTACTTGCGGTTGTTTTTACCAGAATAGGGAGTGGGGAGTGGTGAGTGGGGAATAGGGAATAAGAAAATTTCCTTACTCCCTACTCCCTACTCCCTACTCCCTATTCCCCCAACTGTAAATCTCGTCACCCCATCTACCTTTGAGCTTTTGATAAGATTATATTGTGACTTGGATTACGCTGTTAACAACAAGTTCCCGTTGGCAAGCAGAACTTATGCAAGAGCTGCTTGCGGCTCATAACATACCAACAAAAATTATTGATTTGGGGGTGAAGTCTTATTTGGGGGCTGGGACTCCAGCAGCTTTACAGGTACGTTTACAAGATAAGTGGGCTGTCTTGTTGCTATTAAGTCCCTACGAAGACGAGCAAGAGACTTGAATTTGATTACGTATTTTCGTTAAGCTGGCAACTAAAGATGCATGCGAAAAGTCGGGTCTGCTTACAAGACGAATTTGAAAAAATAGTTATTAGTGGTTTGTCATTTGTCATTTGTCATATTTATTAACAAAGGACAAATGACCAATGACCAAGGACAATAAAAGCTGCTTGACCTATTTTCGACATATTACTCTCAGATAACATACAAATGGCAAACAACGAAGAATCACGCGGTTTAAAGTCTCTCTTAGATTGGTTTGCGAATCGACGGAAGTCAGGGTCTACTACCCCAGAACGTCAAGAACGTGAGATTGCTGATGGTTTATGGCACAAATGCCCTAACTGTTGTGTCTTAACCTATACCAAAGACCTCAGAGCAAACCAAATGGTTTGTGTGGAGTGCGGACATCACAATAGAGTTGATTGTGATGAGCGAATTCGTCAGTTGATAGATGCAAACACTTGGGGATCTATAGACGATCGCTTGCGTCCTAGCGATCCTTTGCAATTTCGCGATCGCAAACCCTATAGCGATCGCTTGCGAGAGACTCAGGAAAAACTCGGTTTAGTAGATGCTGTTAAAACAGGTTTGGGTCAAATAGACGGTTTACCCATAGCTTTAGGCGTAATGGATTTCCGATTTATGGGTGGAAGCATGGGGTCTGTTGTGGGAGAAAAACTGACTCGTTTGATTGAGCAAGCCACACAGCGACGTTATCCCGTAGTCATTATTTGTACCTCTGGTGGAGCTAGGATGCAAGAAGGAATGCTTTCCCTCATGCAGATGGCAAAAATATCCGCCGCCTTGCAACGTCATCGGGATGAAAAGCTGTTGTACATTCCCGTGTTAACCAATCCCACCACTGGTGGTGTCACGGCTAGTTTTGCGATGTTAGGAGATGTCATTTTGGCAGAGCCAAAAGCAACAATTGGTTTTGCCGGTCGGCGCGTGATTGAGCAAACTCTACGGGAAAAACTGCCAGAGGAGTTTCAAACAGCAGAAGACTTACTGAAGCACGGTTTTGTAGACGACATTGTACCCCGAACTCAGTTAAAAAAGATACTAGCACAGTTGATTGCCTTGCACCAACCAATCTCACTGACAACAGCAGCTCAAACACACAATGTTGTAGTTTGGGAGACAAGACCTTTTAGTTCGACAGTAGCTGAATAATCTAATGGCTAATGGAGACAAGATTTTTTAGTTCCACAGTGGCTGAATAACCTTATCTTGTAGGGTGGGCGTCCTCGCCCGCCCTGTCTGATACGTTATCATTTGCTAGAATCTTTAACCAACTCACCTTTTATTTGTAAAAAAGCAGCTTCTTCTAATTGAATTCTTTCTTGAATCACACGAATAAGCCAAGCCTCTACATTAGGTTCTCGATGTAAGTTAGCAAAGAAAACAGCTTTAGTAGCAACTTCACTGGGAAGAAATACAGAAGTAGAATTTTTCTGAACAAATATACTTGATTCCCAAGCTGATTCATCGTTAGCTTGTTGCTCAACTATTTGGTCAATTTCTTCTTCCGAAAGTAAGGAATCATTCATCTCATTATTTCTATTCATATTTGCCATCCGGTAATAATGCGAACTACATTGTTTGGCTTAAGTTGGAAAATAATTTTGAGTTTACGTCCGCTGTAGGATTGCCCAATTAGTTGATAGCGGTCATTGTAGGATTTATTTCGCCGTATTTGGTAATTTGAAAAGAAACATTCAACAGATTCATTAAACGAGACTCCATGCTCTGCTAGTTTGTCTTTTTCAAAATCATACTCAAAATCGTAAGGAGTGAAATCATCCCACTTTACCACTGTCTTAACATATAAGTTACTAAACAATAAAGCTAGAATAACATTAAGTTAATAAACTATTCCCTTCGTGCTATAGCAATCCTATTTGATTTTTGAACTACACATAGGTAGGGCTAAAGCCCACCAACTAAAGCTTGTGTGCGGCATAGCCCTACCTACAGTACTTAAAGTTTTTCGTAAATCATTTAGGATTCCTATTGATTTATATCCCACATTCCGCGCCTTTCTAATTCTGCTTTCAGGTGCGGGTGGTTTTTCAGATCCGGGCCAATTGCAAGTATTGAACTGGCGAGATTCCGTGTGATCGCCACTAATAAACATCATCACAAATACGTCGCCTGTAGTCATCTTGAACCATACCGTTGTTAGGGTTGCTCAAATAAGAACGCGCCCAGTTACAACCGCGTTTTAATAAATCATCAAGATTCAAATTCCATAAAATCACAGTCTTATCATCACTAGCAGAAGCAATAGTTTGTCCATCAGGACTAAAACTCACGCTAGTCACCGAAGCTGTATGCCCGGTCAAGGCAGTAATTAAAATACCATCTCGCCTCCATATTTTTACTGTTTTATCAACACCAACAGAAGCGAGAGTTTGACCATCAGGACTGAAACTGACACTATAAACTGCGGCACTATGTCCCCTCAAAGTCGCTATCAAACTGCCATCACCAGATCTCCAGAGTTTGATAGTATTATCATCACTAGCAGTTGCAATAGTTTGTCCATCAGGGCTAAAAGTAACGGTATATACCTTAGCATTATGACCTTCCAGAGTGTTTCTTAAATTACCATCTTGTCGCCAGAGTTTTACAGTTCCATCCCAACTCGCAGAAGCAAGAGTTTTTCCATCAGGGCTGAATGCAACTGCTCGGACTGCTTGACTATGCCCGGTAATGGTTTTGTAAGGCTGGGTTTCAAATCTACCTTGACGATTTCGCCGCCATAGCTTTACAGTTTTGTCACTACCCCCAGAAGCGATGGTTTGTCCGTCTGGGCTGAAGGCGACTCCCCGAACCTCATCTTGATGCCCGATCAGAGTGTCAATTAAACTACCATCGTTCCTTTTCCAAAGTTTGATAGTTTTGTCAGCACTGGCAGAAGCGATAATTTCTCCATCTGGGCTAAACGCAACTCCCCGCACCTCATCCTGATGTCCTATCAAAGTATGCGCTAAGCTGCCATCGCTCGTTTTCCAAAGTTTGATAGTTTTGTCTAAACTAGCAGAGGCGATAGTTTGTCCATCCGGGCTGAAGAAAATTGCTCTCACTGGTTGGATGTGACCCTTGAGGGTGTTAATAAAGTTACCACGGGGTCGCCAAAGTTGAACTACGCCATCAGCACTAGCAGTTGCGATCGCTCCTCCTCTAGGGTGGAAACTGATGTCAGTCACTCCCGCACTGTGACCATTCAAAGTCGTTATCGAGCTACCATCTCGTCTCCAGAGTTTAACATTTCCATCCCAACAGGTAGAAGCAATGGTTTGACCGTCTGGGCTGAAGCTAACACCAGTGACTGTCTCTATGCATCCTGTAAAGATAGTATTTGATAGAGTGCCATCCAAATTCCAAAGTTTTAAAGTTTTATCATCTCCAACAGAAGCAATAGTTCTTCCATCTGGACTAAAAGCAACAGAACGAACCTCAGCATTATGATCGGTTAAACTAGTCACTAAACTACCATCACTTGCTTTCCAAAGTTTGATAGTTTTATCCTTACTAGCAGAAACAATTGTTTGACCATCCGGGCTAAAGCTCACACTGACAACTGCATCTTGATGACCGATAAGCGTTTTGTAAGGACGAGTTTGAAACTTACCTCCACTGGCTTTCCAAAGTTTGATAGTTTTGTCAAAGCTAGCTGAGGCAATTGTTTGACCATCCGAGCTAAAACTCACACTTCTAACACCATTCGTATGCCCGTTCAAAGTAGTCATTAAACTGCCATCACTGACTCTCCAAAGTTTGACAGTTTTATCTAAACTAGCAGAAGCAATTGTTTGCCCATCCGGGCTAAAACTCACACTGTAAACATCTTCGCCATGTTCGTCGAGAGTCGCCATCAAGCTACCATCTCGCCGCCAAAGATTGATGGTTTTGTCAGCACTTGCAGAAGCCAGTATTTGACCATCCGGACTAAAACTGACACCCCAAACAGCAGCGCTATGTTTGGTCAGGTGGTTGAGTTCTCTAGTCCCGTATAAAATTTGTTGCAATCCTGTCACCACCTCTATCTTGGTATCAGGTTCTGCATTGCCAGATTTTTCCAAAAGTCGCAGTTGTTTAGCAGCTTCTAAACTAGAAGTCAATCCCTCTAATTGGAGATTAGAAGCAAAAATGGCTCTAGCACTAGCACTAGTCGCTTTGATTTTGGCGTTTGTTTCACTGATATTTGTTCGCCACCAAGCCACTCCTGCTGCACCCGCCAGCATTAAAGCAACAACCAAACTGCCAGTTAACCCTAATATAATACCCCTACGCAAGCGATCGCGTTGTTTGCGTTCTCTATGTCGCAATCCCAAACTTGCTTCTATAAATGACTTTTCCGATATCAACTCGTTTGCACGCTTTTGCGACCATTCTTCGGCGTCAGCCAACGGCTTTCCCCGTAACAACGAATCATCATCCCGACCATTGATATGCCACTGGTGCATAGCTGACCGCAATCCCTGCAGCCATGTCCGAAAGTCGCGGTCTAACTCAATCCACTGACGCAAGCGTTCCCATTCTCGAATTAAAGCTTCATGGACAATTTCTACAGTTTCTTTACCCGTCGCCTCATCACGTCCTGTCACAACTAAACGCTCTGAAGCAAGACGAATCACCAAATTCCAATTGCCGTTTCCCACCTCCTCCCGAGTAGCTAAACGTCTGGTTTCCTCCGTACCTTCCCCCAGACGCACTAACTGAAGAAAAACCCGTCTTGCTTGTTCTTTCTCCAATTCATTCAATCTGGCATAAACTTGTTCGGCATAACTAGCGACAGATGTCTTTACACCACCGATCTCATTATACGTAGCATGAAGCAGCTGAGCGTTACTCTGTTTTGCCCAAAGTTCTTGCAAGGCAAACTCTAATAAAGGTAAATCTCCTGCAGAAGCGCTCACTGCTTCTATAATACGTTCGGTTAACCCAGACTCTAGTGTCACACCAAAAAGCCCTGCAGGTTTTTCTACCGTTGCTTGCAGTTCTTCACGGTTCATGGGACCTAGTTTTAAATCGCGATACTGCAACGCATCTGCAAAAGGGCGATAAGAAAGAGACTGTGCTAAAAAGTCAGCCCGCAGCGTTAGCATTACCGTGAAATTATTTAGATTTGTTGCTTCTATCAATCTATCTAAAAAAGCTTGGCGCTTTTGTGTATCCTGACACAGGGTGTACAGTTCCTCAAATTGGTCAACAACAAGCAATAAACGTGTTCCAGAACTTTTTCTAAGTATGCTTTGTAACACAAAGCGTAAAGAATTCTCTTCGTAGAGTAAGTAGTCAGCTAATTGAGTGATTTCCTCTAGTTGGTCAGATTTTGTGTAAAGTTCTTGTTGAGAAATAAGTGCAGCAGCTAAAGCATGAAACGGTTTCGTTCCCGGTCTAAAGGAAACGATCCGCCAATGACCTTCTTGCCGCAAACGGGGAATAAGACCGGCAAACACAACAGAAGACTTTCCACTCCCTGAAGGTCCAATGACGGCTACTAGGGGTTTTGAGTTTACCGCTTCTAGCAAAATGTGGGAGAAACTTTCTCTACCAAAGAAAAATGGTGCATCCTCTTCTCGAAAAGCAAACAAACCGCGATAGGGGCATTTATCGGTGGGACGCCGCCCTAAATCTTTCCAACGGGGAGGTACAGTGGCAGGATTTTGAAAGATTGCTGGTAGCCAACTCGCACAAGGAAATTGATACTCCAGTCCGTGGAGTCTTAATCGTGCTTCCCTTTCTGCCAAGTATAAAGGTTTACCACTGGCAAATGCCGGCAGAAAATATGTCACAAATGCTTGAGCAACAACATCTGGCACTGGTTCCCGCATAACAATAATTTGGGGAATGTGCAATTGTTGTAGTTCAAATGCTAGTTCCATTCCCTCGCAGGAGTTGAAGATGGCTAGTTGCAAGCCATTATCAACAGCATTTCTTAGGGCGTATCTCAGTTCATCAATTGTTAAACTTTCGGTCTGATTAATACAAATGCGACCGCTTTCTCCCTCTACCCCGCTATGACCTGCAAAAAAGAGAATATCCCAAGATTTTTCCCACAAATAGTTGTTAATTTCCTGGCGTTTTGGTTCTACAAGAAAGGTTGTTTCAGCATTATATAAATTTTCCAGTACTTGTCGGTCTTGTTGAATATCAATACCAGTACTGTTACCTAAAATAGCTAGGATTTTAACTTTATCTGGTAATGTAGGTGTTTTTACTGTCGTCCGAGGTTCTACATCTGGTGTACTAAGGGCAACTTCGGCAAAAGAGTTACTATCTATTAAATCCCACAAATGCCAAGGTAGTTTTAATAATGACTGACTAGAAGTCCGTATGAGGACTCGGACTTCATTATGAGGCATGAGGTGTTGCAAGCACTTATCCCGTATGGGACGAAAAGATTCAGACAGAAGCCATTGATTCAAAGATTGCCGCAACTCACTTGCCGATCTGTTGCAGTCGGAACGCCACCGCCTTGCTGCTCCCACTGCTTGAACTCGGGAAGACGTGCCTAAACTTAAGTAGTTTACTCTCCAACGGTTGATTGCGATCGCTAGGTTTGGGTTTGCGGGCAAATAGCCAGTAACCTCCGTCCCCAAGCGATTATTTTCTTCCTCGATCGCGAGCGTTACCCGCACAACTTTTTCTAGATCTCCATCTAGCTTTAGGACAAGTAACTTCCGCATTGCCTGCACCTAACCCTCATTTACTGAGTCTGAACTGCTTTTTTGCGGAATATCCACAACGTTTGAATTATCTGAGCTAAAGATAGCCCTCTTTGTTCCTGCACGAAGAGTAGTGGGACAAGTGCTACAAGTCTAAATAAGGCAGAAACGGCAAATAAGCCTGGAATACCACCAAAGAAGGTACTCTCTGCAATAAAGCCACCTATAGTAGTACCTAACGCACCACTAGCACCCCCAACAGCAGCTGCGATCGCAAAGTAGACAGATTGTTGTTTGACTGGTGCAATACTCAACTGCATATTATTGTTACACAAGTCAACGGCGGCTGAAGTCCCTCCAAGCAAGATATGGATGAGTGGTAACCACACCCAGATGTCAAAAAAATTAACTTCCACCCCCAGCCATAGCAATGGTGCGATCGCAACTAAAATCCCTACCGATATTAATATGATACGATTGCCGACTTTATCAGATAGCTTACCCCATAAAATTAGCATCAGCAAATTGGCTCCAGCTTGAATGCTACTGTAAAGCGTTACCAAGCTAACATCTAATTTTAAAGTGCTTAACATATAAAGGTTGAAATAGGGAGCACTGAGGTTAAAAGCTAACATCCAGAAACTGAAATAGAAAAGAAACATTAAAAAGTTAGAATTATTAATAATGCTTTGGCTCGCGGTTTCATTAGGTGCTATTTTAACCCTTTCTAACTGAGGTTTAATAACATTTTTTGCCTGAGTTTGTGGAACAACAGTTGCATTTTGCATCACGGGATTCATATCCACTTGAAAATGCTGACACCCAATGCTGACAACCCCAGCAAAAATTCCCAGAAAAACGATGATTCCATAACCTTGTAGCGTTCCTCCCGGCCATTTTGACACGACTAAACCCGCCAAAGGAACACAAATCAAATTAGTGAGACTGGCGGCGCTAGTTCTCAATCCAAAGTATCTTCCCCGCAATTTTCGGGGAACTATCATTGCCATCCAACTCAACCAAGATGCACTTCCGAGTCCTCCTAAAAGATTGGTCAACAAAACAATGACTAACGTCATGACAACCAACTGGTGAGAATTAATCCGTCCTAAGCTATAGACGATAATGCCAATGACGAGAAACATCCAAAGGAGTCGAGCAATACCATGAGTCAATAAGGAATACCGAAAGCGGCTAGTTGCGCGTTCTGAAAGGTAAGCACCTACAGGTTGGATGATGTTTACCACCATTGGAATAGAAGATATCAATCCAAAAATAATTGGGCTAGCACCTAATTCCACCAAAAAATGACTTAATAAAATACCTGTGGTGGTTATGGCGAACACTGCTGCAAACACGGAATCCATAGTAGAAGCTTTTAGGCTGGCGCGAATAGCATCCTTTTTTATGGCTGTAGAACTAGGTGTTGGGGTTGCAGCTAGTTCTGAAATGGCAATTTGAGGGATTTTTGGAGCTAAAGAAGCAGCCGTCTCTAATGGAATGGATTCCATGTCTATCTCCACAGATGGATCGGTTGATGGTTTTAAATGAAAATTGTAATTCTTCGTTATTTTAGCTTGCATTTAAATTAGGGAGTAGGGAGTAGGGAGTAGGGGGTAGGGGGTAGAAAGTAGACAAGGGAGGGTAGACTAGAAAGAAGAATATATTGTCCCCCTTGTCCCTCTAACTCCTACTCCTTAAAAAAAGATGAAAAGAAGTATTTGGAAATTTTTAGGGGTTTTGATTGCGATCGCCCTTTCGATAATTGGGTGCGAGCACTTACCAAGCATTTCCACGAAACCTACCCCAGTAACTATCAAACTCAGTGGTTGGATAGCTAGCCCAGCAGAACAAAAACTTTTGAAACAAGTTCTGCATGAATTCGAGGCAAAGTATCCAAATATCAAAGTGAAACATGAGGTTATTAATGACCAATACATGGATGTGATAAAAACTCGGTTGGTTGGAGAAGCAGCACCCGATGTCTTTTATTTGGATGCTTTTGAAGCTCCTTTCCTTATGAGTCAGAATGTTTTGGAACCACTAGATGCATATATTACCTCCGAATTTGACTTGGCTGATTTTGAGGAAACGCTATTAAAAAGTTTTAAGTATGAAAATTACATATATGGTCTTCCTAAAGATTATTCAACGCTTGCTCTGTTTTATAACAAAAAAGCTTTTGCTACAGCAGGCTTAGATAGCCCCCCAAGGACTTGGGATGAACTCCGCACCTATTCTCAAAAACTTTCTGTAGATCTTAACCAGGATAGCAGAATCGACCGCTATGGCTTCGGTGAAATCCCTGAATTAGCACGTCAAGCTTACAAAATTCAAGCTTTTGGCGGACAAGTTGTAGACCGCAATGGTTATGCAACGTTTGCGAGTCAAGCAGCTGTAGAAGGGTTGCAGTTGGCGGTAGACCAATATCAAAAAGACCGTTCTTCAGCACAAAAGTCTGATGTTGGGACTAACTCTGGTGGTGAAATGTTCGGTCAGGGTAAGGTTGCAATGATTGTTGAAGGGAGTTGGACAATTCCGTATCTGATAGAAACTTTTCCCAATTTAGAGTTTGCTACCGCAGAAGTACCGAGTATTAATGGTCAAAAAAGCACAATGATTTTCACTGTTGCTTATGTGATGAACAAGCAGTCAGAGCACAAAGCTGAAGCTTGGGAATTAATTTCTTATCTTACAGGTAAAGAAGGGATGGCAAAGTGGACGCAAACAGGTTTTGCCTTGCCATCACGTAAATCTGTTGCTCAGAAATTGGGATATGACAAAGACCAGTTGCGGTCTGCACTGTTAGCAGGCGTAGACTACGGTATGCCATGGCAATTGGGTAAATACCCAGCACCTGTGATGAACAATTTTGACAACCAGTTTGTCAGTGCTTTACTCGGACAGCAACCCCTCAAGCAAGCAATGCAGCGAGGACAGGAAGAAGCAAATGAATTGGTGAAAGCGATCGCAATGGAGTGATAATATTTTGGATTTTGGATTTTAGATTTTGGATTGAGCAAACTTGAATGGAATAATATTATTTTAGATGTATAAATCGAGAAAGTTTATTATAGGAAAATAAACGGATACAGGAACAGAACATGACTAGTCAAAAAACCTATGCCGAAGCTTGCAACAGCTTTGATGAAATTTACAATGAGGCAATTAAAAGTCGAGAACCTGTAGTTGTTTCTCGTGAAGGTGCTGAAAGCGTATCTGTAATTCCCACTTCAGAGCTTAACAGTATTATAGAAACAGCATACTTGTTCCAGTCACCTGAAAATGCAGTGCGTCTTTTAGATGCTTTGCAACGTGTCAAAGCCAAGACTAATAAACCTCAAACTATAGAGGAGCTTCGTAAGGAGTTAAATTTATACGAAGAATAATAACAAGTCAATGCCAGAAAATTTAGAAGCCGAAGAACTTTCTCAATCTGAAACTTCTCAAAAAATTTCACAACAAGACCTCGTTTTTGACAAGCAGTTTTTGGAAGACCTGACCTATTGGGTAGAGACAAATAGAAAGATTGCACTTCGAGTTTTATCTTTAGTTGAAGAGATAAGACGCAATCCATTTGAAGGAACAGGTAAACCTGAAAGGTTAAAATATTATGATATGAACATATGGTCGCGGCGACTGACTCAAGTAGATCGCATTGTTTATGTAGTTAGTAATAACCGCATTGAGTTCCTTCAATCTCGCTATCATTATGGCGATCTCTAAAAGGAGAGTTCCACTCTTTCAACTGATACAATTAGTTCCAAATCCCGCCAATCCGGATGATCCGGTAGCAACTATCAAGTAGCCCTGTGCGAACTGCGTACACCAGGACGAATGAAAATGGGCATTGGGTTTTTCCCTAACCCCTAACCCCTAACCCCTGACCTCTCTTACGCTGTAGCAAACAACCCAATCCTAAAACTGCAAACGCAACAGCTCCAGTTGCAGAACTTGGTTCAGGAACTTTTGTTGTTGAACTAATCCTTAGAACTTGTCCCTGTCCTGCGCGATCGCCCTTATTCGATACATAAACTGCGCCATCGGGACCGACGGTAAGAGCAGTTGCTGACTCTAGCCCATTGCCACTCAGGAGAGTTGTACGAGTTCCATCAGGGGCTATTTGGATAAGAGACGCATCTGCGGTACCCAACCACTGAGGTACATTGGAGTATTGCAACGCATACAGATTACCTTTAGCATCAAATTCTAAATCCGTGAGTTGAGTAAAACCTTCGGCAAAAACCGTGACTTCGCCATCAGATGCGACTCGTAAGATACGTGCTTTTCCTACTGGAAAAGGAAAACCCGTGTACTCACTAACATACAAAGCACCATCGGGACCAAATGAAGCACCTGTCGGTACTGATTCAATCTCGATTTCTTCAGGAATGCGATCGCTTGGAGGTGCTTCAGGAGGTAAAACCTGTCCCGGTCTAGGGGTTGGAAAGACGGGATTGGATATCTTTTGCTTGGGAAGTACAACAAAAGATTTCAAATTACTACCGTCAAGCCCTACAGTTAATACATTATTAGCAGCTGCATCAATCACATAAGCAGTATTCTCCTTTATCGCCAGGGCATAAGGATTACTAGCTATCTCACCACTGACATCAAGGACATTTCCCCCATCAGCATTATTAGCCAATTCATACTTTGCAAAATTAGCAATACTTGTTAGCGAACCCGTTTGAAAATCTACTTTATAAAGTTGTCCCCAACCAGGAGCGCTTTCTGGAAAATCTTTGATGGTGGGATTACCGCCATACCCAATTAAAAGGTAAGGATTTCCCATAGCATCAAATTGTATGTCTTGAGGACCTTCTCCCGTACTTCCACCGGGTCTTAACGCTACAGACGGTAAACCTTCCAATATGCGCTCTTGTTTACCATCTTTCACTCTTGTCACTGCACCAGTTGTACCTACACAAGAATCAAGACCTTCCAAACTAGGTCCAGGAATGCATCTCCCATCCCCTCCCACACCTGACTCTGTAATGTAAAGACTGCCATCGGGACTAAAGTTAAGACCTCTTACATTATTGAGCTTATCAGCAACAACGCTGAATGAAGCAGCTACTACAGGTTGAGTTCCAAAAGCCGTAGCAAAACCGAATGCAAGAATTGCAAAGCTTATAGTTGATTGAGATAGAAGTGACAAACGCATACAATAATTTATCGTTAAAAGGACAAGAAGCTTTTGTGTTAATTAAAATTTTTAAACATCTGTACTTTTTAGCAAAAAGCATATAGGATATTTATGACTAGTAGCAATGAATTTCTTTTCGATTGACTTGATATTTTTTTTGTTTTTATTTTCTGTTTTCAATCTAAATTCAAAATTTCAACTACAAGTAAGGTGGGCAATGACCACCCTACATTGCTGAAATTTTTTTATAAATAATTTAAGATTTCCATCCCTAGCTTAACTTTTATAGGACTTATGCATACTCTACGAATTCTTGGCGCTCTTGGCGTCTTGGCGGTTCGATAAATCAAGGTTTCTAGCAATTTTTCCGTAAGTCCTGTTTTAAATTATGATTCTTTGAATGTTCCTTCATATTTCATAAGATGTAGGGTGTTTATCCTGAAGACGTACTTTGATTCATTCACAAGATTTACTTCATCAACTTCTACATTACTGAAGCTCATTCACTAGAAATATATACTTTTAGGCATTTCCTGAACTCATGATTTTGCAATAGAATTATTGCAGTTCTAAGAAAACAGGACTTTTGTCAAGCCAAGCACACTCTATCTGTAACAAGCAAAAAATAACAACTTTATGATGCAGGAGCAACTTGAAGATATAGAAATTCAATTGCTATTAGAAGGTATATATCGTTACTATGGATTTGACTTTAGAAACTATGCTTTAGCTTCTATCAAACGTCGAATTTGGGGAACGATTAAATCTGAAGGATTAACTAGTATCTCTGGATTGCAAGAAAAAGTGCTTCACAATCCCGAATGTATGGAGAGATTCTTATTTAATCTTTCAGTTAACGTGACTAGTATGTTTCGTGATGCTAGTTTTTTTCTTACTTTAAGAAAAAAACTAGTGCCCTTATTACGAACGTATCCTTTTATTCGCATTTGGCATGCTGGATGTTCAACTGGTGAAGAAGTTTATTCTATGGCAATTTTGCTTCATGAGGAAGGGCTGTATCACCGTTGCAGACTGTATGCAACTGATATCAACGAAATTGTTTTAAAACAAGCAATATCTGGAATTTTTTCACTTGAACTCATGCAAAACTATACTCAAAACTATTTGCAGGCAGGTGGTCAAAAATCTTTTTCAGAATATTATACTGCTGCATACGATAATGCTATATTTTCCTCTTATCTCAAAGAAAATATGGTCTTCTCACAACATAACTTGGCTACAGATAATTCTTTTAATGAATTTCATGTCATTCTATGTAGAAATGTATTAATATATTTCAATCAATCTTTACAGAACAGAGTTCATAATCTTTTTTACGAAAGCCTTAATAGATACGGGGTTATAGGTTTGGGGCGTCAAGAAACACTCAAGTTCACACCACACGAAAAAAACTATGAGGTATTAGACATTGATGAAAAGATTTATCGTAGAATTAGTTAGTAGTTAGTGGTTCAATGACCTTTAAACTTATTGTTATTGGAGCATCTTTAGGGGGTGTCAGTGCCCTGGAAGTTTTACTTGCAGGGTTGCCGAAAAATTTTCCAGTTCCTGTAGCTATTGTTCAACATCGTCACAAAGATTCTAATGATGATAAATTGAGATCTGCCTTACAACAATACAGCCACTTGGCGATCGCGGAACCCCAGGATAAGGAAGAGATCTTACCGGGAACTGTGTATTTAGCTCCTGCTGATTATCATTTACAGGTAGAAGGGAGAAATAATGCAATACCTCACCCTTACTTTTCCTTGTCTGTTGATGCTCCAGTGACCTATGCAAGACCATCTATTGATGTCCTCTTTGAAACGGCGGCGGATGCTTACGCTGATAAAGTCATTGGCGTACTCTTGACAGGCGCAAATCATGATGGTACACAAGGACTGGCAAGAATTAGAGCGCGAGGTGGCAAAACAGTGGTGCAAGAACCGTCAACTGCCTATTGTGCAATAATGCCCAAAGCTGCTATAGCGGCTGACGTTGTGGATAAGAGTCTCCCCTTAGCAGATATTGCCCCTTTCTTGGTGAAAATTTGCCATATTTAACAAACTTCTTATTTTCTTCTTTGTATAAATAAAGTTATGAACTAAAGTCATTCATAAAAAACGCAAAATTTATAACTTAAGATAGTGTGAATAAACGAACTATAGGCGTCACAGTCAATAGAAAGACTTCAAAAAGCCTGATTTTATTTCTTAAAGCGTACTGATTACGATGTCATTAGAACCAAAAGTTAATGTTCTGCTGGTGGATGACCATCCAGAAAATCTGCTGGCCTTAGAGGCAATTTTAGACAGCTTAGGGCAAAATCTGATAAGGGCTACATCAGGTGCGGAAGCACTGCGACACCTTCTCAATCAGGATTTTGCCGTCATCTTATTGGATGTGCAGATGCCAGATATGGACGGGTTCGAGACAGCATCGCTTATTCGGCAGAGAGAACGTTCGCGCCATACACCAATTATTTTTCTCACAGCTTATAGCACCAGCGACACTATGGTGTATAGAGGTTACTCTGTTGGTGCAGTGGACTATTTGTTTAAACCTATAGAGCCAGAAATTTTAAAGTATAAGGTATCGGCTTTTGTAGACTTGTTTCAGAAAAGCAATGAGGTGAAGCGACAAGCCGCACAACTGGCACTAATGAATGCTGAACTGAGAAAGCGTGAAGAAATGTTTCGTTCGTTAAGTGTTTGTTCACCTGTAGGAATTTTCTTAACAGATACATTAGGTAAATGCACTTACACTAATCCTCGCTATCAAGCTATCTACGGTATGACGCACGAGGAGAGTTTGGGCGACGGTTGGACGTTGGCAATTCATCCACAGGATCGACAACAAGTTATTGCCGATTGGTATGCTGTATCTAGTAAAGGGCAGGAATATAAAGGAGAGTTTCGCATACTTATCCCTAGCAGTATTGAGCGTTGGGTACTTATGTCTTCATCCCCAATGCTTTCAAACGAAAAACAGGTCATTGGTTATGTTGGTACGGTAGAAGATATTACAGAGCGAAAAAAAGCTGCAGAAGAACACATCAAGCTAATTCGCGAGCAAACAGCAAGACAAGAGGCTGAAACAGCAAATCGCCTGAAAGATGAATTTTTAGCAACCCTTTCCCACGAACTTCGCACGCCACTGACTTCCATACTTGGTTGGGCGAGACTATTGCGCCAGAGAAAATTAGATGAAAAAGCTATAGTTCGTGCATTGGAAACGATTGAACGCAATGCGGCTTTACAAGCGCAACTCATTGATGACATTTTAGATGTTTCGCGAATTATACGCGGTAAGTTGCAATTGAATCTTGCACGAGTCAATTTAGCATCTGTGGTTTCAGCAGTTATAGATAGCGTTCATCTAGAAGCTGAAACTAAAAAGATTCAACTAGAGTATGTTGTTGAATCCACTCATTCAGAAGCAGCAGAAACACGGGGACAAGAAGACGAGGAAAACGATCCAGTACAACTTGCCGTGTCGTTGCGTCTTGCCCTCTCTACTTCCTATTACGTCTTGGGCGATCCCAATCGCATACAGCAAATCGTTTGGAATTTAATGAATAATGCACTCAAATTCACCCCAGAAGGTGGAAAAATTCAGGTCCGATTATCAATGGAAGAGGGAAGAGGAGGATTAGGAATTGGGAATAATTCCCCATCCTTAGTCCCCAATGCCCAATCTCCAACTTATATTCAAATTACGGTTAGTGACACGGGAAATGGTATCAGCCCAGAGTTTTTACCCTATGTCTTCGATCGCTTCCGGCAAGCCGATGGCAGTATCACCAGAAACCAAGGCGGATTGGGACTGGGGCTGGCGATTGTACGTTACCTAGTGGAAATGCATGGGGGAAGCGTTCGTGCAGAAAGTCCGGGATTAGGACAAGGAGCGACTTTTACTGTAAGGTTACCCCTTTTAGAAGGAAAAGACACAGTAAAAAAGGAGACAGGGGGAGAGATGGAGGAAAAAAAGTCTTCCATCGCTCCCACTTCCCCCAACCTAGAATCTAAAGTCAACTCTAGCGACCCTTTCCACACCCTCAGTGGCTTACAGGTGCTTGTCGTTGATGATGATACTGATACCCGAGAGTATGTCACGACAGTATTGCAACAGCATGGTGCTACCGTCACAGCTGTTGCATCGGTTCGTCAAGCACTTTCAACTATTGAGAAATCACCGCCCGATGTATTAGTGAGTGATATTGGAATGCCTGAGGAAGACGGTTACACTCTGATTGACAAGTTAAGAAACTTGGAACCAGAGATAGGAGGACAAATACCAGCGATCGCACTAACAGCGTATGTTAGAGAACAAGACTGCTATCGAGCGTTGGAATACGGTTTTCAAGAGTACGTCACCAAGCCAGTAGAACCAACTCACTTGATTAATTCAGTGACAAAGCTCATTCAACGTAAGAGTTAATTGGGCATTGGGCATTGAGTCTGCATCTACTAACAACTAACAACTAACCACTAACAACTAACCACTAACAATATCTGGAAAAACTTCTTGCACTGCAGGATGAACTAAGTGGTGGTTCTGCACGTTCACACCTTTTGCTAATGCTGGGTTTTTCGCTAGTGCTTCTAATCCTAAATTTGCTAACTGCAATACATAAGGTAGGGTACTGTTATTTAGGGCTTGTGTTGATGTCCAAGGCACGGCTCCTGGCATATTAGGAACGCCATAGTGTACTACGCCTTCTTCTAAATAGACTGGGTTAGTGTGGGATGTAGAGTGCAGTGTCTCAACACAACCGCCTTGGTCAACAGCAACGTCTACAATGACGGAACCAGGACGCATCTGTTTGACCAAACTGCGTGGTACGAGTGTGGGTGCTCTACGTCCCGGTACTAAAACTGCACCAATAAGTAAGTCAGCATCTTTAACTGCACTTTCAATATGCGCGGAGTTACTGTATAGCAGTTCGACTCTAGAACCAAACAAAGTTTCTAAATAAGAAAGGCGTTCGACGTTAACATCAATAATCTGAACAGCAGCGCCCATACCTACGGCAATCTTAGCGGCTTCTGTTCCTACAACTCCGCCACCTAAAATCACAACTTTGCCCGGTTTAACTCCAGGCACACCTCCTAGCAAAACTCCTCGACCACCTGAGGCTCGCTCTAAGAATCTTGCTCCAAATTGTACGGCTAATCGACCGGCAATAACGCTCATGGGTGTGAGCAAGGGAAGCTTGTTGCTACCTGACTGTTCTACTGTTTCATAGGCGATCGCAGTCACGCCACAATCTATCAAATGTTCGGTTAACTTTCTGTCTGCAGCTAGGTGCAGATAGGTGAATAAAATTTGTCCCTTCTGTAAGAATTTATACTCACCTGAAAGCGGTTCTTTGACTTTGATAACTAACTCCCGATTCCAAGCTGCATCTGGTGTGGAGACAATTGCTGCACCTGCGTTCCGGTAATCCTCATCTGTAAAGCCTGCACCGACACCTGCGCCTTGCTCTACAAAAATGTTGTGACCATTTTCCTTCAAGACTCTAACACTAGAAGGACTCAACCCGACTCGAAACTCTTGGTCTTTCGTTTCTTTAGGAATGCCAATTTCCATTGACTGCCTCTTATGACTTTTTTAGATTTTGTCAGTCTCATTCTTGGTCTGTTGAATCAATAACTACAATTTGACCCGAACTTACCCTGATATCACCTAATGTACTTCAAACTTTTGTTATTGACGATCCCCAAAGTCCTTCTACAATAAAAGAAGAATCGTAAAGAAATGTGAACGCGATTGATGGGCAATCGGCAATCGGATTTGAATAGCTCTCACAATGCCCGATGCCCAATGCTCTATTCCCAATGCGCCATTCCCCATGCGATCAAACCAAAAAATTTTTGTATAATATTTAACTTGCCAAAAAGAGGGTTTTTAAATGATGACACAACCACAACCAAGCGTTACTCCCAAGCTAGAAGAGCCAAAGTTTGGATTTAATGAATATGCCGAGCGTTTGAATGGTCGAGCTGCAATGATTGGCTTTGTCCTTATGGTAGTGATTGAGTATGTTACCAATCAAGGGGTATTATCCTGGCTTGGTTTAAGGTGACCAGTGACTAGTGACCAGTGACCAGTGACCAGTGACCAGCTAACGGTTACTCATTACTGATTACTGGTGACTCTACTTTACAAAAGTATAATGAAGAAGAGGCTCTCAAGAAGAGCGTTGTTTTTAATTGGGATATTCTTAGTATATTTATAGGAAAAATTAACACCGAACAAACTTAAGCTGTATGAATATTATATTTCCCCGTTTTGTGAAATCAGCCTACCGTAGAGAACCAATCATCAGTGTTTTGATTACTATGGGAATCGTAGATGCAGTGATTGGTGGATTTAATGACAGTTGGTCGTTGTTTGTAATTGGCTTAGGGACAGCCGGCGTAACGCTTGCCTACAGATTGTGGCGCGTTCAGCAACGGCCTCCCTTACCTGAAGAACCTGTCGTACAACATTACTTAAGCGATCGCTCGTCAAGTTCTGCCTTACCCATGCTCACAGTGTCTAAGAAAAAACCGCCCTATTCATAAATTTTTCATGTTGACTTGGGGAGTTCTTGCTGGTTTTAAGCATTATGCTCCTCTATTTTACATGACAAGGTATACTTAAAAACACAGTAAAAATTCTATTGTGTCAAGTATATGTTTTTGTTACGAAAAAATAAATTCGCCAAAGAAAACCTTGGCTCTAACTTGTCTGGAGAATGCACTCCCTCTTTGAGAGAGAAAACTTTTCCATACAAGTGGTTAGTGAATCTAAAATCTAAAATTTTCTCTACAAAAAATTTCATAATGCTGCTGGGTGTAGCAAGTGCTACTGCTGTTGCTCCTCTATGTCCAATTTCTTCTACCGTTCTTGCTGAAACTCAAGTTATATCTCAAACTCAAGCTATACCAGTTCCCGAACCATCTACTAACTTTACCAATCCACTATTGCTATATAGTTTTAGAGAAAATACGGGAACAATTAAATCTCTTGCCTTCAGTCCTGATAGTAAAATTCTTGTCGGTGGCGGGGCGGAAAACGAGGGAATTATCCGTATGTGGAATACGTTAACTGGTAAAAAAATTGCCATGATTAACAGAGCACACAAGACATCGGTGGAATCTATATTGATTTCGCCAGACGGTCAAACTTTAGCAAGTTGTAGCTCTGACAACACCATTAACCTTTGGAATTTGGGCAATAATCGGTTTACTCGTTCTTTTGTGGGGCATACCAGCAATGTGCTATCCCTAGCAGTGACTCCAGATGGTAAAATCCTTGCTAGTGGTGCGTTAGATGGTATCAGGTTGTGGGATTTGCTACAACAGCGCCCGCTTGCAACGTTGGTGCGCTTTGACAATTTTATTTATTCACTAGCAATTAGCCCTGATGGTCAAACACTTGTCAGTGGAGACAGAAGAGGTACTATTAAGTTTTGGGATTTAAATTCTGGAAAATTAATTCGCACAGTTCCAGATGCTCATTTGAACGCTATCACCAAAATAGTTTTTACCCCAGATGGAAGTAATTTTGTGAGTGCTAGTCGCGATCGCACAATCAAAATTTGGGATACTAACACCGGAACACCCGTTCGTACTCTAACAGGGCATAACAACTGGGTTAATGCAATTACCATCAGCCCCAACGGGCAAACCCTTGCAAGTGCGGGCAGAGATGGAATTAAACTGTGGAATTTAACAACAGGTGAGTTATTAAATACACTTTACGGGCATACCGATTGGGTGAGCAGCATTGCTTTTAGTCCTAATGGAACAATGCTTGCTAGTGGGGGATTTGACAGGAGAGTTAATATTTGGCTGGCTCAATAGAACCACTTCTAAAGCAGGGATGTAGAAATCAGCGCTCGTGTTATGGGTGTTGCTGGTGTAGCTGATTTTCCAAGGATATTCGCGTAAAATTTTCGGCATATCATGGGGTTGTTTATTGTATCCTTGGAAAATTAACATTAACGAGGTCGATTCTCTCGCCCGCGATCGATGTGTAAAATAACAACATTATACTCAAGAATAACGGACTCGCTCTCACCGGGCGCAAAATATGCGCCATGATTGATAAGTATAGAGAGTTCAAACAGGAGATGATCTGATGCAATCAGCGTTACGGATCGAAACCAAAGTTCTACCAGGCAACAAGATTGAAATCAACCTGCCTGCTGATACTAACTCAACCTCTGTCGGACAAACCATTGAGGTGATAGTTCTGCTACCTGAACAGAAGTCAGCCCAAGAAAGGCAATCTATTTTGCAACTGCTTGAAGAAATCCACAAACAGCGTCCCGTTGGCAGAAGTGTAGAAGAAATCAATCGAGACTTACAAGCAGAGAGAGATGCATGGGACAACTAACTCTGACAAATGCTGCACGTGTATATATCGATACGGTAACGGTTATTTACGCCGTTGAACAGACTCCAACTTACGGAGTGTTACTGAATCCCTTATGGAATAATCTTCAGGCAGGAAATATTGAGGTTTTTAGCAGTGAACTAACTTTGATGGAAACCCTAGTTGTGCCAATTAGAAACTCGGATACATTTCTAGTTAGTGCTTATGAGCGATTGTTGCGATCGTCCCAAATGCAGTTGATTCCAATTAGCCAAACTCTCTTGAGAGAAGCAGCAAAGCTACGCGCTATCACACTTTCTTTGAGAACACCCGATGCCATCCATGCCGCAACTGCGATCGCAGCAAGCTGCACCCAATTTCTCACCAACGATCGGCAACTAAGAACAGTCACAGGCTTACCTGTAGTAATTTTAGATGAGATTCTGACACCATAAGCGATCGCTACTCCCTTCCCGCCCAAAGATTACCTATCTAAATGAACCGCAAAGACGCAAAGAGCAAGGGAGTAAGAGGAACATACGATCAATAGTCTTATAGCGGAAAGGGAGTAATCGGTAAAGCGCAGATATGATATGAAGTAAGCAACCCACTGCTTAAAGCAGTGGGCTTCAGCTAAACCCAGTTTAGTCGAAGCCAAGCGAACCCTCCTATCAGCTTTAAACAAGCTGGGTTTACATTAAGTGTTAAAGTTCTTACCTTGGGATACGAAGCTAGTTCCAAGCTCTAAAACCAAGTAATTAAACAGACGTAATGGTTTAAAGTCAGTGTTACTTGGAAAGTACCGGGTGTAAACAAAGTCAAAGCTCACATTACCCGAAAGGAGGGACTATGTCCAAAGTTTTTGTTTTAGATACAGAGAAAAAACCACTCTTACCTATTCATCCTGCTACCGCAAGACAACTTTTAAGAAATGGTAAAGCAGCAGTTTTCAAAAAATTTCCTTTTACCATCATTCTGAAAGTGACTTTCACAGAGAAATCAGTTCAACCTTTGAGGTTAAAGATTGACCCTGGTGCTAAAACAACAGGATTAGCAATTGTTAACGATACTACTGGTGAAGTTGTATTTGCTGCTGAACTGCAACATTGAGTTTTTACGCCACGCTTCAAAACTCAATTTCGTGGGTTTCCGCCTTGGGGGTGTTATGAAAATCGACCAATATTTAGGTTGAGGAATATTGATCAAGGTTCATGGTCGATAGTCGATTTTGCTACCCTGACCTTTTCAGGGACTGTACCGAAATTTTACTGAAATTTATGAATCTTTTTTACTTAGTATTTTCCAGGATATACAGACTACTTATATCATCTTCGGCTAATGATAGGTAAGATGATGGTAAATTTCGATCCTAGACCAGGTTGGCTGTGAAGTATAACTTCCCCAGAGTGGGCTGAAGTAATTGCCTTCACAATTGATAATCCCAAACTAGCGCCATCAGAACGACTATTTGCAACACGGGCAAAACTCTCAAAAATTTTTTGTTGGTCAGCAAAAGCGATACTCTCTCCCGTATCCCTCACCCAGAAAGAAACCCTGCTATTTGTAATAGCGGAGCCAATGGCAATAGTGTCAATATTTTGTGTACGTTGTGTAGCATTTTTTGCCAGATTTATAACTGCCTGAATCAGCCGTTGGCGATCTATTACAATCTGACCTTTGGCAGTAGCATCCAACAGCCAGTTGCGCTGTGCCAAAACTTTCGCCTTGGTAAACAATTCCTCAGTCAAGAAACCAACATCAACTGTTTCTAGCAGCAAAAAGTCTGGGCTTTCTATCTTTGCTAGTAAAATCAGGGCTTCTACAAATTGGCTCATGCGGTCTAACTCATCCAGCACTAATGCCAGAGTTGATTGTACCTCTTGTGGGTTATCACCCATTGATTCTAGGTATCCTCGAATGATGGTAATGGGTGTCCGCAGTTCATTTCCAGCATCATTGATGAAGTTACGCTGGCTAGTGAACGCTGCTTGCAGCCGATCCATCATCTCGTTAAAGGTGGTTGCTAATTCTGCTATCTCTCCTTGTCCCTGGAATGGAATGCGCTGTTGCAGATCGGATTCGCCGATGGAGCGCGTGGTAGCTATCAGGACTCGCAAGGGAGTCAGTATCCGTCCAGAAGCGACCCAAGCCAGCATTAGTGCTACAACCAAGACAAAGCAACTTACTTGGACAACAACCATCACAGCTTGTAAGGCTTCTGCACGCTCATCAGCTATTGTGTGAGCTACCACAAATACCCCTAGGGTTTTTCCATTGATTTTGACTGGTTCCGTTAAGTAAATGATATTCTCAATGGCAGGATCGGGAATTTGTTTTTCACCTTGTTCTGGTCGAGTTTGTTTTGCCCAGCGCCGCATTAGTTCTGAATTTTTTGCTAATGGTTTTGGTCTACCTCTGGGACTGGATCTATAAAATTCGCCATCTAAAATTGCAATCAAATAGTTCTCGTCTTCCGGAAGCCGATGAGATAAAAATGCATCAAAGATTTTTTTTAGGTCTTGTTTAGAGGATGGACGCTTAAAAGATTTATCTACTAATAAAGTCGTTTCAGATTCTTCTGTTTCAGACTCTTTTATATTCTCTGGATTTCTTTCTGCTTGGTCAGGTATGGATTCACCGTTAACCAGAACCGTAAATGCTTCCATCTCTTTCCTCAGTTCCCTGCGGACTCGTTCATCGACACGGCTGTACAGAAGCAAACGAAACGCGGGGATTGAGACTGTAAATATAAAAACGATAATCAATACATACCAGAAGAGAATGCGGGTTCGTGCCTCTCCTGAGAACTTTTTCCAACCCCTAGATAGGTCTTTCGGCATGCTTGTTATCTACTCTCGCGATCTGTGAAAGTTGGAAGTTATGGGACTTGCTCGCAACTTCTTTCCTCTTCTCACTCCTGATACGTACCCCCAGCAATAGCTTTGTGAAACTTGTCACTACTATACAAGCTCAGTAATCTAAACTTCAAGAACGCACCTGTAGGAACCAAAGGCTCTTACATTGTCACCATGCTAAATACCCAAATGGAGTGGGGTGGGCGTCCTCGCCTGCCCTCTCTAGAAAGTACGTCCCTGCCCTCTCTAGAAAGTACGTCCCTGCCCTCTCTAGAAAGTACGTCCTTGCCCTCTCTAGAAAGTACGTCCCTGCCCTCTCCGGAAGTACGGGCGGGGACGCCCGTACCACAAAGTCAAAAAGAAGCTACAGCAAATACAGCAACCCGAAAAGGATAATCCAAATCACATCAACAAAGTGCCAGTAAATTTCGGCTGCTTGTATGCCAAAGTGATGTTCGTTGCTGTAGTGACCTTTCTTGAAAGATCGCCACAAGACAGCAAGAATTGCTAAAACACCAACAGTTACGTGCAACCCGTGAAAGCCGGTTAAGACGTAAAATGCGCTGGCAAACAAATTAGTATTCAGACCAAATTCTAGATGAGTGTATTCATACACCTGTCCTACTAAGAAAGTAATACCCATTGCAGCAGTAACTGCCATCCAAAATTGCGTTCCTTGTACATCATTCTTCTTGATTGCGGAATCTGCATTGTGAATTACAAAACTGCTAGCAATTAGGTTAATTGTGTTAACTCCAGGTAACAATAGTTCCAATTCAGGTGTACCTTCGGGAGGCCAAACAGGGAGTGTTGAACGGTAAGCTAAATAAGCCCCGAACAACCCCATAAAAATCATTCCTTCAGCAACCAAGAACACGAGTAAACCAAATATACGATGGTCTGGATGTTCTTCATGATGAGCATCTACAGTTGCCGTATGGTGATAATTTAGGTCAGCCTTCGCTGGATCGATGGTTGGACTTTGCATGAATTTCTAGTATGTATAACGTTATCAAAGAAATTTTGGATTTTAGATTTTAGATTTTGGATTGAATTTAAAATCTAAAATCCAAAATCCAAAATCCAAAATCCAAAATTATTATTTGCGTTCTTCCAAATTGGAAGCTATGGAGGGATATGGCTCATTGGGATCGGCACGCAATACCGAACTTGGACCCATCGACTTATTGGGATCGGGATCTTGTAAGGATGGATCTTGCTTGAGGTTTTCTAAACCATAGTCATAAGGTCCGGTCGCTAAGACTGGAGTTTTGTCAAAATTTTCTATGGCTGGAGGTGAACTTGTCATCCACTCTAGGGTAAGTGCTTTCCAAGGATTGTCACCTGCTTTGGGTCCGTACATCCAACTCCAAATAACGTTGAAGATGAAGGGGAATGTAGAAACCGCCAAAATGTAAGCACCATAGGTGCAAATTTCGTTGAGGAAAGTTAACGCAGGATCGTACTGTGCGATTCGTCGGTTCATACCTAACATCCCCAGTTTATGCATGGGCAAGAAAGTTAGATTGAGACCAACGATTGTCAGGGCAAAGTGAACTTGACCCCAAAATTCGTTCAGCATTCGTCCTGTCATTTTGGGGAACCAATGATAAAACGCTGCATAAATCCCCAAAACACTACCACCAAACAACACGTAGTGCAGGTGTGCGACCACAAAATAAGTGTCGTGGACGTGAATATCAAAGGGTACTGCTGCTAGCATCACACCACTAATACCGCCAATCACAAAAGTCCCAACAAAACCCATTGCGAACAGCATGGCAGTACGTAAGTGGATTTTTCCACCCCACATGGTACCCAACCAACTAAAAATTTTAATTCCGGTAGGTACGGCGATAATCATGGTGGTGATCATGAAGAACATCCGCAGCCAACCGGGGATACCACTGGTGAACATATGATGCGCCCACACAATCAGTCCCAAAAAGCTAATTGCCAAACTTGAGTAGGCGATCGCTTTATAACCAAAAATTGGTTTGCGGGAATGAACGGGGATCACTTCAGAAATTACCCCAAAGAAGGGCAAAATCATAATGTAAACCGCAGGGTGGGAGTAGAACCAGAACATATGCTGGTACAAAACGGGATCGCCACCACCAGTAGGATTAAAAAATGTTGTGCCTGCAAGCAAGTCAAAGGACAGCAAGATCAAACCGGCTGCTAGCACTGGAGTGGAAACCAATACTAGTGCTGAAGTTGACAGCATTGCCCAGCAGAACAGAGGCAATTGAAAAAATCCTAAACCTGGAGCACGCATTTTCAGGAGAGTGACGAGGAAGTTCAGCGCCCCCAAAATTGAGGATGTCCCCAACAACAAGACGCTAATAATCCAGATTGCCTCTCCCACTTGACCGGTGACCAAACTTAACGGAGGGTAGGAAGTCCAACCTGCATCTGGTGCATCACCTACAGCTAAGCTGGCAATTAACAAGATGCCTGCAGGAGGAATAATCCAGAAAGCTACAGCGTTGAGGCGTGGAAATGCCATATCCTTTGCCCCAATCATTAAGGGGATCAGGAAATTAGCAAACCCCGCACCTGCTGGCACAATCCACAAGAAAATCATGATTGTGGCATGCAGGGTAAACAAACTGTTGTATACCTCTGGGGTGACAAAATCCACTTCTGGGGTTCGCAGTTCCGTGCGAACCAAGTCAGCCATCACCCCACCAATACAGTAGAAAATGAATGTGGAGACCAGGTATTGAATTGCAATAACCTTATGGTCAGTGTTAAAGGAAAAGTAATCTCGCCAGTTTCTCTGCCCTGGTTCTTCTATGCGGGCTGCAATATTGGCTGTTTCTTGAATTTGCGCTTGTGTCATAGAAAGTATTTTGGTTAGTGGCGTAGGACGGGCGTCTCGCCTGTCATCGTTAGTGGTTAGTGGTTAGTGGAAAAACTAACTATGTACGGGCGCAAGGCATTGCGCCCCTACTAACTACTAACTCTTTACTAATTGTGGATTTGATGTAACAACTCAGGCTGAATTCCCATGTTATGAGTGTAAGGAGTCAGGAATTCAGAAGCAGATAATTCAGCAGGATTCACAGCAACTGCTTTCTTTAAATCTTCATTACTGGCTACTTGCTGTTCTTGCAGCCATTGCTGAAACTCTTCTGGTTTTTGCACAATAACTTGTGATCTCATTGCCCCATGGTAGGGACCACAGAGTTCGGCACAAATTAGTGGATACTGACCTTCTTTACTGGGCGTCAAGCGAAGCTCGCTTTGTCTTCCGGGGATCGCATCTTGCTTTAGACGGAATTCTGGTACCCAAAAAGCATGAATAACGTCGTTGGCAGCAATATTTAACTGGACTTCACGTCCTACGGGAAGGTGCATTTCACCAGTGGTGATCCCGGTTTCTGGGTAGGTAAAAATCCAAGCGTACTGCAAACCTGTAACATTAACTACAAGTGCGGGTGGTTTACCTTCATTTCCGGGTGTTGGTCCAATTGTGGGAGCAACACTCCCTACACCAGGAGCATTCCGGAGTTGAGGAATTTGGTCGGAATTGCGAATTTCTGCTGTGGCTGGATCTTGCATTGCTTCAGCAGCTTTTTCCTGGTTTGTATTGGGTTCGGTGCTTGTCGCGGTATCGAATAAAGTTGCTGCTATGGCTGCCCCAGGCATTCTCATTGCTTGTGGGGTCACGGGAGCGTCATGAACGGCATGGGGATTAAAACCACCCATTTCGTTATAAACGTCAAAGCTGTAAACAGATATACCAATAACGATAAGAGCGGGGATCGCTGTCCACAGGATTTCTAATGGTACGTTCCCATGTACTGGAGAACCATCTGAATTATCGCCTGCACGACGGCGATATTTAATGACAGAGTATACTAGGACACCTTCAACAATGAGAAAGATACCAATAGATACGGTCATCATCGCATTAAACAAACCGTCAACTAAAGAAGCTTCCTCTGAGGCTGCTGTTGGCAGGAGTCCATGATTTGTTCCGTACCACAGGCTGACTAGGGTCAGCACTATGCCAATGAGTAACGTCCAGATTGTACTTGGAATTTTCACGGGTTTCTATGTTAGTGACTTTACGTTGGATCGATCGGCATACTCAATTACTACACTAGTTCAGCCTAAGTGACATAGAGAGTAAAGGTGTGAAATTTTTATTAATTTTTAGTTTAGGCTAATGAGAAGAAGGGCAGAAGGCAGATGGGAGTCTGTCTCCTGCATAGCTAACTGCCTTCTTTACTCAACATCACCAGCTAACTCTTGAACTGAACTTCAGCAGTATCAGCTAATGTCGGTGCTGTAACAACGCCAGAATAGAAACTTGAGGAAGGTTGCTTGGCAATAATTGGCAGAACCTCACGGACATGGGTAGCAACCAACATCGTTGTCCGGTCATAGGTTTGAGTTATCAACTTTGGATAAAAACCAATACTGATAATGGGAACTAACAGGCAAAGCGTAATAAATACCTCGCGGGGTTTGGCATCCCCAAGATATTCTTCAATCACTAAGTTTGAATCTGGCTGTCCGTAAAACACTTGTCGCAGTAGATCGAGCAAATAAATTGGGGTCAAAATTAGCCCTACTGCGGCTAACAGCAGTACCATAACTTTGAAAGCCGGACTGTAAACAGCACTCGTTGTCATGCCTAAAAACACCATCAACTCACCGACAAAACCACTCATTCCAGGTAGTGCTAGAGAAGCCATCGTACTGGTGGTAAACAGAGCAAAGGTTTTGGGCATGATTTTCGCCATTCCCCCCATTTCGTCCATCATTATGGTATGTGTACGTTCGTAAGTCATACCGGCAAGAAAGAACAAGCTAGCAGCAATCAAACCATGAGAAATCATCTGTAGTAAAGCACCATTGATACCAAGGTCTTCATAGCACGCAATGCCAATCAGCACAAACCCCATGTGAGCTATCGAAGAATAAGCCAAACGCCGCTTGAGATTTGTTTGAGCATAAGCACAGCAAGCACCGTAGATAATGTTCACCACGCCTAAAATCGCCAGCACTGGGGCAAATGTGACATGAGCATCGGATAGCATTTCCATGTTGATGCGGATGAGCGCATATCCACCCATCTTCAACAACACGCCAGCGAGAATCATTGAACCGGGCGCTGATGCTTCACCATGAGCATCAGGTAACCAAGTATGTAGGGGAAAAATTGCTAGCTTTGTACCAAAAGCAATCAAAAACCCTGCATAAACAACTAACTCAAATGCTTTTGGATAATGTTTCATTCCCAAAGTTACCATGTCGAAGGTGACAGTATCTCCAGAGAATGCCATTGCAAAACCTGCTACCAGTATAAAGATTGAGGCAGTGGCTGTGTAAAGAATAAATTTAGTAGCCGCATATCGCCGCTTTTGACCTCCCCATATGGAGATAAGCAAGTACACTGGCACTAGTTCTAGTTCCCACATTAGGAAGAATAGCAGCAAATCCTGGGAAACAAACACGCCAATCTGAGCACTGTACATTACCAACATCAGAAAGTAAAACAAGCGTGGCTTTTGGCGAACATTCCAACCTGCAAAAGTTGCTAAGGTAGTTACTAAACCTGTTAGTAGCACTAAAGGCATGGAGAGACCATCAACTCCCACAGACCAATTCAAACCTAGCTGCGGTATCCAAGAATACTTCTCTACCAGTTGTAATCCAGGATTTTCTAAACTGTAATTACTGTAGAAGGCATAGCTTATTAGAGCTAGCTCCGTTATCCCTATTCCTAAAGCGTACCAGCGAATAGTTTTGCCATCTTTATCTGGGATGAATGGAATGGGTAAACAAGCAATTAATGGTAACAAAGTGATTATGCTCAGCCAAGGAAATCGATCGCTCATGATCTTGGTTCCTTATAGTGAAAGTATACACAGACTTTTGATGGGCTTCTAGATACCCGACTTCTTAAAGAAGTCGGGTATCTAAAAAAGCACTAATAGATTGCCAATCTTATTTTGAGAGACTGCAGAAACCTTGAATCAACCTATTCAATTAAGGTTTTAATTGACATTTGTAGCCGATGGATATTTGTTTATCATTAACTAAACTCATGCTTCTTTCCATCACAAAAATTTCACCCGCAACTTCAACTATGACCTCATAGACCAGAGCACTTTCTTTGCCAGATTCTAAATCGAGTCTCATCATAATTCTTTTCCTTTCCGTTAATGTGGCGCTTACAGACAACAGATTTGTCAAAGAATGGGAAATAAAGTACATCAATCTCACTTGGCACATCTAGAGTTCACAGAGCAGAATTTACAGAATAGATGAGCCTGGAATATTAGCCAAGTGATTGTTACCCTTGATTGAGAGTTATGTAAAGAAGCTTAGGTTTAAAGTAGTGACAAATCCGTGACAAAATCAGAACTTTTTCTAAATTTGAATAATCGGAAATTTTACCTAATTAAAAATTTAGAGTTATGATGGTTGCAGAGTTCTGATTTTTTATCTACACAGAAGGGAGTAAATTTTTATTTATGAGGAAAATATTGTAGGCGATATGCAGTATCTAATAAGATCGCTTCATTGAGATTTTGGGAAAAGGTTTTTTAGTGAACTTGTGGACTAGAGGTCGAACAGCAGGAATATTTAAGAAAACATTAAAGCAATTAGAAGGAATGCTACCGATCGCAATCAATTCCTCACAACTTGAAAAATCTCTAAAACTTCAGGCTAAAAGTAGCTGGAATAGTTCAAAGTATATGGAGAGACTATCTCCAACCCTAAGCGATTACGCTAAGGTGGAGATAGGGAGGCACTTGTGTGCGGGGTGTCCCCTGTTGAGCAAAGTGTCTGTTCCGTATTGACAAGTTGGAACATAAAATAGCTCCTAGAAGTGGGCAAAAGGTATCGTTCATGAGCGAATTTGTCCTAGAACAACAAAGTACAACAGCTGCGCCTCAACAGATGCCACAGGAACGAATTCGTCGCTTGGTGTGGCATCTGTGTGCCGCCACTTTAATTTTGATGGCTATCGGCAGTGCCACCCGCGTGATGAATGCTGGGCTGGCTTGCCCTGATTGGCCTTTGTGCTACGGGGAACTGGTGCCAACCAAGCAGATGAATTTTCAAGTGTTCTTGGAGTGGTTTCACAGGCTAGATGCAGCATTGATTGGGATCGGCGCGATCGCACTTGTAGGAATATCCTGGTGGTACCGTCACTTCCTACCTCGCTGGCTTCCTTGGGGATCGACATTTGCCTTGTTTCTCATAGTTTTCCAAGGGGTACTGGGCGGACTCACTGTGACAGAACTATTGCGATTTGATATTGTTACTGCCCACTTGGGAACAGCACTGTTGTTTTTTACTACCCTTTTGGTGATTGGCAGTACACTTACCCCCTATCAGGGAACTGGAACTGTTGGTTACTTACCGTGGGTGGGATTGACAGCCGCTGTTTTGGTGTACGCGCAAAGTATACTAGGTGCCTTGGTAGGCTCTCGTTGGGCGTTACACCAGTGTTTTGGCGGCTCGCAACTCTGTGCCGTTATGTATAGCCATATTATTGGCTTAGTGCCGCCAACAGTAGCAACATTGGCAGTCGTGTTTCTCTCTTGGCGTACACCAGCATTGCATCCGGCTCTACGGCGACTGGCAAATATAGCTGGTGGATTGCTCATCCTACAACTTCTGTTGGGAGTTGCAACATTTCGGTTGCATCTTCAAGTTCAACCACTTACAGTCTCTCACCAAGCTGTAGGAGCTTGTTTACTGGGTAGTTTGGTGGTTTTCACAGTTTTAGCAATACGCGACTGGGCTAGTAGCCGTGGGATCAACTCTTACCCAGAGAGCGCCAACGCAAACTCTACAGGCTAATTAGCTACTGGCGCTCATTAATTTTAGATTTTAGATTTTGGATTTTGGATTGAGAAAGTCTTGCTTGGACTTAATTTCACCCAACTATCTGTCGTATTCTTTTTCCAAATTGGTGTGACTTCCAAAACCAAAATCTTAAACCCAAAGTTCTAAGTTTGAGCATGAGAAGCAGATCAATTTGTTGAAACATAAGGAAATAGTGCCAAAATGATCGAGACTAATGTCTCTCGCCACCACCAAACATTTCTACAGGTTATTCATAGCTACTACCAGCTGACAAAACCCAGGATCATCCCCTTATTACTCATTACTACAGCTGGAAGTATGTGGATAGCAGCTAAAGGGGAGGTTAACCCATTGCTGTTGCTAGTCACACTCGCTGGTGGTACTTTGGCAGCTGCAAGCGCCCAAGTCATTAACTGCGTTTATGACCGAGATATTGACTATGATATGGAAAGGACGCGCCATCGCCCTCTCCCTTCTGGTAAAGTACAGCCCCGCGATGCTTTAATTTTTGCGATCGCATTAGCTGTTATCTCTTTTACATTACTTTCAGTTTTTGCAAACCTACTAGCCGCCATGCTAGCAATGTCTGGCATTGTGTTTTACGTACTGATTTACACGCATTTACTCAAGCGTCACAGTACCCAAAACATTGTTATTGGTGGTGCTGCAGGTGCAATTCCTGCACTGGTGGGTTGGGCGGCGGTAACTGGTACATTAAGCTGGTCAGCATGGCTGATCTTTGGGATCGTCTTCTTGTGGACACCGCCTCACTTTTGGTCACTTGCTCTGATGATTCGAGATGACTACGCAAAGGTTGGTATACCAATGCTTCCCGTAGTTGCTGGTACAAAACCAACAGTGCAGCAAATTTGGTACTACACCCTCGTTACTGTAGCAGCAACACTTTTGCTGGTTTATCCTTTACACCAAAGTGGAACAGTCTATACAGCAATTGCCCTTTGGTTGGGAGCCATATTCATACACAAAGCTTGGCAATTATTGCACAATCCTGAAGACCGGACATTAGCGAAAGGATTGTTTCTTTACTCCATTTCTTACATGATGCTGTTGTGTCTTGGCATGGTTGTTGATAGTTTGCCTGTTACGCATCATGTTATTCATGTTGTTGTGGATAAGTTGCATCTACTTGTAAGCTAAAACTTGGTGGAAATTTAAGAGCGATAAGCACTCTTTCGGCTTGCGCCAAGGGCGATAAGCGCTCTTTCAGCTTGCGCTTCGCGATCGCACCTCAAAGTTTGGGCGTGCGATCGTTCTTGTTGTCATGATTTTTAGAGTTAAACTAGAAGAGACAAAATATTGAGGAGTACAAAATTATTCCAACAGCAGCACAAACATTGCAATGCTTTCTCCTATGCCGACGGCTAACGATGATGTACAGACCTATTTACCTAGTACGTTTGGACGAACGCGTAGGTGAAATCGTCATCATCGCCGGCGATGAAACTCAGGTAGCCATACAACCAGATGGAAAATGGGAGTTTAGAACATGAAACCCAACTTTAATGAAATGACTCTTACACAACTACGAGCTTATGTCCTAGCGCATCAAGACGATAACGAAGCGTTTTATACCTATATGGATAGGTCTAAGCAAGAGGGAACTTGGGTAAAAATGCCGCCTTTACAGTCAATTGATGACCTAGATAATTACCCTGAGTTTTTAGAGACGGTTTCAAAAGACGGAGAACAATGAGCATAATCATTGTTGTTAATTGTAAATTATACTAAAATCTCTCACCAATAAATAATTTCTCATTTAAACGCTTAGAGGATATCTGAAAAGTTTTGGTGAATAGAATTCGCTACTATACAAACAAAGTCCGCCTGCGCGGACTAACAAAAAATAAAAGTTCTGAAACCCACGTAGGTGAGTTTTGCCTGTGTAGCTGCGAATTCTACTAGCAAAAACTTAAATGTTACAAAGGCTTAATATCATGGCTCCTTTAAATCTACGTCGCCCCGAAAATATTAATGGCGATTTTTATGTTGATACAAGCTGTATAGATTGTGATACCTGCCGTTGGATGGCTCCAGAAGTATATACAGACGTTGGAGAACAATCGGCAGTTTATCATCAACCAACTAACGAGAAGGAAAGATTGGCAGCACTTCAAGCTCTTTTATCTTGTCCAACAAATTCTATTGGCACAGTTGAAACGCCTCAAGATATCAAAATTGCTCAACTCAGTTTTCCGATTCTAATCGAAGAAAATGTCTATCATTGTGGCTATCATTCGGAAAAATCTTATGGAGGCGCTAGTTACTTTATTCAACTTCCGGAAGGTAATGTTTTAATAGACTCTCCCCAATTTGCGCTTTCTTTAGTCAAACGGTTGGAAAAAATGGGGGGAATTCGCTATATGTACCTAACTCATAAAGATGACGTAGCAGATCATCAAAAGTTTGCCGACCATTTTAAGTGCGATCGCATTCTCCACACAGAAGATATCACTACAGGTACTCGTGGTGTAGAAATACAGCTAACAGGTTCAGAACCCTTTTTACTAACTCCTGACTTATTAATTATTACCGTTCCCGGTCACACCAAAGGACACACTGTTTTACTATACAAAAACAAATTTCTTTTTACTGGCGACCATTTGGCTTGGTCTGATGACCTCAAACAGTTAGAAGCCTTTCGAGATTACAATTGGTACTCTTGGTCTGAACAAATTAAATCCTTGCGCCAGCTTGCGAATTACTCATTTGAATGGGTTTTACCCGGTCATGGGCGGAGATACCACGCCGATCCAGAAACTATGCGCGAGCAAATGAATAAGTGTATTGCTCTAATGTCGAGCCTATAACTTAATCTCTCTCCATATCTGAGCAGAGGCAAAACGACTTAGATGTTTGACGTTAGTGGTAGCTATAACAATGTAGCGACTGGGAAATTCTTCGTTCAGCATCTGCCACTGAGCGCAGATGATAATATCAACATCAAGGCTCAGCTACTCGACTAAGCGTGCAGTTCCTTAGCGACAGCAATAAAGTACCGGAGGTGTCGCGGTTCGGTGATTTTTGATATTTTAAAAGTCTCAATTTTGAAAAAATATATATTGGACATCTTAAAAGAGTCTACCTATGATGCTCCTATAAGCACAAACGATTTGCGATCGCCGCATAAATATAGCCACTTATTTTGCGATAATCGCAGAACAAATACATCATAGGGACGATGACGACATTGGGGAGTAGCAAGATGTCAGAGAATTTTAGAAGCCAAGTTGTTACACAGGGAGTGCAGCGATCGCCAAACAGAGCAATGTTACGTGCTGTTGGTTTTAAAGACGAGGACTTTACCAAAGCGATTGTTGGTATTGCCAATGGCTACAGTACCATTACTCCCTGTAACATGGGAATCAATAAACTGGCGGAACGAGCAGAAGCAGGAGTCCGAAGCGCTGGGGCTATGCCACAACTGTTTGGCACAATCACCATCAGCGATGGTATTTCTATGGGAACAGAGGGAATGAAATATTCCCTGGTATCGAGAGATGTGATTGCTGATTCCATAGAAACCGCTTGCAACGGACAAAGTATGGATGGTGTCTTGGCAATTGGCGGTTGCGATAAGAATATGCCAGGAGCAATGATTGCTATTGCTCGCATGAACATTCCTGCCATCTTTGTCTATGGAGGAACTATCAAACCCGGACACTATAAGGGAACGGATTTAACAGTTGTCAGTGTTTTTGAAGCAGTGGGGCAATACGTTGCTGATAAGATAGACGAAAATCATTTCATGGAAGTCGAGCGTAGAGCTTGCCCTGGAGCGGGATCTTGCGGTGGTATGTTTACAGCAAATACCATGTCTAGCGCCATTGAAGCCATGGGTATGAGCTTGCCTTATTCTTCCACAATGGCAGCCGAAGATGAAGAAAAAGCTGATAGCACGGAAAAGTCAGCCTTTGTCTTAGTAGAAGCCATCCGCAAACAAATCTTACCCAGCCAAATTATTACCCGCAAATCTATAGAAAATGCTATTTCTGTCATTATGGCAGTGGGTGGTTCTACAAATGCGGTGTTACATTTGTTAGCAATTTGCCATGCTATGGGTGTAGAACTTTCTTTAGATGATTTTGAAACAATTCGCGCTCGCGTTCCCGTACTGTGTGATTTAAAACCAAGTGGTCGGTATGTAGCAACAGACTTGCACAAAGTTGGTGGAATTCCGCAAGTGATGAAAATGTTACTCGTACACGGGTTACTCCATGGTGACTGCCTAAGTATCACTGGAAAAACAGTGGCAGAAGTTCTAGCAGAAGTTCCCGAAGAACCACCTGCCAATCAAGATGTTATCCGTCCTTGGAACAATCCCATGTATCAACAAGGACATCTGGCTATCTTAAAAGGTAACTTGGCAACGGAAGGTTCTGTAGCAAAAATCACTGGGGTGAAGAAACCAAAAATCACCGGACCAGCAAGGGTTTTTGAATCAGAAGAATCCTGCTTGGATGCAATTTTAGAAAAGAAAATAAACCCAGGAGATGTTCTTGTTATCCGCTACGAAGGACCCAAAGGAGGTCCGGGAATGCGAGAAATGCTTGCTCCGACTTCAGCCCTGATTGGTGCTGGCTTGGGGGATTCCGTTGGGTTGATTACCGATGGACGCTTTTCAGGTGGGACTTACGGTATGGTTGTCGGTCACGTTGCACCAGAAGCAGCTGTTGGGGGTGCGATCGCTCTAGTGGAAGAAGGGGATACAATCACAATTGATGCCCATGCTCGGTTGCTGCACTTGCACTTGTCTGATGAAGAATTGGCTCAGCGAAAAGCTCATTGGCAAGCACCTCCACCCCGTTATACAACTGGCGTGTTAGCAAAGTATGCTAAGTTGGTTTCTTCTTGCAGTTTGGGTGCTGTCACAGATTTGAATTTGTTTTAAGCAGCCCTCACCCTAACCCTCTCCTACAGGGAGAGGGAATTCGCTCCCTACTCTTGTTCCCAGGCTGAGCCTGGGAATGCAGTTAGCGAGGCTCAGCCTCCTCTGATTGGCTACTGTTTTCATCAGGTTTGAGCCAGTTTTCTACCTTTAAATTAGAAATGCGAGAAAATTCACGAACATTGGCGGTAACAAGAGTTAGATCGAGGCTCAAAGAATGGGCAGCAATTAGTAAGTCATTACCTCCAATCGGTTTACCTTGCTGTTCTAAATCTGTGCGAATTTCCGCGTAACATAGCTCTACGGGATGAGTTAAAGGTAGTATTTCAATACTATTTAAGATGATTTCAAGTTTTTCTATAAGCTTTTGAGAGTTCTATTTTTTCGCTCCAAATCTTAATTCACACACTACTACAATACTTGTATAAACTGTATCTTATCCAACATTTTGAATTTATGAAAATATAACTCCTCTGGAGTTTTTAATTAGTTCGGAAATGATGTTTGTATCTAACAAGTATAAATAACTCATTTTTAAAGTTCAATATCATCCAAGGGTAACAACCCTTCGTCCACATCAGCAAAGTCTTCATCTAATGGTTCAAGAGTAGAGAGAGTTGCTAGGAGAGATTTTTTCTGGATCGGGAAAATAATGGCAAAAGGAACACCATTTTGTACAACAGTCAGCGTTTCACCTGTTTTTTGAGCTTGGTTAATTAAGTTTTGGACGGTTTCGGGAAGTTCTGCAAGAGCGATCTGTTTCACAATGGTTTCTGAAGTTAAAGGATGGGAATTTATTCTGCCTCAAGTTCCCTTATAAGGGTTTGAATGGGTAAGAACAGAGAACTCTTGCGTTTTTTAAAAGGGACAAATCCTTGTCGTAACCAAAAAGTCTTTGCTAAATCATTCCTAGTATCAACTCTAATTGCCCTAAATGCGGAATCAAGCTTATATAAAAGTATGATTCTTCTGTATACATCCCACAAAAGCTGGTTGCTATGGAAGATGCTATTCGCCAAAGCATAGAGTTATCTTAATGTAGTAGCATTTGATACAATTATTGCTCTTCAGTGATTGGATCGCCTTTTTTCCAAATTTCTCGATTGATGGGGCTAAATTGATTGCTAAGTGTAATATTTATTACGGAGACAGTTGCGTAATTTGGTACTGATACATCACCGGGACGGTTGGGTAAACCACCTGTACCTGTGATAGTGAAACTACTCTCTTGTTTTCGACTTCCACGAGCTATGCAGCTATTGGCAAGAAGTGCTTTGGTATCAATAAAGTTTGAAAATAGGGTAGGAAATCAAGACTAGTTTGTTCGCGTTTTCAATCGATCTGCTTTTTAATTTTCACTCTCTGCGGCTAAATAAAATATCTTTTAAAGTCGGTTCTAAAGGAACAGTCAGGCTACTAATATTGCCTTTGGTATCAGTTAAGAAAGATATCAATTTTGGTTGCTCGAAAAACTTATATTCCACAAAAATGTCATAGTGGTAGTGTTCTAATTTATAAATATTTGAATTATGAGTTGCTATTAAATTATTCTCGTTAATTTCCACTGAGAAGAGTCCGTATGCTGGATGCTCAAAATTACCTGTGTAATCTTCTAGAGGATGAGAAGGCTGGGTTCCAATTTTACGAGAGTATGCTATTTGCTCTTTAGCTACTGCAGTCGCTTCTTTGGCTCGAGCATATTTTTCTTTCATGCGTTGATTCCAAGGAACTTCATCTAGACCGAGTAAGCGATCGCATACATAATAAGTCACAATATGTACGACTGAGTTTCGATCCAGATTAGTCAGAACCACTATACCAATATTGTCTTGAGGCAGCAAAGTCACCCGTGCAGAAAATCCATCAATATTACCGCCATGCTGAATCAAATTATGACCTCGGTAAGCGGTAACTGCCCATCCCAAGCCATAAAAATAATAAAAAAGTTCATTATATTCCAGTGTTTGAGTCATCACAGATTGTGGAGAGTACATCTGATTTATACCTGACGGTGAGATAATTTGTTTCTCGCCATACTTCCCCTGATTAAGATGGAGTAAAAGCCACTTTGTCATATCAACAACATTAGAATTTATTGAACCAGCAGGACCGCTAACATCGACATTACAAAAGGGACTTTTCTCAACTTTGTTGTCTTTTTCTGCATAAGGAAGTGCAAAATCAGTAGCTTTTTGTGATGTCTCTACAGAGAAATTGCTGTCTCTCATTTCTAACGGATTAAAAATTTCCTGTTGCACAACTTTTTCCCAACTACTCTGTGTAATTTCTCCAACTAAGTACCCAGCCGTCATATACATCAAACTTTGATACTGAAAAACAGTACGCAATTCGTGAGTGGGTTCAAGATATTGTAAGCGCTCGATTATCTCTCGACGACTGAAGGGACTTTGAGACCACATAGCATCATGACGGGGTAAGCCAGACCGATGAGTCACGAGATCGCGGGGTGTGATATGTTGAGTTACATAGTCGTCATAAAGTTTAAAAGTAGGTAGATAATTTCTGACAGGTTTATCCCAGTCTAAGAGACCTCTTTCTACTAGGATACTCATCACCATTGTGGTAAAGGGTTTTGTACAAGAACCAATTGCGAAGAGAGTTTGTGGTGTAACAATTAAATTTTGTTCTACATCTCGCTCTCCAAAACCTTCACAAAAAATTATTTGGCTATCTTTAACGATGGCGATCGCCAGCCCTGGTACTTTCCACTCTTGCATTGTCTTATTGATAAATTCTTTTAGACCTTGCATGGTCATGGTACGCCTCTTTCAAAAAAAGCATCTTCAATTATTTAACAACCCAAGTTGATACTAATATAATTGTGCGTTTTTTGACTCAATATGACCAATGACAATATCAAGCAATGAAATTTATGCTTATTTAATAACAGCAGTTGACGAGCGAGTTTGGGCTGATAATTTAGCTAACAAAAATCCACTTCCAAAGAAAAAAATCATCAAAAATTTATTGTGGTAAGGGCGTCTCGCCTGTAGGGGGTGGCGGGCGAGGACGCCTACCTTACAGAAATCCCTGATTTGATTAAACGTTGGGTTTCGTTCCTCAATCCAACCTACGTTAATCTGTATTCTTGGAAATCCCTAATCCAAAATTCACGCATGGTATTATCTCAACCAAGGGCGGCTGACTTCCTCTAAATGCCCGATCTCATCATCAGCTAACTTCCAACCTAAAGCTCCGGCATTTTGCCGTACTTGTTCGGCTGTTTTTGCTCCTGCTATAGGAATCACGTTACCTTGGGCAATTAACCAATTGAGAGCAACTTGGGCGGGAGTTCGTCCGTGCTTTTCTCCCAACTGACGCAATACGGACATAACAGGTTCAATTTTCCGCAAACCTTCTCGGCTAAATCTAGGGTCTATCCTTCTCGCATCTTTAAAATCGTAAGTGCGATCGCCCTTGGCGCAAGCCGTACCCGGCTTATCGCTCGTATATTTTCCTGTCAGTAACCCCTGAGCGAGTGGGCTATATGCCAGTATTGTGACACCTAACTCACGGGCAGTGTGAAAAATGCCATTGCTTTCAATTTCACGAGTTAATAAAGAATAGCGTACTTGATTGACAGCTAAAGGCACTCCGCGAGTAGCTAATAGCTGATGAGCTTCTCGCATTTGCTGTGCTGAGTAATTACTGACACCTACAGCCTCAATTCTGCCTCGTTTTACCTCATCTGCTAAAGCATTCATGAGGGTTTCTTGACTCATCAAAAAGGCAAAAGGCCAATGGACTTGGTATAAAGCAACTCGCTGCACTTGCAGGCGTTTCAGGCTTTCTGTTAGAGCATCAGCAACAGACTGGCTCATAAATCGCCAAGGTGCCGGACCGTATTTAGTAGCAATTTGCACCTGTTTATCTGTTTTGTGCATGAATTGCCCTAAAAACTCTTCAGAGACTCCAAATCCATAAACTTCAGCAGTATCAAAGAAGGTGATACCTGCTTCTAATGCTGTATCAAAAGCTTCTTGTAACTCTTTTGAACCGTAGTTATTGCCATAATTCCAAAAGAGTTTATCACCCCAAGCCCAAGTTCCAATGCAAAGGGGTGTTACGGTTGGACCTTGCTGTCCTAGTGTGATACTTTCCACGCTTGATTAAATTTTATAGTTACATTTCTTTACGTTTTAAGTGTAACTTTTCAGTAATTGTTTATAAACAGTCAATAGGTTGAAATAAAGTTATTCTGAATTAATATTGGGATCTTTCCTTGGTAGTGGGTTATGGCAACCAGCGATTTTTCACCCAATCCTCAGTCAGATAAGTCAGCACAGTTAGAATCATTGCCTAAGGTCAAAGTATTCACGATGTTTCGCTTGGGCTTATTTCAGATGGGGTTGGGCATCATGTCGGTTCTTACTTTAGGAGTGTTGAATCGTATCATGATAAAGGAATTGGCAATTCCAGCAACACTTGTAGCGGGTACGATCGCAATGCACCAGCTTGTGGCACCGACAAGATTGTGGTTTGGACAAATGTCTGATGCTAAACCTTTTTTGAAGCATCACCGTACTGGTTATGTGTGGGTAGGTGCAGCACTGTTTGCGATCGCAGCTTTTTTAGCGGTACAAGTCACTTGGCAATTGGGTGCTAGTTTTTACACTGCAGGTTGGACGGCTCAAACCTACGGCTGGATTGCGCTGTTAGCTGGAATTTTTGCTTTCTACGGAGTAGCGCTGAGTTCAAGTTCCACTCCCTTTGCAGCATTGCTAGTGGATGTTTCTGATGAAGATAATCGCTCTAAACTGGTTGGTGTTGTTTGGTCAATGCTAATGGTAGGTATTGTGATTGGAGCAATTACAAGCTCAAAGTTACTACCTGCAGCCACGACTTGCCAAGAAACAGTAGGAACAGTATCTTTATACAGCCAACCCGCACAACTTGCCGCATTGCAAAATTCTATTAACCGCCTGTTTTTCATTTTGCCAGCTGTGGTTTTTGGGTTGGCAGTTCTAGCAACAGCAGGTGTTGAAAAAAAATACTCCAGGTATGGCATACGTTCCACTGTAACAGAACGAGAAGACCAAATTACTTTGACGAGAGCGCTTAAGGTGTTAACTGCTAGCCGCCAAACTGGTTTGTTTTTCACTTTTCTGTTGGTGATGACTATCAGCTTGTTTATGCAAGAAGCTGTGATGGAGCCTTATGGTGGTGAAGTGTTTGGAATGTGTGTTTCTCAAACAACACGGCTAAATGCTTTTTGGGGAACAGGAACACTGATAGGTATTGGTTCAACGGGCTTTCTCATCGTGCCACGTTTGGGCAAACAAAAAACTGCCATGTTAGGATGTTTTGCAGTTGCTTTTTCCATGGTATTTATTATCCTATCGGGATTTACGGCTAATGATAAATTCCTGCAAGGATCTTTACTGCTGTTTGGTTTGGCATCGGGTGTGACTACAACAGGAGCTATTAGCCTGATGCTAGATTTAACTGCAGCTGAAACAGCCGGAACATTCATTGGTGCTTGGGGTTTAGCACAAGCGCTCGCAAGGGCATTAGCAACAGTGAGTGGCGGTGCAGTACTGGATGTGGGTAAATATTTATTTACTCAAAAAGTACTGGCATATAGTTTGGTGTTTGGACTGCAAGCAATCGGAATGCTTCTAGCAATTTGGTTCTTGACGCGAGTCAATGTGAAAGAATTCCAGGACAATGCCAAGCAAGCGATCGCTTCTATTTTGGAAAGCGATCTGAATTGATGTTATCTTGCTAATAGCTAATAGCTAATAGCACTGTTAACAATTAGCCATTAGCAATTAGCCGTTTATTTGTATGAATGAATTTTGGACAACAATTATAGACTTTGCTCAAACAACCACTGCTAGGGTAGGAAAGCAGTTAATGCAAGATTTTGGGCGAGTACAAGCAGACCAAAAAGACGATGGCACTTTGGTAACACAATCGGATAAATGGGCAGATCGGGAAATTCGGGATGCGATCGCCTCTCTTTTTCCAGATTACGGTATTCTCACCGAAGAGGGTAACAAAGTTTTTCCAGGTACAGAATGGTGCTGGGTTATCGATCCTTTAGACGGAACCACCAACTTTACTCGTGGTATTCCCATTTGGGGAATTTCATTGGGTTTACTATACCAAGGCACACCAGTTTTTGGTTACGTTTATTTCCCACCAATAGGTGAAGCTTTTCACGGTTTTTGGAGGGGTACATCTGGGTTGGATTTGCCAAATGGAGCATTTCGCAATTACCAACCTGTCCGCACAAGCAATGACGATCCCAGTCACAATCACTTTTTCAACCTCTGTTCTCGCAGCACATCGGTTATACAAAAAGATTTTCCGTGCAAAATTCGGATGTTAGGTGTTGCTAGCTACAATTTTCTCACTGTTGCAGCAGGTGCAACATTAGGTGGTATTGAAGCGACACCAAAAATTTGGGACTTAGCAGGAGCTTGGGCGATCGTTCAAGCTGGAGGTGGTAGCTGGGTATCACTCGATTCGGAACCTTTTCCTTTAAAACCGGGTGAAGATTATACAAATCGTTCTTTTCCTACTCTAGTTGTGAGTCGTCAAGAATTGATTCCCGTGTTTTCTCAATTTGTTGCTAATTGTTAGTGGTTAGTAGATAGTTGTTAGTTGTTAATAACCACTAACCACTAACCACTAACCACTAACCACTAACTAATAAAGCATAGGATTTGTTTTTGGTTGATAATCCAAACAAGTTATGGCTTCTTCTGTGTTGGCAATAGAAGGATTGACAGTGCATTTGAGTCGGTAGTCATTGGTAAAATACTGACATCCAACACAGGGGATTTGATGCATCTGTTTTGCTGTACTTACACTGTCTCTCGCTGCTGTCCAAAGACTCCAAGCAACGGTCAAAGTTAATGACCAAGCACACAGAAAACAAACAGGTACTATAAACGGTTGAATTGCGTGTAATAAGTAATTTAATAGTTCCAGCACGGCAAGTCTCTATACAGATAATGAGTTAGGAGTTAGAAGTGACGAGTGTTTTAGTTTTACGCCCCACTTATCACTTTAGTTGTCACTTCTAATTTTGAACGTCTGACTATGGAGGTATAAACTAGATGCCAGCATGGCCAATAGCTAAACCGGCAACAAGCATTCCTAACACGAGAAATGGTTGAGCACTAGCTTGATATTTTACATCATTTTTTAAGGGGTCACGCAAAAAATACATATCTTGAAAGACGATTTGTGGAATGATGAGTAATACAAGAATTGCTGCGTATAAGTTCTCATGAAGGTAGACGAGATATGCGGCGGCTCCTGCTTGAAAAATATCAATCATAATGACGCATATCCAGGCGGCTGCGGTGACGCCAAACATGACGGGTAGTGATTTTAATCCGAACTGGCGATCGCCTTCCACACTTTTGAAGTCATTGACAATAGCGATCCCCAAGCCTGCCAAACTATAAACTACGGTGAAAACTACGACTTTCCAATTGAGTTCGCCGAATAAAGCATGACCGGTACACCAAGGTAAGGCTATGTAACTAGCTCCAAGAGCATAGCCTCCGAACCAACCGTTTTGTTTTAACTTGAGAGGGGGAGCAGAGTAGATGTACGCTATGAAAGAACCAAATATAGCAAGCACGGTGATATTTGGAAAGTCATGATTTGCCCAAACATCTAGTATAAATGCTAGGGCGATACCAGCAATTAGTAAAACAATAATTTGTGTAATGACTTGGGGTAAAGGAATTGCGCCGGAGGGAATTGGGCGATAGGGTTCGTTGACTGCATCAATTTCGCGATCGTAGTACTCATTGAGAGTTTGGGTATAACCTGCCAAGAGTGGTCCGGCTAGTAACATACAGGCTGCTGACTTTAACACGTTCTCCAATGTCCACGTGTAGTTACCAGAGGAAGCTGCACCACAAACGACGCCCCAGATCAAAGGAATCCAGGTAATAGGTTTCATCAATTGCAGGCGAATTTTCCATATAGAGGTTTCCCCAGGTGCTGCACCTTTCATACCCAGCAATTGCCTGGTTTTTGCACTGCGATCGACTATTGTGACTTTTTCTGTCTGTGTTTCTGTGTCTGAAACTTGAGGTGAATTAGGGTCTGGAGTAATAGGTGTTGATTCAGTCATAATATGGGCAAGGGGCAAGGGGCAAGGGGCAAAGGGCAAGGGGCAAGGGGCAATTGAATAGCTTTAAACTATGCTCAATGCCCTATTCCCAATGCGCTAGTCTCTAAAATGAGATTATCAAATAATTATTTTGAAATTTTGCACCAGTTATGGGTTTGCCTTTTAGGGTAGGAGGGAGGGAGATATTCCTTCGCTGATCTCCTGCTTCTACTGTGACTTCTGGTCCGTACTGGGTAAGTTTGACCTGTTTTTTGTCAAATCCGGGCAAAAATAAGCGTACTTGACTGGCGTTTACGTCTATTTCAATGGGTTTGGGTGCTTTGACGGCTTGCTCTACAAAATTGGGTAGAGCATCTATCAGAGGTTGCCAGTCTCCTGCTTTGACATCGGGTACTACACTGACTGGGAGTGGGGTAAATTGCTCGCTCCAGTTAGTGGTTGTGTCGGATGATGTGAGAATGACGCCACCAACGGTTAAACCGATTTGTTGTGAACTTCCCCAAAGATAGCGAGTTGTTGCGACTTCAATAGGATCGTCAGTAGTGACTAAGAAAGCTGCAACTCTTTTGGGGTCTGCTAGAGCGGCTTTTCCTCTATCTAAAAAATTATTGACTTGGTTGGTAGGTTGGGCAAAGTTATCTGCTGTCCAATTGATGTTAAAAAAAGTGCTTATCAGTGGTTGAATTAGGGGGGATTCGGAAATTGTTCTTCCTAAATCGGAATTGACAAACAATTGTTGGAATCGTCTTACATACCAGCTGAGGGACTCTGGCATTCCTAACATCCGCACGGTGGTGGTATCTCCCGTGCCATCGTAGATGATAACGTCATACTTACCGCTTGCATCGTACTCTCGGATTGCGTTTAAGGCGAGGGCGCTATCCATTCCTGGCAAAACTGCCAGTTCTTGACCGTAAACTTCTTTCAAGATAGGGGTACGGAGGTATTGCGCCTCAAGTTGTTTGACTTCCTCCCAACTGCGTTCTAGCAGCACTGAGGCTTGCAGTTGTACAACCTGCAAATTGGGAGAGATTTCTTGGGGGTCGGAACTCAGGGTTGTGCCTAGCAGAATTGGCAGTGCTGGTTCCGCTTGTCCTGCTAGGAGTACGCGATTGCCTTGGCTTGCTAATAATTTGGCAGATGCGATCGCAACTTTTGTGCGAGCAGAACTGCCTTTGCCCAAAAATGTCAATATTAGGGACATTACGTGATTCCTATTTATACCACCGATTCTTTCAACTCCAACTTAGCACTGACTTATAGCTGCTTACATATCCTAAGTTCTGATATGGCAAGCCCTCAAAGAGGGCATCTGCGCCAACAGCGAACGGGGATAGAATTCCCTTTACTGCACAACTTTGATCTCGTCTTCAAAGAACCAAGTGGCGAAGTTGTCGTCAAATTTCACGACGACACCAATACCACGTCCATCGGTCATTTTGTAGCCTTCAATTGTGCCAACTTGTCCGAGCCTTTTGGCAATAGGGGAGGAAACGCGATCGCGCAAACGGAAGACTTTAACCTTTTGTCCAATTTCCATGCTAGTTTACAAAACGATAAACCAAGACTCAGTTTAGCGGAATCTGGTACTTAGAGTTAATGGTTGGTGGTTAGTCGTTAGTGGTTAGTCGTTAGTAGGGGCGCGGCGGCCTTGCGCCCAGATAGTGGTTAGCTGCTTGTGACTAGTACAGCCTAACGTAAATAAGCCAGTCATTTAAACCTGTCAAAAGTATATGAGAAAAGCTTTTAAAGCTTCTACCTTCTCTCTTCTGCCCTCTGCCTTTTTGTACTAGAATGAGATGAATAAGTAAGCAGGTACAAGCAAATGTTTGTCACAGCGCAACAGCTAGAAAAACAGATGCCAGATGCGACTCGGTTATTAAGTGATGAACCAGAAATGGAAAGTTCGTTACATTATATGCAGCTACTGCTGCTCGTAAGTTGTTTGGAGTGGCTGTGGCGCGAGCAGAATGATTTCTTTATTGGTGCAAATTTAACTGTTTACTTTAGTCGCCAACAGTTGAAAAATCGAGAGTTTAGAGGACCGGACTTTTTCTTGGTGAAAGAAACAGAAAAACGTCCCCGTACTTCCTGGGTAGTGTGGGAGGAAGATGGTCGTTATCCAGACTTAATTATTGAATTACTTTCTGACAGTACAGCAAATGTTGACCGAAAATTGAAGAAGAATTTATATCAAAATCGTTTTCATACTCCTGAGTATTTTTGGTTTTCACCGGAAAGTTTGGAGTTTATGGGTTTTGAGATGGTGGGTAACCAGTATCAGGAAATTGTATCAGATGCACGGGGATGGCGTTGGAGTCAAGTGTTAGGTCTGTACTTGGGTGTGGAGTCTGGGAAACTTCGTTATTTTACACGGGATGGGGATTTAGTCCCGACACCAGAAGAAGCAGCGATCGCGGCACAGAAACGAGCAACGGAGACAGAAATGCTGTTAGAACAAGAACGGATGCGATCGCTACAGTTAGCGGAGCAGTTACGATTGTTGGGAATCGCTCCAGAAAGTTTAACCAACCCGGATCGAAGTTGAAGTTAGAGGTAACAGCTATGTATCAAAATCCGCCTTGTCCACCACAGAAAATTCTACCCACAATGTACGATCTACCAAGTGAATTAGTGGGAGAAACCGGATTGCCAGACGAATTTCATATTTTTCAGCCTAGATTGCTGAGTGAAACTTGCCAACCTCGTAATTTTCCCTCCGAGGAAATTTTACTTGCTACAGACTTAAATCTTTACTACGATCTTCGGAATCCACTCTGGTATAAACGACCCGATTGGTATGTGGTTTTGGGGGTAGCTCGTGCTCAACAACAAAAAGACTTGCGCTTGAGTTACGTAATTTGGCAAGAAGGAGTTACTCCATTGTTAGTTGTTGAGTTGCTTTCACCTGGTACAGAAGAGGAAGATTTGGGACAAACTCTCAGGGAAGCGAAAAAGCCCCCAACTAAGTGGCAAGTTTACGAGCAAATTTTACGTATTCCTTACTACGTTGTATTTGATCGATATACAAATCGATTGCGAGGTTTTCGTTTGGAGGGAACTCGTTACAAAGAACTATCGTTACCTGACCAACGGTTGTGTTTAGAAGAATTACAGATTGGTCTGGGGGTTTGGCAAGGTTCTTATGAGGGGATAGAAGGTTTATGGCTGCGTTGGTATGATGTTAATGGGCAATGGCTACCAACAGCTAGTGAACGTACAGCGCAAGAAAGTCAACTTGTGGAACAAGAACGCCACCGTGCAGAGCAAGAACACCACCGTGCAGAGCGACTAGCAGAGTATTTACGCTCTCAGGGAATTGATCCGGACAACTTGCCCTAGACGTGGGACAATAACTTATACAGTAGGAACTTTCATTGAAAGTAAGCTTCATTGAAAGAAATTTGGTGTGTAGGTAGTGAGTGAGGAAGCTGAAATTGATGCCAACCATGCGAGGAGTAGTACGGAAGGCTGGAAAGCTAAGGCGAGTACTGCCAGTTAGTGATAGCTGGTGGGCAAAGTTTGACTTGCTGAGGACTCTAGTAAGGCGCGATCTGGAGGCAAGGTACAAAGGTTCCGTCTTGGGTAACTTTTGGCCTTTGTTGAATCAATTATCACAGTTATTGATATACACTTACGTATTCTCAATTGTTCTTAAGGTGAAGCTAAGCTTAAAAACTTTACCAGATAACGAGTTTACCTTTGGTATATGGTTATTTGCAGGGCTACTACCGTGGATCGCATTCAGCAGTGGTTTGATTCAAGCTGCTAATTCAGTAGTAATACAGCCAAATTTAGTGAAGAAAGTGGTATTTCCCATTGCTTTGTTACCATTAGTGCCAATTTTATCAACATTCATTGAAAGTTCATTTGGTCTCATGGTATTGATTTTTTTTGTAGCGGTAATTTCTCATAATATCCACACGACTCTTGCTCTGTTACCTTTGGTATGGCTACCACAGTTATTGTTTACGGCTGGTTTAGGGTACTTAGCAGCAGCATTGACTGTGTTTTTGCGTGATATTCCTCAGACTATGGGGGTAATACTAAATCTTTGGTTTTATCTGACGCCCCTCGTGTATCCATCTGATGTTATTCCTCTAAGATGGCGAATTTTAGTATTTTGGTTAAATCCAATGGCGGCTATTGCAGAAGTTTACCGAGATTTAGTCTTAGCAGGCAATGTCAAGCATTGGGGTGAGTGGGGGATGGCTACAGTAATTGCTGTCTGTATCTTTCATGGTGGATTATGGTGTTACCGTCGCTTGCGTCCAGCTTTTGCAGATGTGTTATAAGGTTAAAAGTGTAAAATACTTCGCTGGATAGAAACGGGATCATCATTAAATTTGGAAAACTTTCTTTCACCAAAACTTCATAAAATAAACATCTATCTTAAGAGGTAATAATGAAAAAAGTATTGTGCTTGGAGGTATATGCAAAAACAGTAGGTAAAATACAGAACTGGCATCCTTAACAGTGCCATGGCATTATAATTGATGTTGAAAACAGTAAATCTTGTTAATTAATCGGAATGCCACTTTATTATTTGGTATAAGGACTTAGCAAGAGCAATGTGATGAATGTGATTAAAATTTTGGTGTGAGAGTTAAGGATTAACAGCACAAGCATGGTTGAGGAAATTGCAATTTCCCTAAAAAATGTCTCAAAGTGCTTTAAGCGGTATGCTCATCCTGTAGATCGGCTAAAAGAACTTTTGTTACCAGGCAACAGTAGATCTGATGAGTTTTGGGCATTGCGAGATATTAACTTGGAGATTCCGAAGGGAAAAACTGTGGGGCTTGTAGGACGCAATGGTTCTGGGAAAAGCACGTTATTGCAAATAATTGCCGGAACGCTAACACCAACTACAGGAGGAGTAAACGTTAAGGGCAGAGTATCAGCACTTCTAGAATTAGGTAGCGGGTTTAATCCAGAGTTTACCGGACGGCAAAACGTATTTTTTAATGGAAGATTATTAGGATTAACTCAGCAAGAAATTGAAGATAAATTTGATGAGATTGCTGGATTTGCTGATATCGGAGATTTCATTGACCAGCCTGTAAAAACATACTCAAGTGGTATGTTTGTTCGTTTAGCTTTTGCTGTAGCGGTAAATGTCGATCCAGAAATTTTAATAGTTGACGAAGCATTGGCTGTTGGAGATGTGGTATTTCAACATCGTTCTATGCGACGGATGCGAGCTTTGATGGATTCTGGAGTAACAACTTTATTTGTCTCCCACGATCCAGGAGCAATAAAGACTTTGTGTAACTCAGCCGTAATGATCGATGACGGAAAAATTTATACATCGGGTCTTCCTAATGATGTCATTATAAAGTACATGAAACTTGTGACAGAAACAGAGTTGGGAATATTACCTCTGGAAGAGGAACTACAATCCAATTCTGAAGTCAAGGAAAATACTGTTACACAACAGAGAATACAACCTCCTAAACCTATAGTTAAAGTAAAGCCAACACGCAGAGGTAATCGTAAGGCGTTAATTGAGAAAATTTTATTGCTGAATCAAGCAGGAGAAAATACTGGAGAGGTTATTATTTTTGGATTTAATGAACAAGTCACGTTGCTTGTAGATATCCAAGTTTACGAACCTCTACAAGGGTGTATTGTTGGTTTTTTTATTTGTGATAAAAATGGTAACGAACTGATTGGTAGCAACACTATTGAAGAGAACCGACCAATTGGCAGGCTAGAGCCTGGAATTAGATTGCACATTGAGTTCAAATTTCATTTGTCCTTGCGTCCTGGTTCCTATAGTTTAACTGTAGCAGGTGCAGAGAACTATACAGCAATGACTTTTGATTGGGTTGATAATGCAATAGTTTTTCAAGTTTTACCTCCCGATACAGGAAAGCGTATTCATGCCTTGGTTGATATACCGATTGGCGTTGAAGTGTCACAGCAGATGTTACCAATTTTGGCAACCTATGATGAGAGTATGATTGCATGAGTAGTAGTGGGGAAAAGGATTATCCTTCGTTATCTGATTTATCGGAAGCCGACTTAGGTGAAAACTTAAGTGTAAAAAAAATGTTGCGCTTGGTAGGAGAAAACAAGCAAGTTGTAGATTTTGGCTGTGCAACTGGTTATTTTGCTCGGTGGCTAACTCATAGAGGATGCCAGGTAACTGGAGTCGAGATCAACTCAAATGCAGCCCAAGTTGCTAAGTCTTATTGCGAACAAGTTATTGTAGCTGACTTAGATTTTACATCTCTAGTTGAGATTTTACCAAACCAAACATTTGATGTAGCTGTATTTGGAGATGTTTTAGAACACTTACGCGATCCTTGGCGTGTATTACAACAGGCTCGTCAAATATTAAAACCAGAAGGATATGTCGTTGTGTCTATACCAAATATTGCTCATGGAGCGATTCGGCTAGCTTTACTACAAGGGCGATTTGAGTACATGGCACAAGGAATTCTAGATAATACACATCTCAGATTTTTTACATATAGAACTGTTAAAGAATTGTTGGAGAGTTCCGGATATTTTATTGATGTAATGGAACGAACAAAATTGCCAATTAGTTCTGCCTCTGAATTGCTACCAGATATTAATACAAATAATTTTGATATTAAAATTCTTCAAAGTCTGGAACAAGATGAAGAAGCAGACACTTTGCAGTTTGTTATCAGAGCGTTTCCTTTATCCTTGGAAGGTAAGTATGCAGCATTGAATGAAGAGTATACTAGGCTAGTCAATGAAGTAAAATCTTCTTATGCTGAACTAGAACAAATTCGTTCGGAACTACAACAATCACAGAGTGAACTCCAAGAAAAAGAAACTGAATTAGAAAAATCACAAATACAAATTCAACAAAAGCAGTCAGAATTAGAGCGTTCTCAAGTTGAGATTAAAGAAAAACAAAAATCTTTAGAACAATCACAAACTCAACTGCAACACATACAAACAGAATTAGAGCGAGTTGATTTTCAGTTACAACAAACTCAGGCGGAGCTAAAGGATGCTCACTCACAAATAAAACAAACTCAAGTAGAACTAAAGGATTCTCAATCGGAACTGCAACAAACTCAAGCGGAACTAGAGAATTCTCAATGGCAATTGCAACAACTGCAAGCGGAACTAGAGCATTTTCAATCATCGGAACTGCAACAAACTCAGGCGGAACTACAGTATTCTCAATTGCAACTACAGCAGGTACAGCTTCAGTTGCAACAAGCTCATGCAGGTTGGGAACGTTGTCAAAACATTGTTCAGGCAATGGAAAGTAGTAAATTTTGGAAAATCCGACAAAATTGGTTTATGTTGAAGAGCTTATTAGGGTTGAAAAATGATTAAAATATTTTAAAGAATCAGTAAAATCACTTGTCATGTCAAAAGGGATGGGCGTGAATGATGAATCAGGCAACACAGTCTAAATTACTGTTTAACCAAAAAGAACTGAATCGCTGCCACTCTCGATTACAACAAACACAGGCAGAATTAGAACGATTGCATCCTCATTTTTGTCAAGGAAAAGTAGTCAAAAAAGATGATACTTCTTTGACATTAGGAACAGTATATCGTAGATGGCAACAAGCTCTTGGATTTGCTTTCACGACTCATCCAGAAAGTGTTAAATTTATCTCACAAGGAAAACATTTGTGGACTGTTTTCAAAACAAAGGGAACTCGCAACGCTTTAGCTAAAATTCTTAAGAAGACATCTCAAAAGCTAGATAACGTAACTCATCCAATTGTTGCGATCGCACAAGAAATTCCTTGCAGTGATGATGCCGATTACCAAAAGTGGCTGAATAAAAATTACCCCAGACAGGCAGATTTACGAAAGATGGCTGAAACTGTAGAAGTGTTTAGTTATACACCAATCATCAGCATTATTATGCCAGTCTTCAATACGCCTGAGTGTTTTTTGAAACAAGCAGTAGAATCTGTATTATCGCAGGTGTATCCCTTTTGGGAGTTGTGTATTGCTGATGATTGCTCAACAGAACCATATGTCAAACAAGTCTTAGAAAAATATGCGGCTATAGATCTAAGAATAAAAGTTTCTTTTAGAAAAGAGAATGGTCATATTTCACGGGCTTCTAACTCTGCTATAGAAATTGCCACTGGAGAATTTATTGCTTTACTAGATCATGATGATGTACTGACACCAGATGCATTGTATGAAGTAGCTTTACTACTCAATCGGCATCCAGATGCTGATATGATTTATTCTGATGAAGACAAAGTTGACGAGCATAATAAACTGAAAGAGCCTTTTTTCAAACCAGATTGGTGTCCTGACTCATTTCTGTCTCGGATGTACACTTGTCATCTCGGAGTTTATCGTAAAAGCTTGGTAGACCAAATAGAGCGATTTCGAGAAGGTTATGAGGGTAGCCAAGATTATGATTTAGTTCTAAGGCTAACAGAAAAAACTAATAATATTTTTCATATACCCAAAATCCTTTATCATTGGAGAATTCATTGTGAATCTGCTTCGTGTGTAGCTAATGTCAAACCATATGCTGCTATAGCAGCAGAACGAGCTTTAGCAGATGCCTTGAAACGAAGAGGTGAGCCAGGACGAGTTATACAGGCTGCAAATCTGGTTGGGCATTACGTTGTTCGATATAAAATACTTGACTATAAACTAGTAAGTATCATAATACCTACAAAAGATTTAGCTGATGTTTTGGATAAATGTTTAACATCTATTTTTGAAAAAACAGTTTACCCAAACTATGAAGTCATTGTTATAGATAATGGTAGTAAGGAACAGGAGACAGTAGAAGTACTGGCAAAGTGGCAAAAGAAGTATCCAGATCAATTTAGATGTTTTCCACTTGATATACCATTCAATTTTTCTAAAATTAATAACTATGCTGTAAGTCAAGCAAAAGGCGATTACCTCCTGTTTTTAAATAATGATATAGAGGTTATAACTTCTGATTGGCTTAACGCAATGATTGAACAAGCTCAAAGACCTTCTATAGGCTCTGTAGGAGCTTTGCTTTTATATCCGGATAATACAGTTCAGCACGCTGGTGTAGTAATGGGTATTGGTGGAGTAGCCGGTCATAGTCATAAATATTATCCAGCAGATGCGCCTGGGTACTTTAATCAACTTTCAACTGTCAATAATTATTCGGCTGTAACAGCAGCTTGTTTGATGTGCAGACGTGAAGTGTTTGAAGCAGTAGAAGGCTTTGAAGAGGAACTGTCAGTAGCATTTAATGATGTTGACTTGTGTTTAAAAATTTTTGAAAAAGGTTATAGGAATATTTATCTGCCTCATGTCATACTATATCATTATGAATCTAAAAGCCGAGGTTATGAAGATACACCAGAAAAACAAGCTCGATTTTGTAAAGAGATTGAGTATATGCACAACAAGTGGAGAAAATATATTAAATGCGATCCTTGTTACAATATCAATCTAACTTGTAAACATGAAGATTATAGTCTCAAGATATGAATTATTTAAAATTGGGGAATTGTAAGCAATTGAAAAACCAAGCAAATGATGATGCTATGAAACTTTTATATAAGGAGTAGAGTTAGCTCTGAAAGATGTTGAAGTAAACAATGAATCTCTTCATTAATCACCTTGAATGAAAGATGAAACTTTTATTTCCTAATGAAAAAATTGAAAAACTTAAATATTGGTTGCAAATTAAAGGTACGCTAGGACTTTTAAGATATTTATATCAACGAATAGCATTCTCCTTAAAAGTAAGAAGCGATTATCAAAAATGGGTAGCAAGAAATCGGTTAACAAAGCAAGATATTGCTGCTGCTAAAGAACAAATTGATGGGTGGCTTATCCATCCAAAATTTTCTGTCATTATGCCCGTCTACAATGTAGAGGCGGATTGGTTAAAGAAAGCGATTGAATCTGTGCAAAATCAAATATATCCCTATTGGGAACTTTGTATTGCTGATGATGCCTCTACAAAACCTCATATTCGCCGTGTATTAGATGAATACAGTCAACGCGATTCACGATTGAAAGTTGTTTTTTGCTCAGAAAATAAAGGGATTTCATCGGCTAGTAACTCTGCGTTGGAAATGGCAACTGGAGATTACATTGTTCTTCTAGACCATGATGATGAATTAACTCTTGATGCTCTATTTGAAAACGCTAAACTCATCAACAAGTATCCAGAAGCAGATTTTATATATAGTGATGAAGATAAAATAGATACTAAGGGTTACCGTTTTACACCAAATTTTAAACCAGACTGGTCGCCAGAGTATTTTTATTCCTGTATGTACACCTGTCATCTAGGAGTTTATCGAGCAAAAATTATCCGTGAAATTGGTGGTTTTCGCCGTCAGTATGACGGTTCCCAAGACTATGACTTGGTACTACGAGTTATAGAAAAAACTAAAAACATCTATCATATCCCAAAAATTCTTTACCACTGGCGCAGTATACCTTCATCTGCTGCAGCTGGTTCACAAGCAAAACCTTGGGCTTACACTGCAGCTAAAAAAGCTCTGGAAGCGATGATCGAGCGCAGTCCATATCCTGGGCATGTAGAAGTAACATCAAATCCAGGTATCTATAGAATTCGACGAGATATACTTGGAAATCCTTTGATAAGTATTATTATTCCTGGGAATGGACAAGCAATTGCGACACCTTCTGATTTGCAGGTTCTCATCAGAAATTGTATTTGCAGCATCGAACAGTTAAGTACATATCGAAACTATGAGATTGTTGTAGTAGATGGATTTGATATTGCAGAATCAATTATGGAGGAAATTAAAAGACCCAATTTGCAAATCATTCGCTGTGATAAATTTTTAAAAAAAACTGAGAAAATTAATATAGGAGTTACGAAGGCGAGAGGTCAATTCTTGCTGTTGTTATCTGAAGAAGTAGAAGTGATAACTTCTGACTGGTTAGAGTCAATGCTAGAACTTGCCCAACAAACTGAAATAGGTGCAGTTGGGGCTAAAATATTACTACCAAATCGGAAGATACACCATATTGGAGTGGTTTTTCTTGAAGGTAACTACTATCATCCTTTTAGTGGTTTTGATAGCGAAGCTCCTGGCTACCATTGTTCCAATATCGTTAACAAAAATTGTTTAGCTATCACTGCCGCTTGCCTAATGATAAAAAAAGAACTTTTTCAAGAATTAGGAAGACTTGATGAAAGTTTCTCATCTATAGATGTCAGTCATTTAGATTTGTGTCTCAAAGCTCATCAAATGGGGTATCGTAATGTAATAACGCCCTATGCTCAACTTACTCATTATAAACCTGTTAACTGTAAGAAAAGTCTGCCATCTCAAGAACTTACTTTATTAAATGAGAAATGGAACAACTACTTGAATGAATTAAAAAAAGATCCTTACTATAACTCTAATTTGTCACATCTTTCCAATATTTTTCCATTAGCCTCGATTTCTGATAAATTAAGTAGTTATTGCCCACCCTATATGTAGTTCAATTATGGATATATTGATAGTCCTGCAACAGGAGATAAACCTTTAAAAAATCAAAAAAATAGTAATATTAAACTATCTGGCTGGGCAAGTTTACCTGCAAGACAAGAACAACCGAAGATAGTTTGGTTGTCTTATGGAAGTAATAAATCATATTTCGCAAGTGCTATTGTACAATTAGATAGACCTGATGTATCTAAAGCCTTGAATTCAAGTCTCTATGAGAAATCAGGATGGGAAGCCAATATCTCGTTTCGTTCAATACCAATAGGTGAAACTGTGATTAAAGCTTGGATCTATGAGCCAGATATAAAGCAGTTTGTTAGATTAAACAACAAACCAAAAATTCAAATAGTAGAATGAAGTATGAAGTATGAAACCATTAATAGAGTTACAAATCTAAATTAAATTTTGATAAGTAATAAATAGTTGTAAACTAATAATTTTACTATTTATTAAAATTTTACAATTTTTGTAGATAGTTTTGCTAATATATTTACTTGGCATTATGCCAACATTAGTGACAATTATATATACTTCGTGAAGTGGTAAGTTTAGCTTCTGACAAGAAGTTTCTAAAATTATTGAAATTTCATTATGATTTAGCCGAAATAAACAGATGGGATTGAAAATTTCTAATTTTAGATATTTTTTAAATTGAGGATAAAAAAGTGAGAAATAAAATTAAATACTCTATTGTTATACCAATTTTTAATGAAGAAGAAGTTCTTCCAGAGTTATGGCATAGGCTTTCAAAAGTTTTGAGGCAATTAGAAGGTTTCAGTGAGGTGATATTTGTTAATGACGGTAGTTATGACAACTCTCTTGAAATTTTGAAAAATTTGTGTGTTGACAATCCAGAAATTAAAATTATAAATTTATCAAGAAATTTTGGTCATCAATGTAGTCTTTCAGCAGGTATTGATAATGCTTGTGGAGCAGCAGTCATACTTATGGATGGGGATTTACAAGATGCTCCTGAGGCTATTTTTAGTTTTGTTGACAAGTGGAAAGAAGGCTATGCAGTTGTGTACGCAGTTCGCCAGAAAAGAAAGGAAAAACTATTAAAAAGGATAGCTTTTAACTTATTTTATCGCTTTCAAAGTTTATTTTCTACGTTAAATCTTCCTTTATACGCAGGTATTTTCTCTCTAATGGACAGAAAGGTAATACTTGCCTTACGTTCTATGCCTGAAAGAAATAAATATATCAGTGGTCTAAGAGCTTATGCAGGATTCAAACAGACAGGTGTTTTAGTGGAACGCGGACCAAGATATCGAGGCGAACCCAAAGTATCAATTGTCAAGTTATTCAAGTTAGCATTCGATGGTATATTTTCTTTTTCTACTCTTCCTCTTAGAATAGCTACTTTTTTAGGGCTAATCTCCTCTATTTTTGCATTCTTTTTAGGTTTAATTGGATTATACTTTAAGTTTATTTTAAAACAAGAATTTTTAGATTGGGCATTCGGATTAACGTCAACTTTTTTTATAGGTGGTGTTCAACTATTATTCTTAGGAATTCTTGGCGAGTACATTGGTAGAATTTATGATGAGGTTAAACAAAGACCATACTATATAATTAATGAAAAAATAGGTTTTGAAGAAGAGCAATAACTAAATATAAAATGAATTTGATTCAAAATTACTAAGGGTGAAATATATCTATGGTTTTCAAACGCTCTACAATTCTTTTGTTTATATTGGCAATCTTGCCAACTTTTGTACTTGGAATACTAGTAATTAACTACAGTGTCGATTTTCCGTACTGGGATCAGTGGGCGATCGCCACTCTTTTTGAAAAGATCGAGAATAGTTCTCTTAGTTTTAGTGATTTAATCGCACAGCATAATGAAAGTAGAAAGTTTTTTCCCAGGCTTATATTTATTGCTTTGGGCTATTGGACACATTGGAATGTCAAATATGAAATGTCAATTATCTTTTTTTTAGCTTGTTTAGTATCTATTAATATCTATCTTTTATGTAGAAAAACAGTTCCTGTTAGTGTAGAAAAGAAGCTACTCATAGCAACAGTTTCAAACTTGCTTATATTTAGTCCTATTCAATATGAAAATTGGTTATGGGGAATTCAAATTGTTGTTTTCATTCCTATGCTTTGTTTGACCACTTGTATAGTCGCTGCTTATTCTCATTTGAATATAAAAATAAAATTTTTCATTGTTTGGGGCCTTTGTACAATTGCCACATTCTCCTATGCAAATGGTTTACTCTGTTGGATCTTAGCTATCCCTATCCTAGTATTTAAATCTCGTAATAGCTTGTTGAAAAGAACGAAATGGTTAGTGTTAGTTTCGTTGTTAGCTTTTACCATTAACATAATTACCTATTTTTACAATTATGTTAAGCCAGCACATCATCCTAAATTTACAGAGGCGCTTGCACATCCGTTACAAGCCGTTCATTATTTTTTATCTTTTCTGGGTGCTCCACTTGGTTTTGGTAGTGCCATAGATACTTTAACAGTTACAACTTTAGTAGGCTTTATCTCGCTCGCACTTTTTTCATCAGCATTAGCTTATTTAGTTATTTTAAAAGAAACGATTTTACTAGATTCTTTAGCAGGTTGGATAACTATTGGTTTATATACGATCATTAGTGGATTAATAACTACATCTGGAAGAGTCGGCTTTGGCGTAAGGCAATCACTCGATTCAAGATACACGACATTTTCTGTATACTTGCTTGTTGCATTAATTCACATTTTAGTAATTCTTGTTGAACATCTTAAAAGTCACAAATATTTTAGTAAAATTAAGTATGTGTTTAAAAAAATTGTTCCGTTTCTGTTTGTCATTTTTTTACTTTTGCACCTGCAAACTTCTGTAGAAGCATTTCTGGGAATGAAGAAGACAAGAATTAATAGACTACAGGGTAAGGCATGTTTATTATTTATAAATGTGGTAGAGGAAGAATGTTTGACTCAAAAAGTTACTAGTTATGATGCTCCAAACTTGAAAAAAAGAGCTAATTTACTTGACAGTTTAGGTTTTTTTAGACCTAGTTTAATAAAGAATAGAATTATTGAGGATGCCAAAACAAATAAAGAGGAAGCACAGGATAATTACGGATGGTTTGATAATTTAACTAAGATTAAGCAAGATGTATATGTTGCTTCTGGGTGGGCAATATTACCTCATAGAGGAGAACCTGCTGATTCTGTCATTCTCACTTATAAGGATGTTAATGGAAAATCTAATATATTTGCAATAGTTGATAATATGGGAATTAAAAGGTCAGATGTAGCTAAAGTTTTACATAATGGTGCATTTAAACACTCAGGTTGGCAAACATCATTTTCTTCTGGTGAACTACCAACAGGCTCTACTCAGCTAAATGCATGGGCATTTGATGCTTACACGGGAAATATCTATAAGTTGAACGGTACGAGCACTTTGCAAAATAAGCAGTAAGTGAAATGTAAAATTAAAAGTTAAGCATCGAAATTTACATGAAACCTGATTTATTATTAATGAATGTGAGGTAATTTCTGTGACACTGCAAGAATTTATTTTACTGCTTATGTCAGTCCTAGCTAGTGTTGCAGGTCAGTTTTTCTTAAAAGCAGGAGCAACAAAGTTAGGAAGGGTTAGCATTGATAATGCTATTAATCATATCCTAAGTATTATCACGATACCTGAACTCTTGGTAGGATTAGCTAGCTACGGGCTAGGCGCTTTAGCATACATCCTTCTATTGACTAGAGTAAATCTCAGCATAGCCGGTCCATCTGTATCCCTGGTCTATGTTTTTTCTGTATTATTGGGTTACTTTATATTTAAGGAACACATTCCTATCAGCCGTTTCGTAGGATTAGGTTTAATTATGGCCGGAGTGATATTAGTTGTTTGGCAAAAATAAGTTTGGCCGTTGTTCTATTTTATGACCGAAAGGAATTTATACAATAGAAAGTAAAGCCCGCTTAGGTGGGCTTTACAAAAGATTATAGAATTGGTTTAGTATTAGCCAACTCCCAATCGGCTTTCAGCTCGTCCAAACAGAATGAAGTGTTCAAACCCACTCTTGTATTCTCCTTGAGCAACCGCGCTAGCTACATCTGAGTACCTGGTCAAATAGAAGTTTTCATCGTAAGAAGTACTGGGGCGACGACCCTCTTTTTGTCCAAATAGAGTGTAGTGGTCTAATCCACCTGTCAATATGTCTTGAGCAACAGCACTAGCTACATCTGGATTTTGCATCAAATAATATTGTTCGTCAAATACCTGTGGTAAGAAAGCTCTCCCCTCATATTGTCCATACCGGATGCCATGTTCCACTCCATTCCTCAAATCACCTCGTGTGATACCTGCCACTACATCTGAGTTTGTTGATAGATATTGACTATTGTCAAAAGAACTGATGGGATTTCGCCCCTCAAATATTCCAAAGCGGAGGTAGTGATCGAAGCCGCTCTTGAATGTTCCTTGAGCGACAGCACTATTGACATCTAAGTTATTGGCTAAGTAATAAGCTTCATCAAATTTAAGACTGGGATTGCGTCCTTCTTGTTGTCCAAAGAGCAGGTAGTGTTCAAAGCCACTATCGAATCCCCCTGTTTTGACTGCTGCAAACACATCTTGATTTTGTGCTAAGTAGTAACCTTCGTCAAAGGATAGCATTCTCAAATCTCGATGTTCGTAGGACTTGAACCCAACGTTGACGAAATGCTCAAAACCGCTACGAATTTGCCCACTAGCTAAAGCTGCTGCGACATCTAAGTTCTGGCTTAAGTACAAACTGTTATTAAAGATCGTGCTGGGGTCTCGACCCTCAAACCGTCCAATCTGCTGGAAGTGTTGCAAACCACTGCTGTATTGACCGTTAGCGACAGCAGTCGCTACATCAGGATTATTACTCAGATAATAATCGTTATCAAACAAGAGGTTAACTAGGTCATTACCTCGATTTACCAAAACGCGGAGCTGGTTTTCAAAATTGAAAGACCCTAATAATGCGGGGTCATCATTGTCGAGGATTGTGACGCTGAAGGCATTGTTCTGAGGGCTGAGTTGGGCATTGGTTGGTGTCCCTAATGCGATCGCAACTGTTTTATTAGGTGCAAGTCCCGTATTATCTACAGGTGTTAGGGTAACGTTAGCCGTTTGCTGATTTGGTGAAAAGGTAATAGAAGTAGGAATATTGTAATCCACACCGTTCACGGCTGTACCTGACAAAGTCAGAGGTACACTGACTTCACTTGAAGTTGGGCGATCGAGTTGGGCAGTTATAGTTAAGTTACCATTCTCAGGCACAGTATTCACATTGGTACTTGCAATGTTCACCAAAGGAATGTATGTACCTGCGAGTGTATTCGTTTTAAAGTTGTTAATTTCGTGGACATTAGTTGAGGCTCCCGTTCCAGCTGAAAAACCAAATTTAAAGGTTTGCGGTAAAGGAGCACCGTTTGCTGATTCAGCAGTTACATTAAAATTGGTAATCAGTTGTTCATTGGCATCAAAAACATTATTGTTATTCAGATCCATCTGAACCGACACTAACCCTTCTGGAGTCAGGTCAATCTGAACGTTACGCTTGGAATTAGCGCGAGTTGCACTACTACCAGGGTTATCAATACTAGTGCCTTCTGGCACTGTAGTTCCTGTCAAATATTTGTAATTTGTTGCTTGACTACCTCTAATAGCAACAGAATCTGGAGAAAAACCAGGACCACCCGAACCAGATTCTGGAGCGGAGAAGTTACCAAACTCATCAAAGGCAATACCAATATAACCTCCAACTATGCCGTCTTGAACGGGGTCAGTACTCCTTGAAGAGTAACCAAGGGAACCGCCAACCGCGCCGGCTGTTGTTGGATTTGCACTTCCATCAATTAAGAAGAAACTGATTCCATCTGCACCATTTCCTCCATAGGAGTAGAGATCGAAGTTAATGGAAAGACCGCTAGCTCTGTTGATAGGCTGGTTGTAAATGACAAAAGTACTCTGTAACGGCTCGTTATTCGTCAGCCTCAAAGCACCACTACCTTCCGGATCGATCGCTGGTGCTCCACCAGGTAAACCCCCAACTGGTGCAGGTTCGCTACGAGCCGTCAAGAAGGGGTCAAGAGAGTTTCCAGTGTGACCAAATATCCAAGTCTTTTGGGTAACGTCGCTACCTGTAAAGCTTTCGGTTAAAATATTGTCCATTGTACAGATTCCACCATGAATTCTAGCTACAGTAGTTTTGCTAACGAATAGTTGTCAATTCGGTCTCAGTATTCCTCAATCAGACAAATGTACCTAACAACAGCCTTTTTAGACACGTATTGTAGTACGTCTCTACATATCTAGAAATTTTGCTCGCAGACCAAAACCATAGTCGTGTTGAATTTAGTCTTATTAGTGAAATCACTGAGCCTCTGTGGAGACTGAGATGACAATCCCGATCCAAAACACAACCAAAACTTCTCAGTCAACTGTATAGTTGGCCGAAACCTTTATATAAGACTTAGCTGCCTTCTCAAGTGAAAGAGTCGTGATATCCTTATACGTTGCAAATACTAATTCAGCACCAAATCTTTTTTGTTAGCTTTTTGCAAACAATCTACTGGCAACAAAAACTCAGGCTATATCAAGTAGATATATCCTATGGCTTTTTGTTGCCTATGTAACAATATCACTCTTGTCAATAGCAATACAACCCTATTAATAATAATTTAAACTTCTGTTCCTATTGCCAACCGCACTCCCCAAAACACGATTAGAAACGCGATCGCCAGCCAATCGCGTCTTCCCAATCGTAAGTTGTGCCACTGTACCCGATGTTCGCTAGGACTGGTAAAACCTCTTACCATCATCGCATTCGCCATTTGTTCTGCCCGGAGGAGTAAATTCTCCAAAAGTCTTTCTGCAACCAGCATCCAAACTTTAACTGCTCCTTTTAATCCCAACTTCTTCCAATTAATCGCCCTTGTCATAATAGAACGGACTAAGTTCTGAATTTCTTCTAAAACAAGGGGAATAAACCGCAAAGACAAAGTCAATGTCAAAGTGATTTCGGTAACAGGTATTTTAAACCTTTGCAGTGGTTGCATCAAGTTCTCTATAGCTGCTGTAATTTCCTCTGGTGCCGTTGTTAATAAGTATAAATTTGTACTATAAATTAATGTAAATACCATTGTACTAACACGTATAGCCAAATCTACAGAGTGGCGAGTGGCTCTCACTAGTCCTTTATCAAACAACACGTACTTATATTCCTGCGGCGTGCTTCCCGGTAGAGGTGCTATTGCAGAAGAAGGAGTTGGTTGTGCAGCCACTGCTTGTTGTTTAGTCGGCAAACGTGGATGGTAATTTATACCGTAACCATCAGGGCTAACAGATAAAATAACAAGAACAAAAAAGCACAAAGCTAACAGCCAACCCATTTGCTGTCCCCAAACTCGTCTGGGAATCCGAGCAATTAAAGTTGCCAGAATTAATATGACTACCAGCAGAACGCGCCACAAGTTGTTTGCGTATAAATAGGTTGTGAGAAAACTCATCAACCAAAAAAACTTGACACGCGGGTCTAGTTTGTGCATCCAAGTTTGTGGTTGTTCTAGGTAAAGACCAATTGGAAGCGATCGTAGTAAATCCATTTATTAGTCATTAGTCATTGGTCATTGGTCACTGGTCACTGGTCAGGTGATTACACTCGTGTAGCTCGATTTGCATTAGTGCTTTCAACATCACGAGTTTTCTTGCTGCGCCATAGTATACGAATGGGAGTACCTTGAAAACCCAAATTCTGACGAAATTGTCGCTCAATGTAACGGCGGTAGTTGTCGTTAAAGCGTTTGGCTTCGTTAACAAATAATGCTATTGTAGGCGGCTGAGTACTGACTTGAGTCCCGTAATAAATTCTACCCTGACGACCACCACGAGAAACGGGTGGAGTGTGTCTGTTAAGAGCTTCTTCCAAAACTTCGTTAACAACTGCTGTACTCACACGACGTTTGTGTGATTCAGCTGCCCTATCCACCAATTCTATAATCTTCTCGACCCTTAGCCCAGTCAAAGCACTGACAAAAATAATTTCTGCCCATTCGGTAAAGTGCAGTCGCTCTTCCAAATGTTTTTGGTAATCGTAAATTGTGTAAGAGTCTTTTTCTACGGCATCCCATTTATTGACAACAAGTACACAAGCTCGACCTTCTTCAATAATGCGTCCAGCCAACTTTTGGTCTTGCTCGGTCACTCCATCAATGGCATCTATTACCAATAGAACCACATTAGCGCGACGGATCGCTTTGAAAGCACGGTTAATACTAAAGAATTCCGGACCGTAGTCCACATTTTTCTTTTTGCGAATCCCGGCTGTGTCAATTAAGCGATAAGTTTGCCCGTTGCGTTCAACAACCGTGTCAATAGCATCGCGGGTTGTGCCAGAAATTGGGCTAACGATCGCTCTTTCTTCTCCTACAAAAGCATTTAACAAACTAGATTTGCCGACGTTTGGTCGTCCCACAATTGCGACTTTAATTTCCTCAATTGCCTGGATGTCCTTAGTTTCAGGGAGATAAGTTACGAGTACATCTAGTAAATCCCCTGTACCGCTACCATGAATGGCAGAAACAGCAAAAGGTTCCCCCAATCCCAATTCCCAAAATTCAGCAGCTTGAATTAAGCCGTGTTCTGGAGATTCACATTTATTCACAGCCAGCAGGACAGGAACTGTTTGTTGCCGCAACCACTCGGAAATTTCTTCATCAGCGGGTGTCGGTCCTGTCTGACCATCTACTACAAAGATAGCAACGCTGGCTTCTTGCAAGGCTGCCATGGCCTGTTGGCGAATCAACGGTAAAAATTCCGTGTCGTCATTAAATACCAAACCACCAGTGTCTACAACCAAAAACTCGCGATCGTTCCAGTAAGCATCTTTGTAAGTGCGATCGCGTGTCATACCCGGTTGATCGTGAACAATAGCAGATTGTTCTCCAGCAAGACGATTGACGAAGGTAGATTTGCCCACATTCGGGCGACCAATAATAGCTACGATAGGAAGACGCATAATAATAAGGATGCACTATGCTCCAAATCTTTATTGTAGCCAGCTTAGGTTAAATTGTACGTAAATAGTTGTATTCCCATATGAGGAGTGCGATCGGGTATTATTTTAGGTAAAGCTAATCTAAACGAGTATATGCAAAAGCTTCAAACTGTTGAAGCCATCTATGAAAATGGAGTTTTTCGTCCGCTCAAAGCATTGGATGGTTTAGTAGAGCATTCTCAAGTAAAAATTACCATTGAGTCCGACCAAACTCAATCTCATCCTCTGTTGCAGTTTGCTGGCATTCTTAGTGATGAGGAGGCTATTGAGCTACAACACACAATTGCAAACGAGTTCGGCAAAATTGACCCAAATGTCTGGTGAGAGCGGAAAACTCAGCCCGTCCCCTTAGAAACGTCACCCAATACTTACAGTTTATTGAAGCGTGTACAGTTATCCCGATGGGAAAAGAAACAGCTAGTGTTTATTCCCGTACACGCCTTGCCTTGAAGCGCAAAGGAAGACCTATTCCTGAAAATGATATTTGGATTGCAGCGCAATGCCTTGAAAATGGTTGGAAATTGGCTACAGACGATGAGCATTTCACCTACGTAGACGGACTTGTAGTTGAGCGTCGGTAAGCAAGTGCGCCAGTAGGGTAGTTTATCAAGGTAATCATGTCTGTAATGTGTTTAACACCTAGTAGACCATAATTAACGATTTCCGGATAAATTGGGCGATTACTCCCTTCCCGGTGTAAGATTACTGCTCCTGTTCTTTCTGTTTCTTGGCGTCCTTGGCGTCTTGGCGGTTTTTTAATAGGTAATTTTCTGGCGGAAAGGGAGTAATCATTACAGATGCCCGCATAAAACTCCAAAACCTATATCCGGTAATCGATGATTAAAGCCTACTAGTTTATCATAAACTACAACAGATTTTTCCCCTGCAAGACGATTGCTCCGGGTAAATTCGCATAATGCAGAATGCGCTCGCTCTCTATTCTTATTATTTGAAGTGGGGTTGAGATTGAATATATAGCGCTTTTCAATTGGGTGCAATACATAAAAAAGTTATGGAACCGCAGATGCACGCAGACGAACGCAGATAAATCTGTACTTCATTCAAGTGAGAATCGCTATAGGTACTAAACTCCTGTACAAAAGCTTTGCTTAATTCTTCATATATAAGTTAGTAAAAATCACGATATATAACTTCTTTATACTAAGTTTTTAAGTATATTTTGGGCTATTTGTACAAAGATAGGTTCTCGTTGTTGTGTCATTTTTTCTGATGACATTTTGACTGAATTTTTCAGATAGTGAAAGTCAAATGACATCTACCACAAACAACGAAATGAGCGATACCTCACTTCATAATCTTTTTTGGAATGAACCATCAGATTACATAGGAAATATTTTTGAAAATTTGGTGATAAAACCTTTTACTCAATATCCTAAAAATGAAGCTTGGCAACGGGAAGTTGTGAACTCCTATAATAATAAGAATTTCGATAATATTAAAGCTATTGTAGGACGAGGACAAGCAAACTTTGATGAACCATTTAATGAATTAACACCGTCTGAGAGAGTCTTATTATATTGTTATGATAATATGTACCAACATATTATTAGTCAAATCTATATTTTTAATAAACACAAAAATATATTTGATAAATACATTTTTGATTCTCAGACAAAAATTTTATTTATTGATTTTGGCTGTGGACCACTGAGTTCTGGTTTAGCCCTTGCAATGTATTATGCTAAATCGGCTAAGAGTAATGGTCAATTTATAAAAGTTAATTATATTGGTTTAGATAAAGCAGAATCAATGTTGAAAAAGGCGAGGGAATTTAGTCAATACTCTAATTTATTTCACAGTAATACTTCCAGATTAAACAATCGCAAGAGTAATATAGCAATCCTATTTTATCTTTGAAAAAATAGGATTGCTATATGGTAAAAATTTAACATATTTGATGCGACTTAAGACAGAGTATTACTTAGAATATAAGGCTCTTCAGTACTTGTTATGCTAAAATAACAAGTACTGAAGAGGGAACAGGGAACAGGGAACGGGGAACAGTGAAGAAAGAAACGAAGTTTTCTGTTTGCCTTGCCTGATAACATTTTTGTAAATCTAACAGTTATGGTAAGGAAAAAAGGTATTAAAGCTTTAACGGAAATTCTGGATATAGAAGGGGTAAAAGTCATATCCCATCGGCTTCATGCTGGAATTGGACTTATACTACAAACCGAATCAATTTCTGATTATAGTATTTGCCTACGTTGTGGAACCGTAAGTCATAGATTACATCAAAATCATCGATACATAGTAAAAGACTTACCATTTGGAGAAAAACCAGTTTTTTTAGAAATAAACTTTTATACAATTCAAATGTGAGGTGTGTAAAAAACCTTTTAGTGAAGAATTAGATTTCGTAAGCCGAAAAAGGACATATACAAAAAGATTAGCTCAAAAAATAATACAAGACGTTTTAGAAAACGATATTCACAGTGTTGCATCCAAAGGAATTGTGACGACAGAAGAAATAGAAAGAATGTTAAAAGATGCATCTACAGGATTATCTTCATCAAAACATGACGGATTAAAAAGACTGGGAATTGACGAAATAGCTTTGGTGAAAGGTCATGGAAATTACTGTGCAGTCTTAACAGATTTGGATACATCTAAACCAATTACAATTTTACATGGGCGCACACAAGAAGTCATAAGAGAAATCTTAATTGAATGGGGGAATGATGTTTTAGATAAAATAGAAGAAGTGAGTATAGATTTATGGCAAGGTTATAAAAGTTTAGTGAAAGAATTAATGCCTCATGCACAAGTAGTGGCTGACAGATTTCATGTAATGGTACAGATAAACAAGGAACTAGATACACAAAGAAAGAGAGAAAAAAGTCAAATAGAATCAGTTATAAAAAAAGCGGAATCTCCTCAAGATAAAGCAGACAGTGAAAAAATTTTACAAGGACTTACAAAAAGTAAATATATTTTACTTAAGAATGAAGAAGATCTAAATCAAGTCCAACAAGAGAAATTAATTGAAGTCAAACAAGTTTCTCCTAGTCTAAAAATCATGCATGAATTAAAAGAGGAAATTCGACAAATTTTTGAAACAATAAGTAATTGGGAAGCCGGATTATTTAAACTAGGAACATGGTTATTTAAAGCGAAAAAACATTTTCCTAAGAGCTATAACACAATACTTCGTTGGCTAGATGAGATCGTTGCTTACTTTGATAATAGGACAACAAGCGGAGTTGTAGAAGGTATTAATAACAAACTCAAGCTCATCAAACGCGCTGCTTATGGTTTTAGAAATTTTGACAACTTTCGAATTCGGTGCCTATTAACTTGGCATTTCAATTGCTAACTAAACATTGATGAATTTTGATAATCTTGAGGGTTTTCATGGCAGAGATTAATGATTTTAAAGACTTAAAAATCTGGCAAAAAGGTATGGATATAGCCGAAAAGTGCTATTTTTTGACTAAACCTTTTCCCAAAGACGAGTTATATGGCATGGTACAACAAATTAGGAAATCCGCTGTCTCTATTCCAGCCAATATAGCCGAGGGATATGGAAGAAGATCGACACTTGAATACATTAGATTTCTGAATATTGCTCAAGGCTCGGTTAATGAATTAGAAACACACGTTATTCTATCGCATCGGGTAGGTCTATCTAAACAAGAAGATATAGAACCAATTATTTCTTTGCTACGAGAAGAGAGTCGAATGATTATTGCCCTCATTAAGAAGCTAGAATAACGCTCTCTTCCCTTTTTTCCTTTTTCCTTTTTCCTTTCTTCACTGTTCCCTGTTCCCTGTTCCCTGTTCCCTCTTCAGTACTTGTTATTTTAGCATAACAAGTACTGAAGAACCGAATATAATAGATGTATTAAGTCCTCAATGAGGAGTGCGATCGCCATGACCGCAGCAACTAAGAAACTGACTTTTAAAGAGTACCTCAAGTATAACGATGGCACCGATACCCAATACGAATTGGTTGATGGAGAATTAATTCCTATGAGTCTTGGCACTGGCAAGCACGGTGGAATTTCTAAGTTTTTAGAACGAAAGTTCGATGCCGAAAGTGCCAAAATAGGAAGGAATTGGACTGCACAAAAGTTTTCCGTCGGAATTCGCTCCCCACGCGGGGGACGGTGGGACACTTCACGGGTTCCAGACGTGGTAGTGTTACCAGTAGAGCAGTGGGAAGCACTCTTCCACCGAGAAGCAATTATCGAACTTAACGAGCCTCCACCCATACTTGTAGTAGAAGTTGTCAGTGAATCTACTCAAACTACAGATTACCGGAGCAAGCGTTCCGAATATGCTGTCCTTGGAATTCCTGAATACTGGATTGTCGATCCCATTCAAGAGGTGATAACCGTATGCACTCTGGTAGAAGGGTTCTATGATGCGGTTGCATACCGAGGAGAAGAACGCATCATTTCTCCCACGTTCCCAGAGTTGGATTTAAGCGCCAAACAAGTGCTAATTGGTAAATGATTTAAAACTCGATTATTCCTCTAAAGTTCTTAGGTGTTCTTGTATTAATTCTTCTACCTGTGCCACTTCTGCCAAGGATTGTGGAAATGGATGCCGTGGCTGGTTTTTTGAATCAGCTTTAAAACGATCAACTAACTTGTAAAAAGCTTCTCGATCATTTCTATGAGCTAGAACATAAGCTCGTAACTCAGTTTTAGTCATGGTGTCAAAATTTTGTTTTATATCAAGAAGATCCATGTACCATCACGATAAACTTCGATTTGGAGTTCTTCTCCAGCAAAAATATATATGTTGCCAGTCCGTTCATCCAAACGTAATATCTCAACTAGATGGTAAAACTTTGTTAAAGATTGGCAGAGGATGATACAGATTAGCCGTTGTTGATTTGTTGGAAGAATAAATTACCTACAAAATAGAATAAATTATTCTAACACAACTTATTAATAGTATAAAAATTGACAACCTTTGCTTGTTGTGTCAACAGTAATTACAACCTCCCTGCTAACAAAGAGATAAGAGTCGAGCCAATTAACTAGCTGAGTTTACAGTTGGTTCCGATATTGGTTCCGCCTCCACCTGTACCTTCTGCCCAATTTTTGGTTCAGTCCCAGCTAGCAAACGTTGAATATTGCTGCTGTGGCGCAAAATAACATATAAGCCACCAACAACTCCAAACAGAACGTAAGGTAGTGGTTGATGCAAAAGTACCATCAAAATAGGAACTGCGATCGCACCCACAATAGAGCTTAAAGAAACAATCCGCGATATTGCCACAACAACACCAAACACACCTGCTGTTGCCAAACCAACCATCCAATTCAGAGAAAGCAAAAGCCCCAAACTGGTAGCCACCGATTTCCCACCAGTAAAGCCTAAAAATATAGATTTGCTATGTCCCAATAGAGCAAATAAGCCAGCCAAAGTCACCATCCAAGGTTGCCATAATTGAGGATTCACCGTTGAAGGAACAAAGTTTTGACTGGGGGCAAAGTCAAAAAACCAGTAAACTAGGACTATTGCCAAGACTCCCTTCAAACAATCCACCAGTAAAACAAAAGCCCCCGGTCCAGTCCCCAATGTTCTCAGTACATTGGTTGCACCAGTTGAGCCAGAACCAACTTCCCGAATATCAATACCCTTAAGAAGCCTAGCTACTGTATATCCGGTAGGGATCGAACCCAGTAGGTAAGCCAAAACCAAAATCGCCCCACACAAACTTAACCAAATAGTCATAATTTTAAAAAATGTTAGTTGTTAGTTGTTAGTTGTTAGTTGTTAGTTGTTAGTTGTTAGTTGTTAGTTGTTAGTTGTTATTAGCTACCAACTACTAACCACTAACCACTAACCACTAACCACTAACCATTAAAAATCATCATCATAAGTTTTCATCATTTTAGGGTCAGGAGCAAAAGCTAGCCATAGGGGAAATTGCAGTAATGCTAAACTAATTTGCTCTTCAGAGTCGTCAATTACAATCAAGGGTAATAAATTGGCTTTTTCCAGTCTGTCTGCTTTTTGTGCTAAGGCTTCGGCTGTTTCAAATAATACTACACCTCGATCCGGTCCAAAGTCAGGACGACCTATTCCCAAGCAATCTTGCAAACCACGTCGCCATTCTCCCAGACGCTCTGGTGTATTAGCTAATACTAGAGTCCTGACGCGATCGCCATAAAGCTTATTTAATATTGAAATAACTGCTGAGGCAATCAAAATATTCTGCAGCCGACTACCCATTGTACGCAAAGCCCCTCGTCCCCCTTGGTTAAAAAACCAATTGGATACTCGTTCTGCATGCATTGGTTCAAAGGTGCGACGCAGTTGCCAAGCCGGACCGTAGTAATCTGGTTTGGTGCGGTACTGGTCAATCAAACGGCGAACTTGTTTTATTGTATCCTGAAACTGCTGTTGGGCAAATTGAGGTGTTATGGATTGCGATTCCTTCTGCTTAACTTCCGATCTAACCTCTCTCACCTCAAGCACTTCTGGTTCTGGTTTTGATTTTGGCACCAGTTGCATCTGTTCTGCTGCGGCTGCCAAGTCCTGTAAACTACCTGTGAGGTAATCTTTAAAACCTTGTACCCGAATTGCTAAATCTTGGGAAGCACCCGCAAAAGTAGTCCGCATTTCGTTACGAATGCGTTCTTGACGACGTTCTAATTGTTCTACAGAAATTTGCAGCGCCTGTTTGCGTTGTTCTAACTGAGACAACGCCTCTTGAACCAATTGTGACATCGCCATTTGAGTTTCTCCCAATTGCAATTGGAGAGTTTTGTACGATGCTTGTAGATTGGCTATTTCTCTTCTGAGTGCTTGTTCTTGGCGTTGCAGATCTTGGAGTCGTTGGGCGGCTTCTGCTTCTTCGCGACTCTTGTCTGATTCTGATTTTATGTCTGACTCCAGGGCGGTAATTTCTTGTTCTAACTGCGTCACTACCTCAGTGGTTGACTCTTCTGTTAACCCAACTGTAACATTGGTTGGTTTTACGTCTGATACAGGCAAAACAGAAGCGGTTCGATCTTGTTTTGTGTCAACTTGGGGATTTTGCGCTGATATTTCTACCACCGACTCCACAGATGATTTTTCTGGTTGTTCAGATTTTATTTCTTGCTCTTGGTTTTTCATCAATGGCTCATCAGTTGGTTGTGGTGTTTGAAATTCCTCTGGGTTCATAAAATAACAATAGTTTAATTCTTAGTTAATAGACGCGAGTCAATAGCTTTCAGCAATATACAGCCCTGAGTGCTAGGCTTCGTTAAGAGCAACTTAACACTAATTACGCGGACAGCGTTCTTCTAAACAAGCTTTTAGAGTTTTGGGGTCAAATATAATTGGCAAAAAGTGAATGCTGTTTATTTCTTTAAAATAAAACAAGATGGGAACTGGATTCCAGAATATGCGCCAATTCTGCCATTCTCTATAGGGAAAGCAGCGAATTAATGTGTCGCCTCTGTAAATATCTAAGTTGGTAGCGGTAAACCTCAAACGTATTGTTACCGCCTGAAACATGAGAAACAAGCCAAGCAGTGTCACAAACAAGCCCACCCAAAGCTGCACGAAAAGTAGTGGAATTGCAGCAATAACTAATACCACAGGTATATTGTAACTGGGCTTGAGTTCTACGGTTGATACCGAGTTGGAGGTGTATGAAGTCGCCATAAGATTTTGGATTTTAGATTTTGGATTTTAGATTTTGGATGCGTGGATTTTGGTCTAAAACCCTTGCATCAATGCACTACCAGAACCTTGGAACATTATCCAAGAAAGAAAGAAGTTACTAATAAATATAATCAATAAGGACGTCACAACTGCAGTTGTGGTTGATTGTCCTACTCCTTTTGCTCCTCCTGTTGTCGTCAATCCCCAATTACATCCTATAACGGCAATGAGAACCCCAAAGCAACACGCTTTCACCATTGCACTCAGAATATCCCAGGTGTTAAGAAAATTCCGGGCTGAGTCCAGAAAAACGGTATCTGAAAGATTATATACATTTGTTGCAATCAACATTCCCCCAAGCATCCCGGTTACCAAGGATAGAAGTGTTAGAATGGGCAGCATAATGCAGCAAGCCAGTACGCGAGGGATGACAAGATAATCAATCGGGTCTGTTTTAAGCATCAAAAGAGCATCGATCTGTTCTGTAACTCGCATTGTTCCAATTTCTGCTGCAAATGCCGAACCAACTCGTCCCGCTATAATGACTGCTGTTAATACAGGTGAGAGTTCTCGTGTTAACGCCACAGATAACACTCCACCAACAATATTGCCAGCACCAAAGGTAATAAACTCCCGTGCTACCTGGATGGTAAATACTGCACCAACAAACACTGCTGTCAACAAGGCAATAAACAGCGAATCTGGTCCGACTGCTGCTAGTTGCTCTAAAGTGTTCCGCCAATGGATTTTTCCTCTCAGTAAGTGAATTATGACTTGTCCACTCAAAAAAGTCGCAGCCAGCAATCGCTGACTCCAGGTTCCGAAACTGGATTTAGATGTGTCATTTGTCATTTGTCATTGGGGAATGGGGAAGGTGGGGCCCCCTCTGGGGATAAGGGGGAATGGGGAATGGGGAATAGGGAATGGGGAAGGTGGGGCCCCCTCTGGGGATAAGGGGCAATGGGGAATGGGAAATGAGTATTATTTATCACATCTAGTCTCCTCACTCCCTCAATCCCTCACTCCCTCAAGCCCTCATTCCCCCTTGTCCCTTTAACCTCTATACTGCTCTTGGTTTACATTAACTAAGTTTAAAGCTCTTTTCAGAAATTCAAGCGTTACTCATATTTGCTCTCACTCAAACTCAAGCCCCAGTTTCCCGTAAAATGCCACCTGTACTTGGATTGCAGCAGATTTTATTCTTGGGGATCGCAAAACCTATCTTGGAAAGATTGTGTATGTATTTTAATCTAAACTTAAGATTTTTGAACTCTCTACTGAAACAGGGCGATCGCGCTTATTGTAGAAAGTAACAATGGGATTGCTCTGTTAACCCCTCATTCACCTAATTCTTACCCAATGATCGTTATTACGAACTTTCTCCGATCGCTCTTTCTCTCAATTATTTTCAGCTTTGTTGCCCCCATGCTTCTCATTGGTGGCTTTTTGCTGACTGTCTCTCTCCTGGCTTATATTCCCGGCTTACAAGCAATAACTGATGCGATCGCCACTCCTATCTTGGAGTTTCTTTCTATCTTTGGCAGTGGTACTCCTCTTGGAGGTCTATTTGTTATCTGTTCCACCTTTAGCGTTGCCGGAGCGCTATTTGAGGTCTACGCCTACTACAGATGTCAAATTTTACGTTAACTGTACCGAACTCTCTATTTAAAGACATCAATAACTTTTCTAAAGTTTTATCTCTTTAAGTTTTCACTATCCTAGCTTTTACAGTAGGTATAACTTACTATTTCTATAGAAACAATAGCTTGTTAGTTCCTTTTTACTGCGGCTTCTTTAGATTTGGAGCCGAACAACTTTGTTTGCTTATTTTCAAGTTAAGCTTTTAAGAAGTTGTATAGCGTTTTATTACTTTACTGGTTAAATATTAACAAACAAAGTTACAAATAAATCTAAAGAAAATATAAAATTTTTACAAAAGCGTTGAGATTCGCAACACCTGCTCGTTTTTCTTAACATAGAAAAGCAAGCATTATGCGTTTTGCATCTTGTGTCTAAGTCTGTTAGGAGTTTTTTAACTGCTCATGGTGTGGCCTTTTAAACCTAGATTCCAGAAACAAATTGCTCGGATTGAAATTACTGGTGCAATTGCCAGTGCTACTCGCAAGCGGGTATTGGAAGCGCTGAAAACAATAGAAGAAAGAAAATTTCCAGCGCTACTGCTAAGGATTGACAGTCCTGGTGGTACAGTAGGAGATTCTCAAGAAATCTACAGTGCATTGAAACGATTGCGCTCAAAAGTGAAAATAGTTGCTAGTTTTGGCAACATTTCTGCTTCGGGTGGGGTTTACATCGGTATGGGAGCAGAGCACATCATGGCAAATCCTGGTACGATTACGGGTAGCATTGGTGTGATATTGCGCGGTAACAACTTGGAACGCTTGTTGCAAAAAATTGGTGTCTCCTTTAAGGTAATCAAGTCAGGTCCTTACAAAGATATTCTGGCTTTTGACCGAGAATTGACAGAACCAGAACAAAACATTTTGCAAGAATTGATTGATACGAGTTACCAGCAGTTTGTACAAACGGTGGCTGATGCACGTTCCCTTGGTGTAGAAACAGTGAGAAGTTTTGCAGATGGTCGAATTTTTACCGGACAGCAAGCATTAGCGTTAGGTGTCATAGACCGATTGGGAACAGAAGAAGATGCTCGCCGTTGGGCTTGCGAACTTGTTAGTCTCGATCCTGAAAAAACTCCTGTTTATACCTTAGAAGAACGCAAGCCTTTGTTAAATCGTCTTGTACAAGGAAGTATCCAAGCTTCACCAGGGTTAAGTGCTGGAATTGATTGGGTTGAATTTGAAATGTCTACAAGTGGATTGCCTTTATGGTTATATAGACCATAAAGAAAAAATAGTCATTTGTCGTTTGTCATTTGTCTGAGACAATAAACTAACAGTGACCAGTGACCAGTGACCAGTGACCAGTGACCAGTGACCAGTGACCAGTGACCAGTAACCAGTTAAGGAGGAAAACTAAGTGGAGTGGCGAATGCGGGCGATTCGCGGAGCAACAACCGTTGCAGAAAATACGGTTGAAGCAATGCAAGAAGCGGTAACGGAAATACTTGATGAACTTGAAAAACGGAATCAATTGCATCCAACGGATATTATTAGCGTGACATTTACTGTCACAAACGATTTAAATGCGACTTTTCCGGCGGCGATCGCACGAAAGCGTCCGTATTGGGACGTTGTACCGATGTTGGATGTACAGCAAATGCAAGTTGATGGTAGTTTGGAGCAATGCATACGTTTTTTAGTTCACGTCCATCTTCCTGCTTCTGCCCCAATTCATCATATTTATTTGCGTCACGCCGCCAGTTTGCGCCCTGATTGGTCTCTACCTATTTTGGAGGGAGTGGGGAGTAGGGAGTGAGGGAGTGAGGGAGCAGAGGTAATAACTAATACTCAATGCCCAATGCCCAATGCCCAATGCCCAACTACTTATTATGATGAAACCGAATTCCTAAAAAAATGTCATAAACAAATCCGAAAAAGTCTTTTTTTTGCAACAACCCAGTTGATTGATAGCAGCCTTTTTCATCCAAGAGAGGTTTCATCAGATAATAAGTAGGCTGGTAATTATACCAGGGAATAGAGGGCCACAAATGATGGATTAAATGATAGTTTTGCCCGCCGATCAGAATGTTGAGAATGGGATTGGGGTAAACGCGAGCGTTTTTCCAGCGACCGCGTTCTATAAAAGGACGATGAGGTAAGTAATCAAAAAACAGTCCCAGTGCTATGCCCACAACAAAAGCAGGAATAAACCAGAAATTGAGAAGGTAACCTAAAAAGTGGTACTGAATTGAGATATAAACGATTGAAACGACAATCAACCTGCTGATAAACCATTCGAGTAGTTCGTATTTGCGCCACAATTGCCGCTTAAAGAAAAACACTTCGTGGTATAAAAATCGCACTGCAATCAACCACAAAGGACCGCCTGTAGAGACGTAGTGATCGGGATCGTCATCTGGATCGTTAACATGGGCATGATGCTGCAAATGGACTCTTGTAAAAACAGGGAAAGCAAAAGCCAGCATTAGAGCACTACCATGCCCCAACATAGCATTAATAACTCGGTTGCGATGAGCAGATTGGTGACAAGCATCGTGAATCACCGTACCCGCCATATGTAAAGCAAGAGTATTAGCAGTAAAGCACACCCAGTGTTGCCATTCCCAAACCCAGTAGCCAAAGTTAGATAACACTAGTATTGCCACCGCTACCAAAAACATGAGCAGCGTCGGGTTGAAATCACCCGGAGGCGCTAGAAAATCCTTTGGTGGGACTGTCAGTGGCTTTGATGCCTCCGACGTCAGCATTATAAACTCCTTTTTCGTCGATTGGTTATCTAGATAATGCCACTTTTCTGTGAATGAAAGTTAAGTTTTGACAGACAAAATTGCAGAAAGTGAATTTTCTCTAAAAAATTTATCATCGTTTCCATATATAAGCAGCAGAATAAAGGTATGATTTCAAGCGAGTCGTTCACGATTGGTTCTGTAGCGACAGACAAGAGATGCATCCTCACTTTAGGATGATTCCCAGAGTAGCTCCCTAAGTTCAGCTCCTATGCAACTAAAAGATTCCCTTCGCCGGACAAAAATTGTCGCCACAATCGGACCTGCTACCAGCAGCCCGGAAATGCTTAAAGCCATTATTGAAGCTGGTGCAACAACGTTGCGACTCAACTTTTCTCACGGGACTCACGCTGACCATCAGCGAAATATCCGCCTCATTCGACAAACTGCATTTGAACTCAATAAACCAGTAGCCATCCTTCAAGACTTACAAGGACCGAAAATTCGTCTGGGAAAATTTGAAAACGGATCTATAGTATTGGCAAAAGGCGACCCCTTCACCCTAACCAATCGCCCGGTTGTTGGTATGCAGGATATAAGCTGCGTAACCTATGAATATTTGGCAGATGAAGTACCAGTTGGGTCAAGAATTCTCCTTGACGACGGGCGAGTAGAAATGCTTGTAGAGGATATCAATCGCGAAAAAGGTGATTTGCACTCTCGCGTGACTGTAGGCGGGACGCTTTCAAACAACAAAGGAGTAAACTTTCCAGGAGTTTACTTGTCAATCAAGGCAATGACTGAAAAAGACCGTGAGGATTTGATGTTCGGTCTTGACCAAGGCGTTGACTGGGTAGCTCTTTCCTTTGTTCGCAATCCTCAGGATATGATTGAGATTAAAGAGCTGATTTCCAGTACGGGTAAGCAAGTACCAGTTATTGCCAAAATAGAAAAGCACGAAGCGATCGAACAAATGGAAGCAGTTCTGGCATTGTGCGATGGCGTGATGGTAGCAAGAGGCGATCTAGGTGTAGAATTGCCAGCTGAGGATGTACCGATACTACAAAAACGGTTGATTGCTACTGCCAATCGTTTGGGCATTCCCATTATCACTGCTACTCAAATGTTGGACAGCATGGTGAATAACCCCCGTCCAACTCGTGCAGAAGTATCGGATGTGGCTAATGCGATTTTAGATGGTACAGATGCAGTGATGCTCTCGAACGAAACCGCAGTTGGTAAGTTTCCAGTGGAAGCAGTCGCCACAATGGCGCGAATTGCCGAACGTATCGAACAAGAAGAAGCACAAAACACTAACACAAGGCAACTGAGAGATCCAAAGCGTTCCATTCCCAACGCTATCAGCCAAGCAGTCGGTCAAATTGCAGAACAGCTAGGTGCAGCAGCAATTATGACTCTGACACAAACAGGCGCAACAGCGCGGAATGTTTCCAAATTTCGTCCCCAAACACCAATTTTAGCAGTGACACCCCACGTGAATGTGGCACGGCAATTACAACTAGTTTGGGGAGTCAAACCGTTGTTGATGTTAGAACTCCCTTCTACAGGTCAGACATTCCAAGCAGCCATGAATGTTGCTCAAGAAAGGGGATTGTTGTCTGAAGGAGATTTGGTGGTGATGACTGCAGGAACTCTCCAAGGGGTTTCGGGTTCGACAGATTTGATTAAAGTTGAAGTTGTAACAGCAGTCCTCGGTCAGGGAATTGGATTGGGACAAGGTTCTGTAAGCGGTCGCGCACGAGTTACGTATACTGGTATGGATGCTAGTAATTTTAATCACGGGGAAATTTTGGTTGCGCCTAGCACCAATGCTGATTTTGTTGATGCAATTCGTAAAGCTTCTGGAATTATTACTGAAGATGAAAGTCTCACCAGTCATGCAGCCGTGATTTGTTTGCGTCTTGGCGTTCCCGTAATCGTTGGTGTTAAGAATGCAACACAGGTCATTCGCGATGGAGCCATTTTGACCATGGACGTACAACGCGGATTGGTTTACTCTGGTGCAGTTGGAACTCCGTAAATTAAGAGGCAATTCCTCTTCTTCTCTCTGTGCTCTCTGTTCCTCTGCGGTTTAAAAATCATTTATTTAACCCCAGAGGCGCAGAGTACGCAGAGGTAAGAGGTGAGAGAGTGAGTGTAGGTAGGTCTAGGACGAGTAAAGTATAATATGTTAAATTAATAATAAGAGCATAGGTTTAACAATGAAAACCGAACAAGATAGACAACAATTAATTAAAGAGATTAATGTACTGCTACATCAAGCTTATGACAGTACATTAGATGAGATTTACGCACTTTTAAAACGAATCGATGATATAGAGGATGAAGAAGACTTATTAGCTATTGAAGAAGCTAGAGAAGACATACGCATTAATGGTACTGTGTCTTGGGAGGAAATAGAAGAAGAAATAAGAAACGATAGACACAAGGACGTTGCGTGAGTTACAAAGTAAAATTTACAAAGGGTGCCAAAAAACAGTTGAGAAAACTACCCCTCGACGTGCAAAAACGCATACAAGCGAGAGTCAACGATTTAAAAATAGAACCGCGTCCAGACGGGGTTAAAAAGTTAAAAGGGCAAGAAAATTCATATCGTATTCGTATTGGTGATTATCGTGTAGTTTATGAAATAGAAGATAACGTTTTAAAGGTAACTGTCGTCAAAGTAAAACATCGAAGCGAAGTTTATAAGGATGATGGTTAAAAATTGCACGGAGAAAACTACATTGGTGCCACTATTTACAAACTAGTAACATCTATGACTACTAATTTACCTATAAAGCTGGTGTGGGTTCTGAACGATTGGCAAAAAAGTTAAGAGAAGTTGGAATTTACCCGTTAGAATTTTAGATTGGAAATTGCGCTCGGATATTATTAAGACTTTCACATAGCCTCTTTTTATGTGTCAATTGGGATATTTGCTAAGCGTGAAAACACAAGAAATACTTTTGAGGATACGGAAGTCTTAATAAGATTAGATATTTTCAAAAAATGATTATGTAATATATAAAACTTTTGGAGAAACCAAAGGTATCGATATTACATAAAATTAATTTCCAAAGAAATCCACAGCGGCTGTGGTGTTTTGGGGATGAGCAACTGAAGAATTATTAAAGCTGTAGAAAATCATCAATTCCACTTACCAAAACATCACCTAAAACTCGCCAAGTTCTGGGACCAACAATACCGTCAGCATTCAGCCCAACTTTTTCTTGAAAACGCATAACAGCTTGTCGTGTTGTCTCGTCAAAGTTTCCAGATAACGCGCTAGCGGGAAGTTCGTTTAGAGCTACTAAAAGCTCTTGTACCAATGTTACACCGTAGTAAATTCCTTCATTATCAGTATCACCTTCTCTCAAGGTTAGCATTGTTATTTCCGCGCTAGCAACCATACAATTGACTCCTCTTATTCTTTAATTAGAAATAACCAGTTCTTAATCTCTTTATGACTTCAATGGTTGAGTACAAAGTGATGTTACATAGTATTTATAAATACAGACTCTCAGCCTACTAAACCTGCTATATTTTGTCCCTAGTCTTGGGTTGAGTTTTTAGCTACCCCTTGGGTGAGGGTATTACCTGAACTTTTGGTTAGGTTCGCGGCTGCTATATCAACAAAATCAAATACACCCAATTGTAGGGGTGCTGCGGTATTGCATCCATATGAGAAACGTTATAATTTTGATTTTTACTCAATTGTTAAGTTATTTTGATAAATCTGCCATCAGGTCGATCTTCTGAAAAAAGTATCTCAATATACTCCTTAATGAAGAATACTTCATAACTAGTTTATGGAATATTTGCTTTTATGGCTGTGAAGAGTAAATTTGGTTTTAGCAAAATGTATGCAACTAAACGGAATTTTATTCTCATTCTTTGCTGTCTGCTGACTGGAGCAGGATGTACTTTACAAAACTCTCAAGCTACTAACTCGGTACAACAAGATATTCAAACTGTCGGTTGGGTAGAAAAAGGCAAGATTGCTGGGGTTGATAAAGAAATCAAATTCAAGCTCGATACAGGTGCAACAACAACCTCTATCAACGCCGAAATTTTAGAAAAGCCAGATTCTGAATCAGAGTCTGGTGGCATGATTAAATTCCGATTTACAAATGGAGAGGGAGTTAAAGAGGAATTTGAGCTTCCTATTGTGCGATGGGTTCGTATTGAGAGCCGTAAAGCTGATTATATACGTCGTCCGGTAGTGCGAATGAAATTGTGTCTTGCAGGTCGGTGGATTGAGGAAGAGGTAAACCTAGCCTCTCGAGATGACTTTAACTATCCAGTCTTAATTGGACGCAATATGTTGAAGAAAGGTGCATTGGTGGTTGATTCTTCTAAAACCTTTACCACAGACCCAACATGTCCAGCACAGGAGGCACGGAAATGAAGCGTACTATTTATGCAGTGCTATTAGCATTATTTTTAGCGGCGATTGGACTAGGCGTTTTTATCCACAAGCTAATAGCTTCAGAGGTTCCGCTATTGCCCAATCAAAGCTTTAACAGTTGGTATGTTGAGGCGAAGCTATCTCTAGATTCACAACCATTACCGCTTTCAGTAGAAGAAGATTTACCTGCCACAATTGAATTTTATCTTCCTCAAGACTCTCAACGTTATGAAATTGTTAAAGAAGATTTTATCAATAAAGGATTTGAGCGCCAAGTCGAGAATTTAAATAAATCGGGAAACCGGGTGGCAGTATTTACCAAGCAGAATGTGACTGACAGCAAGGGACTTCTTTTTTATCGAGCTATTATTCAGAGAAAATCTGGCGTGACACCGGGAAAAGAGAAAGTGCCGATTTCAGGACGGCGATTGGTTGATAAGCAGCTTGTGAGGTTTGGTGAAAATACCGAAAGATCTCAAGATAATTTGGCGGAAAATCTGCCAACTGCCGAGATTAATTCTCTCTTAAAAGAGGCTAAATCTCGGTCAAGCGACCCTTTCACCCTCGCCAAACAAATTTATCAACTGGCTCTTCGTCAAGATGATATTCGGGTTCAGGCAATCCGCAGAAACTTGAGAAAAGAAGACTCCACCTCACAATTAGCAGCGTTTTTGTTAAACCAAGCAAAGGTTCCGGCGCGGGTGGGCAATGGTATTTTCTTGAGGAGTGATGAAGTTTATTCAACTGATTTTATTAAGTGGTTGGAGATTCAGGAGGGCGATCGCTGGCTAGCCTACGATCCGATTGACCGCAGTTTTAAAGAGCAAGATCGCTATCTGAACTGGTGGTATGGTTCAGGTCGCGTCTTACAAGCTAAAGGAGCAAGCAATGTCGATTTAGAAGTCGTTGTTCAACCCAATACTGACAATGGACTTACGCGAGCAGTTTTGCGCGGTAGAAGAGTCACAAATCCCTTCCTAGAATACTCTTTTCTCCGACTGCCTCTTGCAACTCAGCGAGTCCTTCAGGTGCTTGTTCTCATCCCCATTGGTGCTTTAATTATCTCCATTTTGCACCAAATGGTAGGATTGCAAACTTTTGGTACGTTCACGCCGATATTAATTTCTCTTGCCTTTCGGCAGACTGGAATTTTCGTTGGTATTCCGCTATTTGTTTTCGTTGTGATTATCGGACTTTTATTTCGTGGCTACCTGAATCGATTGCAGCTTTTGATCGTACCACGACTTGCGGCAATTTTAACTGCAACAGTCTTGCTAATTGGTTTGCTAGCAGTTGTGATGGAAAGCCTCGATCTCAGTTTGGGCTTGTCGGTTTCTTTATTCCCGATTGTGATTCTTGCCATGACAATTGAGCGAGCATCAATGATGTGGGAAGAAAATGGAGCAACTGAAACGATAATTGCTGGACTTGGTACTGTTTTAGCAGCCGTTATCGGATATTTCTGTATGATTAATGATTATGTGGAACATTGGGCGTTTGTTTTTCCAGAACTGTTGCTATTGGTTTTAGGGCTAAACATTTTAGTGGGGCGTTACAACGGCTACAAGTTGATTGAGTATTTCCGATTTTTGTCACTGCAGAGGCAGTTGAATCAAGCAAAGGGATAAAGCTGTATGTTTCCAATTTTACTTCGGCATCATAGCATTTTAGGAATCAACGCTCGCAACTTGGACTATTTGTTCCCCACCAATCCGCGCCACCTCTACCGTCTGGCAGATAGTAAACTAGAGACGAAAAAAATTGCTCAAAGCATTGGTGTGGCTACCCCAGAGTCCTACGGCGTGATTAGTTTACAGAATGAGGTGAAGAAGTTATCAAACATTGTTGGAAGACACAAATCCTTTGTAGTGAAACCTGCTAGGGGTAGCGGTGGGGATGGTATTGTAGTGATTCAAGACGTGACCGATGAGGGCTATCGCAAAGCCAGTGGTTCAATTTTGAAATCGGAAGACTTACAATATCACATTTACAATATCCTTGGTGGTATGTTTTCGCTGGGAGGCCAAACAGATGTCGCGATTATTGAATATGCGGTGCAGTTCGATCCGGTCTTCGATAAAATTGCTTACCAAGGTGTACCCGATATTCGAGTGATTGTGTATCGAGGTGTACCAGCGATGGCAATGTTGCGTCTCCCTACGCGGGCTTCTGACGGTAAGGCAAATCTACATAGAGGTGGTGTTGGTGTCGGTATCGATCTTGCTACTGGTAGGACATTGGCTGGTATCCAGAACAACCGCTACATTGATAATCACCCTGAAACAGGACATCCCTTGCGCGATCGCCAAATTCCTCACTGGCAATCTATTTTAGATATGGCTGCCAACTTAGGTGATAAAACAGAGTTTGGCTACCTCGGTGTTGACATTGTTTTAGATCGTGAAAAAGGTCCTTTACTACTGGAAATCAACGCTCGTCCCGGTCTTTCGATTCAAATTGCTAATCGAGAAGGGCTGATTGGACGACTTGAAGCGATTGATTCTACTTTACCAAAACTTTCAGAAGTGCAAGAAAAAATTGCGTTTGCCCAAGAAAAATTTGCAGTAGAAACGCCTTTACTTAGCAACGATCTAAGCATCCCGTCTAGTTGAAAGGAAAAAAATCAAACAAGTCTCAAGAGCAAGCTGCGTAGTTTTTTTGATCGTAGGACTGTTTGGCTCAGTTTGCTGTGGGTTCATGTGCTTATATTTACATGAACCCACAGACTTTTCTGCCTAGTAGTCAAAATTATGTTATGGTTAAGCAATAGTTAATTATTAGTTATCAGGTATACCACGGCGATTGGTAAATCCCAACACTGTTTAACTCAGATTTATCTCCCGATTAACCTGTCCAGACAAGATGTTTGGAGCTTGCGAACGCCTGAAATTTTTATAAACAACTCTTAACCGAACCATATTGTCTCGGGTAAACGCAAGCGCCTACTGCTCAAGCTCAGGAAGTGTGCAGTAGCAGAGCGTCTTTAGCCCATGATTTTTTGCGGGTTTTCGTCCCTTACTAGGTAGCAAGTTTAAGGAGGCTTTTCAGTGAAATTTCATCTCAGCACTCGGTCAAGTAGACTTTTGTGCTTATTTTTAACCATGGATCTTACTTTCATTGCTCTTCACATTATTTATACTTATACTGGCTTAATTTCAAATTCTTCTTTTTCAATCGAAAAAGACCGAGGATATGCAGAGATCTTTCAATACTTTAAAGAATATGGGAGTGTTTTTTTATTAAGCTTATTAGCATTACGCAAGCGTTCTTTTCTCTATCTAATCTGGTCTTTGCTGTTCTTTTACCTGTTGCTTGATGATTTGCTTCAGATTCACGAAAAGTTAGGCAGTTTTATAAGTTATAAACTCAATTTATCTAGCTGGTTAAACTTACGTCCACAAGACTTTGGGGAACTTATCGTATCTATTTTAGTTAGTTTGTTCTTTCTGATTTTGATCGGTATTACTTATTATTTCAGCGATCGCTTTTCCAGAAAAACATCCAAATATCTAATTATGGCGATGTTTGCTCTCGCGTTCTTCGGGATTGTAGTAGATATGGTTCACGTCGCGGTCAAGAATCCCTTATTGTATACTTTACTTGGTATTATAGAAGATGGTGGTGAGCAAGTGGTCATGAGTGGCATTGTTTGTTTCATCTTCTCACTGCCTGAGTGTTTGTCACAAACTATTAGGAAAAACAACAGGTCTGTAAAATAGTCAAGACGCAAAATTGTGCGTCCCTACAATATTTAGAACCTAAAGGTAGTACGAAAGGTTCCTACATAAATCGTGTCATTGTTTCGATTGTGTTCTGGATTGGTAACTATTAATAAGCCTGGAGTAATGGCAATATTATCAGTTGCTTGAAAACGGTAAAAAAATTCTAGGTGTAAAGAGGTATCTTTATCGGTGTAGTTTGTTCCCCAATCATTACTAGTAACCTTTGGTGGTTGTCCAATGACAATGCCAGCTAAACTATCCTCTTTACCTAAATCAGAAAAAGCTAGTGTTACGGCATAGTGGAAAATAGTTGCTTCTGGTTTACCTAACAGGTCAGTCGCTTTTGCTTCCGTAAGACCAACCCAGCCAGCTATGGTAAAATCAGAACTTACTTGAATACTTGTTTCTATCCCATAAGAATTGGTTATTATATAATTGCTTTCATCATCAAAAGGGTCATTGGCCAACTCGCTTCCTGTACTTGTATCAAGGTTGTTGTACGAACGTAAGTAAGTTAAGCCAATTTTGACGCGATTGATTGGCTCCAAAATTAATTGGGCAATAGCAGCATATTTGTCATCATCTTGTAGGTAAGCTAATATCAGTTGAATATCGTCATCGGATTCTAAAGCTAATTGGACAACAACACCATCAGTCTCTTCATCAAGTACTGATTCAGAATCATCATCAAGCTCCTCAGCATTATCATCTCCAAAACCCAAGCTCAAACTCGCTGCATTGCTAAATTCATACTTAAGACGCACTACAGCACCAAAGTCTTGTCGGTAAAGTGGACTATACCTGCCGAAACGGGAAATTGCCCCCCGACCACTACTACTAAAGGAACTGGTGTTAGCGACTCGTCGGATGTCTGTACTATCTGTAGTAATGTACAACTTTGCTGCTTCACTCAGAGAAAAGCGGTATTCCAGCTGGTTAATGTCAAATTTGTTGTTACTATCGCCTTCAAATCCTAAACGTGCCATTTCCGTACCTGTAGCATCATCAAACCCAGGAGTGTTTTCAGCTTCTAAACGCACGAACAGGCGATCCCTCCCTGTAAAGCTCATATCAAAGTTTAGCCACACGCGATCGCTCAAAATTAGATTTTCATCCACTTTCTCGTCATCATCGTCAGCTTTTTCATTACCCCTAGCACCACTGAGGGCAAAGATCACTTCTCCTGTAAGCTTCGCAGTAGGTGAAAACCGCTGTGCAGCCAATTGGCTCGTCTTTACTTCTAAATTGTCTGCTCGTCTTTGCCAAGTTGCTAACTCTGTCCTAAATTCTGACTGCAACCGTTGTATCATACATACGTCTTTTTGGCGTACTAAATTGGCATTTTTTTTGGCAGTTAATTCATTGAGGCGATCGACAGCAGCCTTTAAAAGGGCAGCAAATTCGTATCGAGCTATGCTTTGATTACCCCAAAAGAGATTATCAAAGTCATTGACAACGACTCCGTAACGCTTGATGAGAGACTTGAGCGCTTGAAAGCTCCAATCAGTGTTTTTGATATCTGACAACTGAGAAACAGAAGTGACCTGAGTGAGAGTGTTGGGGATGTAACAATCGTTGTTTTCTAAGTATGGGGTACTCTGTCCCATTACTATAGCACTCTCGTTCTTACCCATTGTAGATCTAGAAAAATCAGCACCAAGAGTACTGTTTGTTAGCACTAAAATAATGCCCAGTGTAGTAGAACCCACATACAGAGCATTCTGAATAACTTTTGACATTATGTAATGATTAAGTATAAACCATTGCCATCTGACGACAATGATTGAGCATTAACTTGCCAAGAGAAGCTTTGATGCCTACACAGCTATCAAAGACAATAAAATACACTATTTTTACTAAAAAATCAATCATTTCTGTTTATCGTTTTAATAAAAAAACAAAATTGATTTTATTTATAATAGTTTTTAGACTGGAATTAATTAGAAAAACTGATTTAACAAAAAAAACAACATGAGCAAGATACTCACTCCAAGAAGTGCTGACGAGCAACTAGTGACTTCAAACAAGTTAAAAAAAGATAAAACTCATCCTTCCTGCATGGAGCTTGTCATCAAACACATACGTTCTAGATCGTATACAAGTGCCTTATTAGTTAAAGATATAAATTTGTATGGTTCGGCTGCTATTAGCAGATGTTTAAAAAAGCTAAAAGATGAAGAGTTGATAGATCGTATATGGGACCAGAGAAAAATGTGCTTTGTTTATTTCAATCTCAAGCTTTAATAATGCTCTAGTAAAAGTCAGGGTGTCCTTAGATAAATAATGTAGCTATCATGTATCGTTGGTAATGCCGACCCACTTCATGGCAGGCGATCGCAGAAACCAAATGCTAGTTTAGTATTGTTTAATGTATACCATTATCGGTTGCGGAAATATTAATCGTAGTGATGATGCTGTAGGCGTAATCATTGCCCAAAAGCTACAGCAATATCTTGCCCAACATCCCCATCCTCAAGTGAGAGTTTATGATTGCGGTACAGCAGGAATGGAAGTGATGTTTCAAGCAAGAGGTAGCAAAAAATTAATGATTCTTGATGCTAGCTCAACGGGTTCAGAACCGGGTGCGATTTTTAAAGTTCCAGGAAAAGAACTCGAAGCGCTACCAGAACCCAGCTATAACTTACATGATTTTCGTTGGGACAATGCGTTGGCTGCGGGTAGGAAAATTTTCAAAGAAGACTTTCCCGAAGAAGTCACAGTTTATTTAATAGAAGCAGAAAATCTTGATTTTGGTTTTGAGTTAAGTTCAGTAGTCAAATCTTCTGCTGAGGTCGTTTTTCAAGAAATTATTTCTATGATTAGACAATTGCAGTAAAAAATTTGTAGTACGCATCACACACGAAATCCTTGCTTAAGATAGATGCTAAGTTTTTTGTTAAAGAGCTATATCAAGCTATGTAAAGGTTTTAATGCAAGAATTCTCTTTCTTGAGAATATCAGGTCTATTAGTGCATTTTTTACCACTATCCTTTTTAAGTAACTTAGAATTTATGTATAAAAAAATGCATTGGACAATAAGAAGTGCTAGCCTAATTGCGCTAGGAGTGGCAACTGTAGCCGTGGCTCCCAAATTGATTTCTGCTCCAGTTTCAGCCCAGGTAAGTGCTCCAACTGTAGCTCAGAACACTAACTTCCCTGATGTTAGCTCGAATTACTGGGCGCAACCGTTTATTCAAGCTCTAGCAGCAAGAGATATTATTGTTGGCTTTCCCGATGGTACTTACAGACCCGATCAGCCCGTCACTCGTGCTGAATTCGCGGCGATGATTCAAAAAGCTTTCAACCAGAACCAAGTTCGGCAGTTAGCCCAGGGCGGGTTTAGGGACGTTCGTTCTGGTTACTGGGCAGCTTCTGCAATCCAGGAAGCATATGAAACTGGATTTATGTCAGGCTACCCAGGAAACTTGTTTTTGCCAAATGAGCGAATTCCTAAAGTACAGGCAATTGTTTCCCTATCAAGTGGTCTGAATTTGACGGCAAGCAGTACTTCAACAGAGCAGGTTCTCACAACTTACTATACAGATGCCAGTGCTATTCCAAGTTATGCCGTGAATAGTGTGGTAAGTGCGACACAAGCTAATCTTGTAGTCAACTATCCAAATGTCAATGTGCTCAATCCCCTTGCAGCCCTAACTCGTGCGGAAGCCGCAGCACATTTATATCAAGCTTTGGTTAGATTGGGACAGTTACAAGCCATTCCTGGCAATGTGGCAGCTGCTAGTTATATTGTGGGTAGAACGGCTGGTGATAGTACACAAACCAACCAAGATATTGTATCTCTTGCTGGAGCGAGTGGTTCCTTTACAACCTTGACTTCTTTACTGAAAGCAGCGGGTCTAGCTGATACTTTACAACAACAAGGTCCTTACACTGTTTTTGCTCCAACAGATGAAGCATTTGCTGCTGTGCCTCAAGCAACTTTACAGCAGTTACAACAGCCAGAAAACAGAGAAACACTGATCAAAATTTTGAGATATCACGTGGTCCCTGGTGCGATCGCAACCAGTGAACTCAAGACTGGAAATCTCGAAACGGCTGAAGGTCAACCCCTAAATCTCAAAGTTAATACAACTACCAATCAAGTCATAGTAAATAACGCGAGTGTCATTCAGTCGGGCGTCCAAGCAAGCAACGGTGTTATTTATCCTATCAACCAAGTTCTCATTCCATCTGGTGTGAGTCTAAATCAAAAGCCACGGAACGGAGGAGACGGTATTACACCAGGTAGAGCAACTCGTGGTGTCTCTAGCTACATTGGAGTTGGTGGCAATATTGGTTTGGGTGGTGATTCAGCACTTGCTGAAGGTAACTTTGCGGTTATCAGTAAAATTGGGCTGACACGATACATATCTGTGAGACCATCAGCAATTATTGGAGATGATACTGTTGTTCTAGTTCCTATTTCCTTCGACTTTGCCCAAAGATCCACAGACGCCTTTGAAAACACCTTTGGTATAGCACCTTACATAGGAGCTGGTGTTGCTATTGAAACTAGCGATGACGCTGATGTTGGTTTCCTCCTCTCTGGAGGTGTGGACGTACCTTTAGGTCGTCGATTTACATTAACAGGTGCTGTCAATGCAGCTTTTCTGGATGATACTGATGTAGGGCTTGTACTGGGAATTGGTTATAATTTTTAATTTGGTTAGTCGATAGTGGTTAGTGGTTAATGGTTAGTAGTTAGTGGTTAACAACTATCAACTAACAACTATCAACTAACAACTATCAACTCTATGCTCTATTCCGGTAAACTGATAGCTCGTCTACTCTCATTTCAAAAGGCATTCCCTGTCCTTTTGGCGGGCAAACGCGAATTTTAGCACTGCTAACAACTTTGTATAGTAATTCTGCCATATTTGTTAGCTGTTGCAAAATACGCCAATTTGTGATTTGGTCGGCACATTCGATAACTAAAGTCAAACCATTTGTCTGAGAGGTGACATACCACCTACAAGCAGCTAATAAATCTTGGATGTTGCGATCGCATCCTTCATAAAAATATCTGCTAATAGAATATTCTAGTTGCTGTCGTAAAATAATGTCTGCTGATGTTAATTGAACAGGATGTGAATCATCCTCGTGGCAGAAATGCCTTCTCTTCATCTTCCTCATTCCTTGATTGTTTCATTTATTGACCAATTACCAACGTGTAGAGAATATCTTTCTTCGTTTCTAGAAAATCGCTAGTTTCGTCATCAAAGAAAGCGCCAATACCACTACACTGAACTCACCAATCATTGCTAATTCTTTTCAAAGCTGAACTGCGGATATTCGAGTTGCTTTTGGGAACTTACCTGCGAAGCAGTTTCTATATAGCCATCTTCAGTTTCTATATCAAAATAATCAGTTCCGCAGACAAAAGGAACTTTTAGCCTGAGGCGTCTGACCTTTTTTGCTTGGAACTCACCAGAAATGGCACAAGCTGTAATAAACTCTTTGTTCTCAAAGCTTAAGTCTAAATTGAGAGCGAGTTTATCAAAATCAAAAATAAGTTGGATATCTTTGTTGTGAAAGTAACCTGAGGCTGCAATAGCACCCAAATGATGACCGCTATCTAGAATCTGTACCTCACACCTCTGTCTTGATATTTCCAACTAGACCTATAATAAACGCAACTGACTAAAAAAATGAATCCGTTGATACTATTATTCGGTGAAATATAACTTTCTAATCTATCATCAATCAATTCATAAATAAGAGTTAGACAATGATTGGCATTTTCACCACGACCATTTAAATTCTGAGTACTGTAGCCTTTTGCCATCATCCATTGACGAGTTGTTTCACTTAAAGAAGACTGCATACTCATTTTTGAGTTTTTGCTTCCAATCGTGCTTATTTCATATTTTTACATAAATTCTAAAAAATTATTTATTTTCACAATAATCATTCGTAAAAAATTTCAAGTAATTATGTGATGTAGCTTACTTATAAAAGAATCGTTTACTATCCGAAATCAACCAATCGGTGACAGGTCTAACACTGAATATTCATTCTATAGACGTAAAATAACGCTACTCTGAAGGTAGAAGATTTAAACAACAAAAATAAGTACCGTTTCATCAGAAAGCAAATACCTACTTACATGGTAAAAACTATGCACAATCGAACACAATTCATCAAAAATTTTGTTGCCAGCTTTCTGGGAGTCGCTGGCATAAGTGCTGTTATTGCTTTTCCTACTATAGGACAAGCCAACATTAACCCCGATACTTCTAAGAATTCTGAGCAGTCTCTTCTTGCTCAGAAGACTCCAGATACGACACGTCCTGCTCCTGGCTCTACAAATAATCGTACTGGTTCTCAAGCTAACATAGACCAAGAATTTGTTACTCAGGCAAGGCAAAGTGACCTCACAGAAATCCAGACAAGTCAGCTAGCTCTTCAACGTGCAAAAAGCCCTGAGGTGAGAAAGTATGCAGAACGGATGATTAACGAGCATAAAAATTCGAGCCAACAATTGACAAAAATAGCTCAACAGAAGGGTTACAAACTACCAACAACCATAGGTGATGCAAATAAAACCTTATTAACGCAACTAACGAATGCGGCTGGTACAGATTTTGACCAAGCATATATGCAAGCGCAGGTTACAGCTCATACTAAAACTCTAGCTAATTACCAAAACTACATCGATAACGGGACAGACGCTGAGTTAAAAGCCTTTGCTAGTAAAACTGCATCTGTTGTTGACACTCACCTAAAAATGGCACAGAGTATGGTAGGAAACTCAGGTGATTCTGGTTCCAGTTCCGGAACTTCGCCCAGTAGGAGTATACCTGGTACAAATACACCTAATACGAATACCCCAGATACGGGAACGACTCGTCCGACTCCAGATACAGGGCGTTAAGATTTCAGCAATTGTGAGGAACTTCCAATCTTGTGGTACGGGCATCTTGCCCGTAATTCATGAGCTTGTGGTACGGGCAAGATGCCCTTAATTAATTAAAGGCGGGCGAGGACGCCCACCCCACAAGATGGATAGTTTATTCCTTGGAAAGCTTTTAAGCTACTACTTTCATTTTTTCCGAGCAACGATCTGAAAAAGATACCAATATTGTCTTCTCCAAAGGTTTGTAATTGCATGCTCAGCGCTACGACAAACAATCTTTTCTGTAAATTTACAGAAATACTTTATTAGCTATTCTAGTAAATTTACGGAAGACGATAATTATGGTAGAGAGTTAGTATTAATTTGCTAGAATAAAAAAACAAAAAATACAGTATAAGAGTTAGCGCTAGCCACGCTATCGAAAAACAAATTTCCTTCTTGGGTTTGAGATGAGCATTTAGACAAAGGCGTGAGGAAAAAGGTAAAATGATTACCTTTTTCCTTCTTCCTTTTTATATTCTTTAGACTAGTGGTTCGCCACATTAATTTTGGTGGGTTAAGTTAGTCCATCTCCCCGACTTCGCATGAGTTGTCAGGGATCTGGCAAACCCTCAAAATCTATGAGATCTATACCAAGTAAGGTTCTTGGTGAGTCTTAATTGTGCAGTTAGAACGTGGGTAAGTTACGCAAAGCAGAGCAAACCCTTGTCCTACTTGCTCATCATCCAAGAATGTTTGGTCAGATTGGTCGATTTCACCTTCAACAACTTTTCCAACGCAGCTAGAGCAAGCACCTGAGTGACAGGAGAAAGGCAAATCAATACCTTGTTCTCCTGCTGCGTCTAGGATAGTAGTCTCTTCATCGACTTCAATTGTGGTATCGAGATTTTCTTTCTTGCTGATCAGTCTAACTTGATAAGTAGCCATTTTCCAAATCCTCGCACACTCGGTACATAATGGTTTTATGGCTTCAAGGGTGTGTAAATTTATAATTCGTAATTCATAATTTGTAATTGAGATGATAATTACGAATTAGCAATTACGAATTATGTACAGGGTGTACCTGCGGATGTGCAGTCAACTGTTTTAAAAGACTTTCCACAACCGCAAGTTTCTGTGGCATTGGGGTTGATAAACTTAAAGCCACTTTCCATCACCCCATCCACAAAATCAACAATCATTCCTTCCAACAACGACGCACTTTTGGCATCAACGTAAATACGCACTTTACCTTCTTGGCTTACTACGTCATCTGGTTGCGGCTTACTGGTAATTTCCATTGCATACTCATAGCCACTGCAACCACCGTCTTTGACAGAGATACGGATGCCTTTAGTTGGCGTAGTTGTTTCGGGTTCGGAACCTCGTAGTAACGCCCGCAGGTGAAATTCTGCTTTTTCTGTCAAAGTAACAGTCATTCAACATTCTCCTTAATTGCTAATTGCTAATTGTTAGTTGTTAGTTGTTAGTTGCTAATTGCGTTCTTACCATTAACCATTAACCATTAACCATTAACCATTAGCCATTAACTCGTTAATGTTTCCATCGGCGTAGATTGTGAGTATCTCCAAGGGGCATTGTTACCACAGACCGGACAGGAGCGATCGCGATAAGAACGACGCTTGGCGAACTCCATCCGAGCTAAGTCTATGGTCAGCAATTGCGATAACAGAGGCTGACTTAACCCAGTGATCAACTTGATAGCTTCTAACGCAGTCAAACAAGCCAGTGTGCCAGAAACAGCACCCAGAACTGAAAAACCGCGCCTATCCCAATCAGGCTTTTCAGGGAACAGGCAAGACAAGCAAGGAGTCACACCAGGAATAATCGTTGTGAGATATGCCTCCATTCCGTCCATTGCAGCTTCCACCATAGGCTTACGCCAGCGCACGCAAGCTTCATTTAGCAGATCGCGCTCTGTAAAGTTATGAGCGCAATCAAGAGTCATATCAGCTGATTGTACCAAGGAATCTACATTTTCCGGAGTGACATATTCATGCACTGCTTCTATAACGACATCAGGATTGATGGCTTCCAGAGTTTCTTTTGCTTTGAATACCCTTGGCTTACCTACCGAATCATGAGTCATAAGAACCTGACGATTCATGTCGTCAAGCCGCAGGTCACCACCCCGAACAAGAATCAGCCGCCCAACGCCAGCTACCGCAAGGTATAGCGCCGCTGTACCGCCCAATCCTCCTACACCCGTAACCAGAACTGTCGCTGACTTGAGGCGCTTCTGTGCTGTTTCTCCAAAATTAGGAAGCATCATTTGGCGACGATAGCGTTCTAATTCGGTAGGCGTTAGGTTTATCACTTTTTACCTCCTAATCAGAAGTGATTTCTGTCAGCGTAACTACATTTTTAGGCTTCTCATTAAACACTTTGAACAGCTTTTGTTCTTGAGGTGTTGAACAGATAAATACCTGATAAGCTTGTTGTAGCGCCTCACAATATTTACTTAACCTTTCCAGATCGCTGAGGTCAGTATAATTATTATCAATTTCCGCAATCAATTGAGAAAACTTTTTCAAAATATGCAGGCGATTGACATTAACAACCTTTTGATCGTAAGGAAGTTCAAAAAACTCAAAATATTCCTCTGCTTGTACAATTTCTTTGAATTTAGTATAATCCCAGGTCATTTTCCCTGCTCCAGTTTTTTTAGCTGTTGCTTAAGTTCATCTAATTGACGAAAAATTTCATAGGTGGCGGCAGCGACATCCATCAGTTGTTGGTAATCTGTGGGCAAACCTTCAGCCAGATCGTGCAAGTCCATTTTCATTTGACCTGCCTTACTATTGAGGCGTTTTATTTGAGTTTTTAAATCCTCAATACTAGTTGTTTCACTACCAGTTTGAGCCATCGGCATCTCCTCAAATTTTGGATGAGTGAACCGCAGATGAACGCGGATGAACGCGGATAAAAGAGAAAAATATCCGCGTTTATGTGCGTTTATCTGTGGTTGCAATTTTTGTAACAGATATAACGGATGGTTATCTGTCTCCTTCAAAGATATCTCATCCATCAATCTTGTTATGTTATCCGTTGCCAAAATCTAAAGATTAAAATTTTTAGATTTTGCTCACTTCTGGGTAATTTTTAGCTAGTTCGACTCCTTTTTGAACTAACTTTTCCCCCTCTTCTGACAATTTTTCTAATGAGTCAAAGCCAAAACGGTGGACATCTCGTAAAGTTTTAACAACTAACAAAAGACGACCAGAAAAGACTAAAGCCCAGCCAAAACCTTCATGGCTTAAATCAACGACAACTTGAGATAACAAACCTGTTTCTTGTTCAATACGAGCAGCTACAGCACGGTAAAATACCATAATCCGGGATAAAGTCATCGGTTCAACGTCACCCTCAACAGGTATTTCCCGTTTCTTTTGTTTGCTGACAACAAAGGGTTTGAGCAGTAAGTCATCTGACCAATTGCGAAAAGTTCCATAACTGTCTTGACCTCGGATTTGCTGCACTATTGCCTTGAGAAAAGGCGAGTTTAAAATATCGGCTGTAGCAGTTCCGTTTACACTATTAGATACACTCATACAGCAGCTTCCTCTTCTAATTCATTCTCAAAACTTTGGGGGTTTTCCTGTAGTGCTTTACGCAACCAAGGTGGTGGGCTTCCGTTTAAAGTTTGTACTAACTTGTCTAAAACATCAGCGATCGCATCTTCTTCAGAACGTGCTTTGACTGGAGTGACCCCTTGTTTGATTAACTTAGCAGCCGCAGTCCCACCAATCGCGGAAACATAAACAATTTTGCAATCAACTAATGCATCAAGTTTTGGTCCGACTTTATCTTCATTACCATCTTGTTTGAGATTACCATCAAACTTGAGAGTTTCTAGAAACTCATATCCATCTTTTGAGACTTCATACACATCAATCTCTTTTGACCATCCAAAATGAGCATTAATATGTATTCGGTCACTGGTTGTGAAAGCAACTTTCATTCTTGTTCTCCTCTCATCAAATTGTTTGTGATGAGTTATGAGTTATAAGCAGTAAATCAACGTTTACTACAGCTCATAATTCATAACTCATAACTTTTAACTACTCACAATGACAGGCGAGACGCCTGTCCTACGCCACTAACTACTGTACGGGTGCAAGGCCGCCGCGCCCCTACTGTACGGGCGCAAGGCATTGCGCCCCTACCAACTCTCTTAACTGGTGAGCTTTGGCTTCTTCCTCTTCCATAAAGATGTTGGCAATATCAAATAGAATATCTATAGTACCTCGGTAGCCTACTTTGGTATACAAACCATTACCTAAACGGTCAAAAATGGGAATACCTTGACGGTAAACAGGAATGCCCAAACGTTTTGCGATCGCAACAGTATGAGAGCTTCCAATCAATAGATCGGAACCAACAGCCAGTTGCTCAAAATCTTCTAAATCGCCAACAGTCACGCTATTGATTGGAAGTTTTTCCAACATAGGAGAACGAGTTGTGGTGACTGCTGCATGAATTTCAGCACCCATGGATTGTAAAAAGTAAACTGTTGAACCAAGTAAATCCGGTTCTAGTGCTAGAGACACTCGCTTACAACCAAAGAAAAAGTGAGTATCTAGCATGGCGTCTTGCAACTGACGGCGTTGGCGACGGTATTTTTCTGGTACCGCAGTCCCACTCAAATCTGCCAATGCTTGTAAAAAGTTATCAACTGGTTCTAATCCAGTTAGTTCGCCAAAAACTTCGTAGGGAATGTTAAAGCGATCGCGCAGAATTTTTGCTGCACCCCGCATGCTGTCACCTAAAGCTAAAGTGAATGCAGAATTACCAATTTCCCTCAATTCTGCCAAACTTGTACCGTTGGCTGTGATTGCACTATAAGAATCTTCCAAGTGACCATCTAAAGATGCAGCCAGATCGGGTACAACAATAGGTTTCAGTCCAAAAGCAGTGACTATCTCTTTTATTTCCTCAACATCCCCAGGGGTAAAAGCAGAACTTGGCAAGATGGCAATTTGCATGGGATGAGGATTTTGCTCATCACTTTTTTGAGCAAGTTCTCGGACTATGCTCTCTACAGCAGCAGCATATCCATCTTGCAAAGAACCTTTAAAATCTGGAGAAGAAACCAAGACAACTGGTAAGTTATCTAATTCTGGGTGACGTTTGCGAATACCCTTAAGAATGTGGGGCATATCATCCCCTCTAGTTTCCGTCAGTGCAGTGGTACACAAACCAATGATATCTGGCTTTGATCTTTCTGCTAGAGTGAGAATAGCTTGCTCAACATTCTCCTCTCCGCCCAAGATAGTGCTGACTTCCGACATTGCTGTCGTAGATAGGGGAATTGTTTCAGAGAAATGCTTCACTAATAAAGACTTAGCAAAAGCAGTACAACCTTGGGAACCGTGGAACAGTGGTATCATCCCCTTCAAGCCCAACAAAGCTAAAGCAGCACCCAAAGGTTGGCTGAGTTTTAAGGGATTCACAGCAACTGATGAATTGGTAACAGTAACGATCGCCATTTTAGATAACCTCCAGAGAAGGGGAGTGGAGAGTGGGGAGTGGGGAGTTGGGGATAAGAGAGGAAGAAATTTCCCCCTCTCCCCCACTCTCCCTCTCCCCCCCTCCTGTTTTTTCCCAAGGCGCAGGCTTGCGGACTTGTTCCCACACAGGGCTATAGACGGCTTCATATAATTCTCTTGCCATTTCTAACATTCCTGTATAGCCAGCGTAAGGGTGATGGCGTTCTTGGTTGATATGGAGGAAAGGAATTCGAGCTTTCAAGGCGGTGTACTGATTTCGTCCCCCAGCAATTAACATATCAGCTTTAGTTTCTTTAATAATCCGCAAGAGTTCTTTGGGGCTTTCTTGTTCCAACATGATGCCATCTTTACCCAGCAACTTTTTGATGCGGGCTTTGTCTTCTTCCGTGCTTTTCCTGGTACTTGTAGCAACAACTTCCATTCCCAAGTCTTTAGCTGCAGAAATGATAGACCAACTCTTCACACCTCCCGTGTAAAGAACAATACGCTTTCCTTTCAATTTCTCACGATAAGGAGCGAGTGCTACATCAAGAACTGCGGTTTCTTCTGCAATCAGCTTTTCAGTACGCTCTTGTAAATCTGAGTCACCCAACTTTGCAGCAATATTCCGCAAACAGCGGTTCATATCTTCTATACCGTAGAATGACTCTTCCGTGTAGGGAATACCATAGCGCTCTTCCATTTTTGTTGCCATGTTTAGCAACGCTTTGGAGCAAATCATCACATTGAGTTTAGCCCGGTGAGCGTAACAAATTTCTTGATAACGAGCATCACCTGTAATTTTTGCTAAGACTCTGATACCTAATTTCTGAAACAGTGGCAAAACGCTCCACATTTCACCTGCAACATTATACTCGCCAATAAGATTAATATCATAAGGTGTAGTATACTCTGGTTCACTTGAACGCTTTGTACAACATCTTGATGAGATAGGTAGAGCTTAACGGCTGAAGCTGTATCGTACTGCAACAAGTTATTATACTTACCAATAACGAGTGACTGTATATAGCAGTCCTAAATGATTTACAAACACCAAGAAACCCGGTTTCTTTGAGAAACCGGGTTTCTGATAGCTATTGTATCAAGAGTTTATTACTTGAAAAAGAATACACTATTGCGCTTTAATAAAAGTCAAACCAATTTATCTATTTATAGTAGAGTCAGTAAAAATGAATTCAGAACAAGAACTACTAGCTAAATGGCGTACCCTACCCAAAGAAAAACAAGATGAAGTTTTAGATTTTGTCGAATTTCTCCAAGTCAAGACAGTAAAATCACAACCCATAACCCCTACCAATAAATCTCAACTTGGACAACGCTTACGCCAAATACGCGCTGAAATTGTCGCATCAGGCGAACCCTTATTAACTAGAGACGAACTTGAGAAAGAAATAGCCAGTCGTCGCGGTGGTTTACAAGAAGACGCATGAAAATAAGTTTTATTGATTCTGGAGTGCTAGTTACTGCTGCACGAAGCGTAGGAGAATGGTCCGAAAAAGCTTTATCTATTTTAGAAGACTCTGAACGAGAATTTGCATCCAGTGAGTTCATTAAGCTAGAAGTAATTCCTAAAGCTGTTTACAATCGACAAATCAAAGAAGTTGAATTTTATGAAACATTTTTTAAGACTGTCAGCTATTGGACACCGGATTTAAATAAAATAGTTCAAGATGCTTATCAAATTGGTAATCAATACGGTTTTGCTGCAATGGATGCGCTACATTTAGCTGCTGCTCTGTCAATTGGTGCGGAAGAGTTTATTACAACCGAAAAACCAACAAAACCAATGTTTCGGGTATCGGGCATTAATATAGTCTCTATTTTAGATTGATATCAAAGAGTATTATTTACAATTGTATTAAGTTGTGTTTACTAAACTGAAAACAGTTATTGGGGTTAATGATATTCTTCTATGATCGCTCTGGTTGCACCTGACAACAGCACTCTTCATTTTAAATCAATAGTAAGTGGAACAAGAGCACGAGCGCAAGCTGTATAATCTTCGCTCTTCTTAAATTTTGTTTTTATTATCAAGTCAAAACGTTTAATATATATTGCTAAAAGAGACAACGCTTTTTCTTTATCTTGAGGACTAGAAAAATTGAGTTGACGGGTACTAAAAAGTTGAGGTATTACCTGTAAACTACACTTTTATTCTCTAGTCCGTAGAAAGGTTATATGCATACTGTCAAGGCAACCATATCACAATTTTTGTAAAGTCAGCGTAAATCTCTTAAAAAAATTATGAGGTTTTGGTTAAGATTAGTATTTACTTAAAACATTATATCTACAGGCCAGACCTGGTCATTTAAAAATAGTTAACAGTAACCTATACCGGGCAGTTACTAGCGATCGCTAATAACTGCTAACAGATAACTTAACTTACTGTATTGACTGTTGAACGAGCTTTAAGCTTGCTTAACCAATCTTTTACTATGCCTTTCAACTTGAGTTCTGTATGGAGCTGCCACTCAAAGAAAGGAGCCAGTCCAAAAGACAGGGTAAAAAGGCGCATCTGCAACAATGGTGAATCTCCCAACTGTTTTAGGAGATTGACAAGTTCGGCTTGTTCCTCTTGATTAAAGATAGGAATAAAACAATAGGCAGAGTGCAAAACTGCCATCTTGCGTCTCTGCTTGTCTAGTACCTTTGTATCCCAACCCCGACGTTGAAAAGCTGGTAAAAAACTTTCGGTGAAAATCCGAACGTACCCTTTTAATTGCAAGTGCTTGCGTTTGGATCTGGTTCTTTTGACGTCAGTCCAGACTCGATAGCAAGCTAGTATTTCATCTGAATAGACATTACCATAGCCTGCATCTGCAATTCTGACAGATAGATCGTAATCCTCCACAAATTCAGGACGGTTTTCATAATACCTCAGTTCCTGTAATGCTTTGGCCTGAAACATGACGATGTTTGCTGCGACTCTATAGCCGGGAGTCCAACCGTTGTGACCATAGGTTAACCCAAACATTGTAAAATTCTTCTTCTTTTTCCTCTTACTTTGCGCTCTTTGCGTCTTCGCGGTTTTTTTCACTCGTCAATTGTGAGTTGACAGACCAGTAGGTAAGTTCGGGGTACAGCCCGGATACGTGCATTCGGAGAGCGAAAATTTGTATACTGCATAGCTTTTCAGACTTAGAATGCTGATTTGATAAGGTCGAGGGTAACATTATTGTTCCACCCCTTTTATTGAATTTTTGAATATTATACTCTACAACCTTTTAATCTTCTTTATTCTTGCGCTTCATCTTGAAAAAGCTTAGGCGATCGTCTAGCATTGATATCACAAATTTTGGGTGTATTTACAGATTGTTAGTAGTCAAACTACTTCTCAAGTATAAGAGCAACAGCAAACAAATAACTAGTACTATACTCTGACTGTAAATATGTCAATAACCCGCCTGCACAATTTTTTAACTACCAAAAGGTATAAATCTCAGATGATATTTTGGTTCAGTTTAAGTCTGACTTTTGCAATGATTTATAGTCTTTTAGAACTAAAGCAGGCATTCAGTAGTGCTTACGTAGTACAAGACGATGCGCGGGTATATGTATCTTGGATGCAAAGATTTTTAGAGCAAGACTTGCTGCCAAATGATTTGATTACCGATTATTTTCAATCTGTAACACCATTTGGATATGCTGCTCTCTATCGACTCATAGCCTCTGTGAGTATCGATCCACTTTACGCAAGCAAAATCCTGCCAGTCTTGTTGCTTTTACTGACAACTGGCTACTGTTTTGCCGTCTGTATGCAGATATTGCCAGTCCCAGCCGTAGGATTTATGACCACGCTACTCTTCAATCAAAATCTGGTCATGAGAGATGATTTAGTCTCTGCTACGCCTAGGTCTTTTATTTATCTGCTGTTTCTAGCTTTTGTATACTATTTGCTGCGAGGCAATGCACTTCCATGTCTGGGCGCGATCGCACTTTCTGGATTGTTTTACCCACCGTTGCTGTTTATCTTATCTGGAATCTTAATCTTGAGGGTATGGCATTGGCAAGAAAAGCTTCCCCGTTTATCCCAGAATCGCCGAGATTATGTGTTTAGCGTTACTGGGCTAGGACTTGCCTTGATTATGATGCTCCCTTATGCCTTGAGTTCTACTGAGTATGGCTTTGCAGTTACAGGGAATGCAATTAGAGCATTACCAGAATTTTCTGAAACAGGACGAATACCTTTTTTTGATGACAATCCTTTTCAGTTTTGGCTATTAGGACAGCACAGTGGTATTCTGCCAAATATATTAGAACACCCACTCTCCTCAATTGGTTTTTTATTACCGATACTGCTGCGCTATCCCGAACGCTTTCCCTTAGTTAAACAAGTTACCAGCAACGTCAGACTTTTACCAAAGATTGCACTGGTATCTTTGGGGATGTTTTTTGCTGCCCATTTCACGCTTTACAAGCTCTTCGCTCCCGCCCGTTATACGCGCTATACACTCAAGTTTGTCATCATTCTGGCAGCCGGAATAGCGATCGCAGCAATACTGGATGCAGTTTTTCGCACGAGCAAGAAGTCTATTCAATTTCCAGAGCGACGGCAGTTTTTAGCCTTCGGGTTAACAGTCTTATTAGGAACTACGCTCGTCTTTTATCCTCTGTTATTGTCACGCTTTCCAAACAGCAATTACATCAAAGGTGAAGCACCAGTCGTATATGAGTTTTTTCGGAAACAACCTAAAGATATTCTCATTGCTGGGTTGTCATCTGAAACAGATAACGTGCCAACATTTTCCCAACGAGCTATCTTGGTTGGCTGGGAGTATGCAGTTCCTTACCATACCAGATATGATCGCGAAATTAGACAACGAGCTACCGATCTCATTCGCGCCCAGTACACTCAAAATTTGGCAGAAGTTCAAAATTTTATTCAGACCTATGGGGTAGATTTTTTCCTGCTAGATCGCACAGCATTTACACCTGAATACATCAAAACTAATCCTTGGCTGAAACAGTGGCAGGTCCTAGCAAAAGATATTTTAGCTACACTAGAGCAGGGCAATGTTCCAGCTTTAGTCAGTACACTACAGCATTGTTCTGTAGTAGAGACGGAAACATTGATTGTACTCCAGGCAAAATGTGTGACTCAGAATTGACCGAGCTTGGGTCTTGGATACGAATGGTGCGAAGAAAAGGCAAATGGCATAAGGGGAAGCGATCGCACTACCGCTTCAAGCTATAAGCGCGACTGGCTCAATCAACTAGGCAACCTGCAACGGCTTTGAGGGAAGCATTCTAGGTTCTGGTAATGGCTCTCCCTCCTCAGTTAAGATTTCAATAAAAGCCTCAATGACTTCCTGACCGTTTTTTGCAGCTTCTTCATAAGTTTTGCCATGGGTATGAAACTGCTGCCAAGGAAACTCAGGCAAATGTACTAAGAAGAGTTGATCCTCTTCTGACCACTGAATCACCATACTATAGCGATAGCTCATCCTTCTCCTTCCTCGTTTTCAGTTTCTTCCAGTTTTTTCAGTGCTTTCTGAATGCTCTTCTCTAAATATAGCGGAGCATCATCTCCATCTTTACCAGGAATAGTTAACGGTTCTTTAGGTAATAACGGATGTTTCCAAAAGGTATGACTTCCTTTACCCCGACCTGGCTGAAGGACATAACCTGCTTTTGCCACCATTGCCTTCAATTCTCTAATTTTCTTGGGCATACGTTCCATTTCTCTGATTAATGGTTCGTCCTCATTGGGAAGGCGATACCTTCGGTAAGCTACGCTAACGCAGGCAACGATAGCAACATCTGGCACTAGCGAGTAGGGAGGTACGATGCAGCGTAGCTCCTGCACTGCTTCAAATTGAGCGGTACGAGCATTGATATAATTGACTAAGTTGCGTTGTAGTCGTGAGTGAAAAAGGGTTAGCATTGTTTTTTGGACGGCTCGCCCATCAATTAATTCCCATGCAGGAGAAGCCTCAATATTAGGTTGAGTAAGAAACTCTGCGAGTGGAATCTTTGCGATTGACTGGGGCATATCTGTTGACAAAATTTCACTATGCTTGTTTGCACAGACTCTTACTATATTTCAATTTCACAATCATATCCCCTAGCCTAAGGGAAGGGGGGAGCGATCGCCTAAAAAATGCTCTACAATAGTTTTTAGCATAACATCGGCTAAAATGCCTGCCACGTAAAGATTTCATCAATTGAAGATTATGAGTCTTTTAACATTAAATTTAGACACCGTTCACCTGACAGATGAACAGTTCTACGAAATCTGTAAAAATAACCACGAGTTGAAATTTGAACGAACTCCCAGAGGAGAATTAATTATTATGTCACCCGTTGGCGGAGAAAGTGGCAATCGAGAAGCCGACTTAATTATCGATTTGGGAATCTGGAATCGGCAAACCGGACTCGGTTATACCTTCAGTTCCTCCACCATATTTAAGTTACCCAATGGTGCCGATCGTTCTCCTGATGCCGCTTGGATTCAGCAGCAACGCTGGGTAGCACTCACGCCCGAACAAAGGCGTAAATTTCCCCCTATCGCACCAGATTTTATCATTGAGTTAAGGTCGGCAACAGACGATCTAGAAATGTTGCGATCCAAAATGCAGGAATATATGGATGCAGGGGTGCAATTGGGATGGTTGATTAACCCCCAACAGCAGCAAGTAGAAATTTATCGCCGAGGAGAGGATGTGGAAGTGCGAAATCTTCCCACAGATTTATCGGGTGAAGATTTATTGCCCGGATTTAACTTGCGCTTATCCCTGTACTGATAGATGGTAAAGTATCAAGCCGCGATCCTGAGAGTCAGACGTATGGGGTATATTTTTTCTTACTGGATCGCACAGCATTTACACCTGAATATATCAACACTAATCCTTGGTTTAGACAGTGGCAGTTCATCGCAAAAGATATTTTAGCTACACTAGAGCAGGGAAATACCCCGGCTATAGTCAGCACACTCAATCGTTGTTCTGTAGTGGAGACTGAGATATTGATTGTACTCCAGGCAGAATGTGTGACAACTCAGAATTGATCGAGCTTGGGAACAATTGCGGATAGTGCTAGTGATAAAGTTAGCGATCGCAACTTTCTTTGTTTTAACTGCCGGAAGTGCGATCGCTTATGCTAGATGAGTTAGAATCAGCATAGTGTACATTCGCGCTAATTATCGGTCTGGAATCCCAGCTTACAACTATGCAAGTTACCTTCGATTTACCTGATGATTTTGTCGCGCAGTTGCACCCACTTGAAGACAAACTGCCACAAATTTTAGAGTTGGGATTGCGAGAACTCAATGCGATCGGTCAGAGTGAATTTTCAGGTGTAGCTGAAGTGCTGGAATTTCTAACCAGTCTCCCCACTCCCGAAGCCATTATTGCCCTACGTCCTTCTAAAACCCTACAAGCTCAGATCTCTGCTCTGCTGGAGAAAAATCATACGGTGGGTTTGACACCTACAGAAGAACAGTTATGGCAAGGGTATCAGTACCTGGAACATATCGTGAGAATGGCTAAGGCTAGAGCATTCGTAAAGCTTAAGGAAGTTCAAGGGAAATGAGTACGACCTACATTCCTGTTGCTTTGCGAAAACAGGTTTACGAACGGGCAAGAGGCTGCTGTGAATATTTCCTAATATCGGATTTAGTCACTTTTGCTCCTCACGAGATTGACCATGTCATAGCAGAAAAACATGGGGGCTTGACTGAAGCCAAAACCTAGCCCTTTCCTGCACCTTATGCAACAAGCACAAAGGAAGTAACCTTACATCCATCGATCCAGAAACAGGAGAGATTGTGCCACTTTATCATCCTCGCAAAGACTTATGGCGCGAGCATTTTGAATTCAAAGGTGCTGAAATTTTCCCCTTAACAACCAAGGGTCGCGTCACAATTCGACTATTACAGTTGAATCGTCGTGATAGAGTCGAGGAGCGTCAATTTTTGCTACAGTCTGGAATGTATACTGCAAACAGCGAATAGTTTCGGTCTTGTTTCTTGATACTAATAAGCTATTGTCGCCGAGTCATAGCCATAACAGCGCTAACTGTTAGTTCGGGTAAAACTCCTAAGCTTGGCAGAAACTGTTCTCCCGAATAAATTACGGGTAGGTCATCTCCCTGCCAAACCCAAATTTGCTGACGGGCAAGATCGATTAACCAAGCTAATTGCGTTCCATTGCTGAGGCAGTGAAGAATCTTGTTTTGCAAGTCTAAGGTACTTTGGTCGGGTGAGCGAATTTCAATTAACCAATCTGGCGCTCCATCAAGTGGCCCGTCCTCATCGGAAAAGCGCTCGCAAGCAACAATAGCAATATCTGGTACTGGTGAGTAGGGAGGTATGATGCAGCGTAGCTCTTGCACTGCTTCAAACTAAGTAGTACGAGCGTTAATATAATTGACAAGGTTGCGTTGTAGTCGTGAGTGAAAAAGAGTTGGCATTATTTTTTGAACGGCTCGCCCATCAATTAATTCCCATGCAGGAGAAGCCTCAATATTAGGTTGAGTAAGAAACTCTGCGAGTGGAATCTTTGCGATCGACTGGGGCATATCTGTTGACAAATTTTGCTTGCCTGATGACTTATTAACTTATAAATTCTACACTGGTCTTCGCGAGCGCTGCTTATCCAGAAAGGTAGAGGGAATAACTTCCTTGTCCTTGCCCAAAAAAGCAGCATAATCTTTCAGAATTTGTGCAAGCTTAGAATAAACAGTCATCGCGAGCCATTATACTATTACTCTTTTCTCGTTTTTAAAAAGTTTATTTTTCTTGTTTATATGGCGTATTTAAATATAAATTATGTGGTTGGTATTGCTTATTCGTTCGCTGCTAACAGAAAAATTTCAGGCAACAAATAAGCTAAAAACATCACTACAGAATGTTTTATGGCTTCAGATCGTTCTCAAAAAGTCCTAAAAATGCTCAACGACAGGTTACTCGAAGCTTATGAAAGATACTATGGGAATTTGAAGATTGGGGATATGTCTCCTGACGAATTCATCAAAACCTACGGATGTATTGAGGATAGACTTAATGGCAATTTAAAACTAGGAGTTACAACCCCTTCTGAATCTACTTCAACCTTCTCTACAAACTCAGCCAATGCAGCTCGCAGTTCTGAGTCATCCAATGATTCCCAGAATGTAGCTTGAGAAGCAATGACGATTTTTCTCTTGGCATTTTCAAAAGTATCGTTATCAACAATTCTACTTGGAATTGATAGGGTACTAATGGTTGCTTCTATTTTCGCGATCGCTTGAATTATGTCTGGGTTGGAACTCCGAAGTCCCCGCAAAACTGACAATTCGTTAGTTAACTTTTCTATTTGCTTGGTATTAACAACTTGTGTCGTCGCCGATTGATTTTCCAGATGCTCGATTAATTTCGGTGCATATTCGCATAAAGCTGCGATCGTCTTGGCTACAATTTCCCGCAATCGAGTACATTTTGAATTTTTGCAGTGATATTTTCCTGGTTTATTGTAATTCACGCACCGCATATACTCGGTTCTCGTTTTATGTCGGGAAAAGTTACGGTACATACCTCCTTCACAATGGGTACACTTAATTAAGCTTGCAAGTGGATAGTCGCCACGTGTTGATTTTGCCGAACTCCGATACCTCCTATTTGCTGACAATTTCTGTTGAATTGCGTCTACTGTGGCTGGGGTAATTAGGGCTTCGTGCGTATTGAAATTGATTATTGGTTCCCGATTAATACCTTTTTTCTTTTTTATGAAATAAGCTGTATGTCCCTGTAGAGCCAGGTTTTTGATCCAATCTCGCAAACCGGCAACAGTAAAAACTATTTCATATTCGTTGTAAATATAATTACATACATCTTTAAGCGATCGCATTTCCAAGATTAAATCAATAATAATTTTTGCGAGTTCAGAATAAGTTTTTCCTGATTTTTCGTGAATCTTTTTATTAGGCGTTAACCGATGATTTTCATCTTTGGCATATCCAAAGGGCGGAACGCAAAACTTTAATTGCTGACGAAAATACTCGTTTCCTTGTTTAACCCGTTGGGACAATAGCCTTGATTCAAACTCAGCAAGCCCGGACATCTGGTTGATGCTAAACCACCCAAACGGGCTATTTGGATCGACAGGTGCATCGAGTACCCGTAGATTGACATTATGCCTCACAAAAATGTCGATTGTCTTATGAATAGTAATCACACTTCTACCCAAGCGATCGACACGAGTTATGATAATTTCGTCAACTTGGTTTTGTTGTACCAACTTCAGCAACTCATTAAATTGTTTTCGAGCATCGTTGCGTCCCGACTCAATGTCAATCAAGACTTCCATTGCACCCGCTGCTTTTAATCTAGCTATTTGCTGATTGAGTGCGTCAAACTCTTCCGCTTGTTCTTGGGTGCTAACACGGGCGTAACCGTAAACTCTCATGGGAATCTGTTCAAATCAGTCTCAAAATCATATCACAAAAGGTGTGGTTGTAAGTGCTTAGGTTCACGCGTACCAACAACATGCTCCAAGAGAGCTTCACCTGCAAGGCGGTTGCCAAAATTCTTGCTACCAATGAAACCAGGAGCATTAACAGGGATAACGGGAGTGTTGATTTTCTCGCCAGCTGCTTTACACACTGCATCTAAGTCTTCACCAATCAGAGCAGTGACACAGGTAGAGTAAACAAATATAGCAGCAGGATGATAGCGCTTTTCAATTTCCAGAATAGCTTTATACAGCTTTTTAGCTCCACCAAAGATGACATCCGTTTCATCCATATCAGTGGTAAAGCCAGTCTTGTACAGCATTGGACCAGAAGAGAAACTACCGCGACTTCCCCAAGAATTACCAGAACAAGCGATCGGTCCGTGAACTAAATGAGCAGCATCGGTAATAGGTACTAGAGCGATCGTAGCACCATCAAAAGCACAACCCCCTTGAGCAGCACCCGGTTTGGGTAATTGGGAGCAAGATTTATTTTTCTTGTCTCCATGCTTGTCTTTATTATGTTCGCAACCGGGCTGAGTCAGCAACTCATTAATTTTACTTTGGTTAATTTTCATTTAATTCCTCTCTTAAGAATGTTAGTGGTTAATGGTTAATGGTTAGTGGTTAGTAGTGAACTAGTAACCACTAACAACTAACAACTAACTAACAAATATATTTCGTAATATCTTCTCCACATTCATCAGCTAAGTAAGATAAAGCACGGAAACGCAAAGCAACAAACTCGTCATATAACGGATTGAGTTTACAAAGAGGCGGAATGTGGAAAGTACGTCCAAATAATTTAATATCTCGCTCAAAAGGACAACAGCAAGGAATCAGTTGACAAAGAAGATGAGCGAGGCGAGCATTTCTAATTTGAATTTTATCGACCAAACGACGCAAAGGATATAGAATATCAAAGGAGCCAGATTTTTTGTTGTTTGGTGGATGATAGTTTGGATGAGTGTGGGTATGAGTTACCGTTTCCATAATAGACAATCGGAAAAAAAGTAAAAGAAAAAGGAAAAAGAAAAGCGATTGGGGGATTGTTAGTAGTTAGTAGGGGCGCAAGGCATTGCGCCCGTACAGTAGTTATTAGAGAATTTAATCAACAACTAACAACTAACAACTAACAACTAACCATTAACCTTTTCCTTTTCCTTTCTTGGCACGTCGCAGGTTAACGCAATTCCTAGCGAATCAAGTCGAAGGAAATATCGGTCTTACCAGTAATGTTGGTGTTACGATCCAACTCATCCAGAAGCGTGTTAACAACCCAGTTGAGTAGGTTTAAACCACCTTGGTAACCAACGGTTGGGTAGCGGTGCAGGTGGTGACGGTCGAAGAGAGGATAACCAATCCGCACCATTGGGATCTTGGTATCGCGCCACAGGTACTTACCGTAGGAGTTGCCTACAAAGAAGTCTACAGGTTCAGTGAACAAGAGACTGCGTAGATGCCACAAGTCTTTTTGAATCCAAACAGTCGCTTGCTTACCGAAGGGGCTAGCGCTGAGGATTGCTTGCATTTCTTTCTTGAATTCCTCATCGCCATTGTTACAGAGGATGTGTACTGGTTCAGCACCCAACTCCAACAAGAAGCTAACTACACTAACGATTAAATCTGGATCGCCGTAAATTGCGAACTTCTTGCCATGAATCCAAGCATAGGAGTCTGTCATGGCATCTACTAAGCGTCCCCGTTCGATTTCTAACTCTTCAGGGATGGGCTTACCAGTTAATTCTGACAGTGTCATTAGGAATTCATCAGTTCCTTTAACACCCCAAGGACGCAATACCTTGGTTTGTTGACCCCACTTGTCTTTGATATACTCTTGTGTCTTCTGAGTGGTGTAGCGTTGTAAGAACACGGTTCCATTTGCATTGATAGAATCAGCCGCATCTTCTAGCTTGGTACCACCTGGGTACATATTGTACTCACCGTTGTTAGGTGAATCCAGATAATCGCTGTTATCAGCCAGGATGGTATGGTCAATTCCCATCAAGCCCAGCATCCGCTTGATTTCGCGGTTGTTACCAGTATAGGTATCAAATCCAGGAACAAAGTTCAGCTTGCCGTTGGTGGTATTTTTCTTCTTACCTTCTGTCAAATTAGACAGAATTCCCTTCATCATGTTGTCATAGCCAGTGGTGTGAGAACCAACAAAGCTAGGAGTGTGAGCAAAAGGTACGGGGAAATCCTTGGGAATTGCATCTGCATTCTTAGCATTACCAATGAATGCGCCCAAGTCATCACCAATAACTTCTGCCATACAAGTGGTGCTAACAGCAATCATTTTGGGCTTGTAAAGTTGGTAAGCAACTTGCAAACCTTCAATCATGTTGTTCAAACCACCGAATACAGCAGCATCTTCAGTCATAGAAGAAGAAACGGCGGAGAACGGCTCTTTGTAGTGACGGCTAAGGTGAGTACGGAAATAAGCAACGCAACCTTGAGAACCTTGTACAAAGGGTAAAGTACCTTCAAAACCAGCAGCAGCAAAAATAGCTCCTAAAGGTTGACAACCTTTCGCAGGGTTAACGGTTAATGCTTCACGAGCAAAGTTCTTTTCACGGTACTCCCAGCTTTTTGTCCACTCAGAAACCCGTTCTACTTCTTCGGGGCTGTGTCCGCCTTCAAACTGTTCTTTTTTGTTCTTGAATAACTCTTGGTATTCTGGTTGTTGGAACAGTTCTGCGTGGTCTTTAATTTGTTCTGGATTCTGAGGCATTGATGTTCTCCAAGCTTGCTGGGTTATATGTTTTGGGCATTGGGCATTGGGCATTGGGCATTGGGCATTGGGCATTGGGCATTGAGGATTAGGGATTGTTTTCTAACCCCTACTCCCTACTCCCTACTCCCTACTCCCTACTCCCTACTCCCTACCCCCTAGTCAGGCACTACCTGAGAATACTTAGTGAAAAAGGGGGCTGCTGCCTTACTCGTCTTATTTAGTAGGGAGAAAGCAGAACCTCCCTTGTTATATTCTTTGTTCTCTCGTTCTTTGTTCTTTCATTCCTGGACTACAGCCTGGGAATGCATTCAGTGTGGGCGGCTGCCTCATCTTTTGTTACCAAGCAACAGCTTGGTAACATATCTCTTTAGAAATTAAACACTAACTTTAGCTTTAGCAGTTTCTTTCTTCCAAGGAGTTGGAATAATATCCCAAGTGGGGCTGTTAAGAGCCAAATCCATGTCACGAGCAAAAACTGCAAAGCCGTCATAACCGTGATAAGGACCGGAGTAACTCTTTTTATGCTTTAATAAATTCTAGCTGTGTAATGTTTGCTGCAAGCAATGTCAAAGCTAAACAGTGTTTGCGGATAACACATTTATTTTTAGACTAAATTTAGGCTAAAGACACCCCAATGGAAAAACAGGGTACTGACAAATATCAGCAAGCTTTTGAAGACTTAGAGCCAGTTTCATCCACTGATGGCAGTTTTCTTGGCTCAAGTCTGCAAGCACAGCAACAAAGAGAGCATATGCAAAATAAAGTATTACTGGAGTTAGAGAGAGTTAATCAGCGTTTGAAGTCAGCAAAGACAAAGGTGACAATTCGAGTATCGAACGGAAGCTTGCAGTTACGCGCTACGTTACCACTTAAACCGGGAGACAAGAACACAAACGGTACCGGAAGAAAGCAATATAATCTCAGTTTAAATATTCCCTCTAACTTAGATGGGTTGAAAACTGCTGAGGAAGAAGCATACGAATTAGGCAAGTTAATTGCAAGGCATAGCTTTCAATGGAATGATAAATATTTAGGAAATGAAGCTACTAAAAAAAGTTTCAAAACCATAGGAGAATTACTGGAAAAATTTGAAGAAGAGTATTTTAAAACACATAAACGAACTATAAAGAGCGAACACACTTTTTTCTATTACTTTTCTCGCACAAAACGATTTACTAATCCAAATGATTTTGCATCTCCAGAAAATTTCATAGAATCAATTGAGAAAATTGATAAGGAATGGTCAAGATATAATGCAGTTCGAGCGATCGCTGCATTTTGCCTCACATTCAAAATTGAAATTGATTTATCCAAATATTCCAAAATGCCTGAGTGCAATTCCCGGAAGATACCTTCAGACGAGAAAATATGTACGGGAATTATGAAATTTGAAGATTACTTAAATACTAGGGGACATCAAGTCAATCAAGATGTCAAAGATAGCTGGCAACTTTGGCGTTGGACGTATGGAATGTTAGCGGTTTATGGTTTGCGACCAAGAGAACTTTTTATTAATCCCGATCTTGATTGGTGGTTAAGCCAAGAAAATGTAGACTTGACATGGAAAGTTCATAAAGATTGTAAAACCGGAGAGAGACAAGCATTACCGTTACATAAACAATGGATTGAGGACTTTGATTTAAGAAATCCCAAATATGTAGAGATGTTAGCAACGGCAATTAGCAAGAAAGATAAAAATAATTATGCAGAAACAACAGCATTAACTCAAAGAGTAAGTTGGTGGTTTCGTAAAATCGGATTGGATTTTAAACCTTACGATTTACGCCATGCTTGGGCGATTCGGGCGCATATTCTAGGAATACCAATTAAAGCGGCGGCGGATAATTTAGGGCATAGCGTGCAAGTACATACTCAAACTTATCAGCGTTGGTTCTCGCTGGATATGAGGAAGCTAGCGATGAACCAGGCTTTGAGTAAGAGAAATGAAATTGAGTTTATTCGGGAGGAAAATGCGAAGTTGAGGATGGAAAATGAGAAGTTAAAGCTGGAGATTGAAAAGTTGAAAATGGAGCTTGTTTATAAGCGGAGTTAAAAATACTGTCTTTCTACTAGTGCCTAGGTTCGCACCGTCTGTCAGTTATGCCATGTATGGACTACAACCATGGGGGCGCAAGGCTTTGCGCCCTTACCGACGGCGTAGTTTGTTTAAATGAAAACGGCTGTAAGGGACTTCCAAATAAAAAAATGTCCCAAAATTTCTTGTGGTGCGGGCATCTTGCCCGCCATTAATAAGAGACGGGCTTTGACGCCCATCCCACATTCCGGGGATAATTTATTTTTTGCAGTTACCTAACTAACAAAAATCTCAGTTGTTGAGTTTAGGAGAACTTGATAATATTAACAAAGTAGGCGATCGCAGTACCAGATTGGCAAAAACACTATGGCAAAGCGTAAAAAAAGCAATCTAGAGTGGATGAAACAAACGCTTGAACTAAAACCAGACCATCACTGGGAAGGTCCACCTGGTTATAAAATCTTTGTGGCAGATCGAGGAGCGGTTCGCTTCAACATACCTCATGATTGGGCTTTTGAGCCACAAGAAAAATCATTTAAGTTCTTCGATAAAGAACCGCCTGACGAGGATTGCTGTCTGGAAGTCTCTTTCAATCGCCTACCACCTCATGACTGGAGCCAGTTTCCGCTAAAATCCACTTTGAGGAAAGTTTTGGAAAAAGAAACTCGCAATGTCATTGCCAAGGGAGAAATAGTTACTGTCAAGCGCCAAACTGCCAAGATTGTCTGGACAGAGATTAGGTTTATGGACACCCAGACGGAGCCACGGGAAGCTTTCTCGCGGACTTGCATCGGTATAGGGTCGAACATTCAATGCTTGATTACCTTCGATTATTGGGTAGACCAAGCAGAACAGCTAACACCTGTTTGGGATGAAGTGATGCGTAGTCTCACACTAGGGTTGTATATCCGCGACCCATTGACTGGTGTGGCTTTTCCAGATTAATATTCCAAGCGATCGAGGAATGGATTAACGACTTCTTGAGTCTCTTTACTACTCACAACCGGAACAATTTCAAAAGTCGCTCCCGAACCACGCCATTTCAGAATCCATTCCTGAAGTAAGCGCAAATCATTACACTCCATAAGCTGAAAACATCTACTAAAATTAGGTTCTACCCAACTATCAATGTATTTCAGACCTTCGGGAAACATTCTTCCTTCCTCGCGAACACGCTGATAGATGGGCAGCATATCGTTATCTTTGGAGCGTTCAATAATCATGAATAACATTTGATAGTCCTTCAATCCTAACTAACATACTTAATTAATCTTAACGAAGTTAGAATTTTTAATACCGCTTCATTTGAGCGAGATCCAAACCATATAGGAGAACTAATGCGAACTCAGATTAATTATCGTCGCAAACCTCTAGTAGTAAAGCTCTTATTTAAGCCAAAATTTATTTGGGATTTACTACAGATCTATGAATTTTTCAATTTTCTACTAGAATTGGATTGTCCACTGGAGGATGCCGCCCGATAAGTTTATCTGCGGCGCGAATACTAATTACACGTTCGCGGTTCAATGCTAATGCAGCTATTGTTATCCCAATAACAGTTAAACCAATAATATATAATTTATCTGCTAACTAAATGAAATGGTCGTTCCAATTATCTCTTCTTGGATTAAATAGAGGAACTTCAGTACCAGAATCAGAATCAATAGCTGTTGTTTTATCAGATTTTTTACGGTTACAGTGAAAGCAGGCTAGCGCTAAGTTATCAATCGTATCTAATCCGTTTTTGTTTAATGGAATAATATGTTCAATTGTAAACTCTACATATTGCCATTGCTCAGAAGCATGACAGTATTCGCAAAGGCAATTAGCACGCTGGCGTACCAGAGTTTGGGTATCTTTAGGAATTGGACGACGTGCAGCCATATTGAAAAATTAGATGCTTGTTTGTGTTAAGAAAGTATTACGAATAGTTCGATTTATAAAGCTGAGATAATCATCAATTTCTTCATAAAGGTCAAGTTCTCGTTCTTCCTCAGAATTCAGTGAAGAGTTTTTTTATTTTATCAATAATTCTTCTATACGATGTTGAACTGTACTGGAAGCCCGAAAGATGGGAATTCCTTCAACTAATTCGATACGAATGGCTCCTTCAAGTGGTAGATTATAGGCAAATTTTGTAATTTTGGTGGAAGTAACATTATCGTAAGTTTTTTATTTTTGATATATGGATCTAGTAATATTATAAGGAAAATACTGATAGGAAAGACGACGCCACCAATAATCAAACCTCGCAGTTGCGAGCGGGCTAGTGCAGGGCGGCGTAAACATGCATACTATTCTCGACACTGCAAGCAATCTAATTTTCGGAACCTCTAATGGTATGTTTACTTGTGCCTAGCTGTACTAGTATCCGGGCTGCGTGTTAGCGAAGCCTCTCGAAACGAAAATCGCGTGTCTTTCTTTGGGAACCAAAAGGGTTGAGTCGTATTTTAGCTCCTAGCGGAAATGCATAATTATCTTAACTCCCAAGAGCTGCTAACCAAGACTGCAAATCAGCCACACTGGTAAAATCTAAAAATGCTTCACTCAAATCTTCCAGAACAGGCAAAGGCAAACTAGAAATTGAAGAGCGCATTTCCCCAGAAAGTTCTCCAAATCGCTTTGTTAGCTGTCGAACAATCAGATTAGCAGCCTCTTGCTGTCGTCCTTCTTCCTTAATTTCCTGATAAACTCGCGTCTCCTTGATTGTTACTCCCAGCATTGATTCTATCTCCTTTTACTTATATAATTTTGCCACGAGTCTGTGAAATACCTGTGAAACTGAGTGACCACCAAACCAAATGGGAAAACTGAGCGGACTCAAACCATGTCAGAGTGAACGCAAGATATACAACTGCCACTGCTTCTATGCCGTGTGATGGTGATTTAATAACTTGCCACATACAGAATGCGAATAGTCCTATATAAGGTAGCATCCCCAGTAAACCTACGGATAAAATTGTGTCTAAAATGAGATTGTGCGCTTTGACTGTGGGTAGCTGTGCGGTCTGAAGTTTTCCATTCTTGTCTTGGTAGTCAAAACTAAAATCACCCAAGCGAATAACTTTTACTAATTTTTGACGATACTGTACCTCTGGATAAGCTGTACCAAAACCATCCATACCCCATCCCAGTAAGGGACGCAGAAGAATTCCACGATTTGACACCTCCCACAGGTGAACTCGATCTGATGTTATTTGTTTAATCAGTGGTAATTTGTCAAGATGTCTGGTAGTCGTGGTCATGCCAATTACCAACAGACATACTAGAGTGGCGGGGACTAACAACTTGTAATGCTTGCGTCCTAGTAAGTAAGCAGCTGCTACCATCAGGGCTAATAATCCTGCTCTGGTTTGGGTTAATAATAGCGCAGGGATAATGAGGATACTGGCTAGAGCAGCAGCCGGAGTATTTATCCACTGCCACTGCCAACCAACAAGTGTTGCGCTCGCGACGGCTGCAAGTACTTTTGATGCATGACCCCTGTGGGAGTACAAGCCGATTGGCTGTTGGTGCGTGGAAAATGGTACTCGCCAGGATGTTTTCTCTGAAAAGTTGACCCATTGTAGCAGTGTAGTCAATTTTCCAGTCAATAACTTGAGGGAAAATGCTGATGGCAAGGACGACGCCACCAATAACCAAACCTTGCAGTTGCGATCGCGCTAGCTCTGGGTGCAGTCTGAGTAGTAGAGTATTACTGAGGGTGAAGATTGCAATCAGTATCCAGTAGAGCAAGCCATCGCCCATCTGTTCTTGACCGAGTAAGGAACGCAAGGGAAAAGGACTAGTCAGCGTTGAGATGAGTCCAATACCAAGAAATAGTTCCCACAAGAGTTTGCTGAGTTTCCAACTTTGAGGAATCTTGAGTTCACATCTTTCCTCCCACACCATTAAGAAGTTGAATATGCAGATGAGCAAAATGACGAAGACTTTTGGCTGAGTCCAGATTTCCCCTCGCATTGCTCCCCAAGGATTGATGAGAATGATGCTGAGGGAAAACAACAGGGTGTAGAGGTGTTTCACTGCCGTGAAGATTTTTTAATTTTTAGCGTTCTGATAATGCCCCAAGAAAGAAGTGCTATGAGTCCCAATGCAGATGTAGGTTCTGTGGTAGATTTAGGTTTTTCGGAAGTTTCGTCGCTATCAAAGATTGGGAACCTTAAGGAAGCACTTCTTGCAGTACGAGCTTGAGTACACCCGCTCGTACAACTTGTGCTACTTGTTGTTGGCAGATTAAACCAATAAAATTTGTTCTTCACAAGCTGACTAATGCCTGGTTGTTGTGAGCCATTTAAGGTGTATTCTCCTGGATTCACACCTAATAATCCGTCTCCAAAACCAATAGCTGCGGGTATAATGCTAGAGTTAGTTGTTTCCCATTGAACATCTTTATAGAAGAAGCCGAGATTACCTTCACCATCAGGAATGGGGTAATCGGGTCCGCGCAGTATCATTTGAAAAGAAGCTGTTTTATCCGTGCGCTGGCTGTAATATCCCACTTTGTCCCAGGTGACAGTCACTTCGTTGGGAATACCCGTTTTTACTGATACAGTCCCTGTGCCACGAGTATCAACATCAGCCCAGTAAGGGGCAATCATCGGAGCCAAAGTTTGTGTTTTCAGAGATTGTGGTGTAAATGCTCCAACTGATTTGCCAAACGAAACATTGCCGTTGTTGTTGACGTAAAAACTGTTGTAGTTTTGTCCGAAAAAGGGCAGATTAAAACCAAAGGAAAACGGACCAAATGAGCCATCATCAGTTTTGTCGAGAAATGTTTCCGAGAATGGGCGCATTTTGAAGCTACCAATTCTATTGTTAAATGCCAGTTGAATAGGGAAAGCCGTCTCTTCTGTTGGACTTTTGGAATCAATGCCAGTGATTTTAAAGTTAGAGACACCTTGACCAAACAAGGAGACAAAGTCTAGGTTCTGTCCAGGACTGTAGGAACCAACAACGGTATCTCCAACTGAGACGTTAAATTGATTATCCCCAAGAGCGGGAAAATCTAAAATCTCAGTAAATAGGGTATCGTCAAGGGCTTGAAATTCAAACCCATAGGAGGTCGTCGGGTCATACCAGCGACAGCTTGAAACGTTACGAAATACTTGCCAGCCTCCCTCTCTTGCATTAGGAAAGATAGGATTTTGTTGAGTTGTACCTGGACGTTCGATACCTACGCCACCACCTCCACTACTCGCACCTATAACATATGGAAAATCATTTTCATCTTTAAACACTTTGACAGTAAGCTCATACTTTCCTCCATCTTTGCCACGAATATGACTTCCACCATCACCATATGCACCTACAGTTAGGTTAATAGTGCCATCACTCAAAACATTACCAGTTAACGCAGAAGCAAAGCCATCTCCTACAGGACTACTATCATTGTCATAACGCTTGTTATCGCTCTCATATCTTGCTTCCAAATATGTATTTGGGTTACAGATATTTCCTGGTATATCATTATTTATGTAGGCATAGAATTTTGCTCCTGGAATAAGTTCGGACAGACGGAAATTGTCTTGTTCTCTACTAGAGAATAGGCTATCGTAAAAAGTTTTTTCAAAGTTTTTAGATTCATACGTGTTTTCCCAACCCCATCTTCCTCCGCTATAAATTTCTACCTTCCTTTTTACTATCCCTGTCTGAGGATCTGTAGTTCCTCCAGGAACCTCGTTCACTAAATAGGTTTCAGCATAGAAGTAGTGGTTTGTCTTATTATAGGGGTCTTGGACGTGTGACAAGTCAATGAAAGTAGTTGGGGTCGATCCGCGATAGGATTCATCATAGTAAGGACTTTCAGCGTATGGGCGAATATCGAGTATATCTTGAAGTACTTGATCGTTTATGAGTTGGTCATTTTCATCAACACCGTAGTTAACAAGTATTCGTTGAATCCAGTGGACTGTACTACCAGTAGGATCGCCTTCTCCAGGAATGTAATTTAATTTGAAAAAAGCTCCAACTGCGTTAGATACTCCTCTTCCATCATTTTCACAACGAAAGTCTGAACCGCAGGCGAAATAGTTCTCGACGTTGAAACTACCTGCCAAATTACCTTTTGGGACAAATTCCCAGAACCTTCCAAATCTTTCATTTAGTAGAGATAACAAACCATCTGTTCCACCTGGTCTTATCTCAACCACTTGTCCTTTGTTAAGTTCTCGCCGTGGATCTGGCGGAAAGGGTTTCCCTGGACTTAAGTCTGGCCAAGCATTTAACCTTGTAACGCCCTGACGTAATTCATAGTAATCCTCATATTTATAAGTTCCATCGCTGTCCTTTATTTGTTGTGTTTGGTCTGGTGTAATACTGAACGCAAAACTTGACTGACCTGTTAACGTAACTAACAGAGCAGTTGTCAAAAAACCCAAAAAGTATTTGTGTGACATTTTTCGTAACTACTTTAAAATTCAAGCGTTAAATCAATACTTTTGCCAATTTTTTAGAGCGCCTACAAAGTAAGGGTTTCGGGCTACGGGTTACAACCCCAATTCAAAAGCCTAAAACCCTTACTGTCTAAGGAATTGAGCTTTTTTATCTAGCCCTGACTCTCTAATTTTGGCAAAGGTATTGTTAAATAAATAACAGTTGTTACCCAAAATCTAGAGAGAAATGGTAATTGCGATGCAACTTCACTTCAAGGTTGAACTATGCAAAATTCTACGAAGGGAGTATGCACCATGCCTTTCCAAAAATCCTCAAACAAATTCAACATGAATTGGTTTGTTAACGACCTATATATCAATCGAATCTGATAGATACCTGACTTCAGACCATTAAATGACCAATAGCCATAGCCTGTACCATCAACTATCAAGTTCAACAATCCATCTGTTCGCTTCTCAACGTGTGCGTTAACAAAAAACGTCACGCTTTCTCCCCTGCAACAAGCATAAAAATCAGATTCAGTAGGACTAACCCACCCATGACTGCCGCCGCCCAGATTTTGTCCTAAAATCAAACCACCTGCTCCTATAAGCGTTGGAATTAAGGTGGTTTTTGAGCAGAAATTTTCTTGAATTGATTTGTTGTTGGTAATGCGAATCCCAATCTGTCTAGATAAACTGACATTAGGTAGATTAAAGCATGAGATGTTCCATATTCCGTCTGGCATCACAGTTTCAAAGCGAATGCCATCTACTTCCACTGCATTGTTGTTCGTCCCCACAGGTTCAACCAGTTGGAGATTCACCCAAGGTGTGGTTAGCAAACTTGTCACAGAAGCTTGTACTTCGCTGATTTCCACTAAGTGTGCATCAAAGAATAAGAACTCTCCTTGAGGACTTAAATAAGTAAATCTTAGCTGATATGTTCCTCGTTGTACAGGCTCAAAAGACCAAAAGTAATCTGGGTTAATAGGGACTTGGGAAGAATAAAAGAAAGTTGCTTGCAGTTGAAGCAAATTGTTCTGCCAAGACAGCTTTGCAATCAAATAGCAACTTAAAGTCTTTTTAGGTGGAATTCCCATGCCGCTATATCGGCTTAGAGGATTCTGTAACAACTTCAGCTTTTGTGGGTGTAGTACTTGTCCACTAGATCTCAAAAGTTCTGGAATCAAAATGTCATAAGCGAAGGGAAAAAGTGTTGGTGTGTTGTTATTAATGAAAATGTTAATTTGTAAATAGGTAGTATTAGCATTTCCTCTCTTATCGGGAACAGGTAAGATTATAAGGTCTGGCTCCCCAATTTCCATATGAACGCCATTGACTTCAAAGGCATTGCTACTGTTGGGTTCGCTTGATGTCATATTGACTATCCTCTCTATTTTCGTATTTTCACGTACTGTCCATTTTCTAGAAACATGGCTTAATGCCGTTGTTCTACAAAAGAATAAAGACAAATTTAAAAGTTTTGTCGAGAAATGTTTCCGAGAATGAGCGCATTTTGAAGCTACCGATTCTATCGTTAAATGCTAGTTGAATCGGGAAAGCTGTCTCTTCTGTTGGCCCTTTGGAATTAATGCCAGTGATTTTAAAGTTGGAGACACCTTGACCAAACAAGGAGACAAAGTCTAGGTTCTGTCCAGGACTGTAGGAGCCAACAACGGTATCTCCAACTGAGACGTTAAATTGATTATCCCCAAGATCGGGAAAATCTAAAATCTCAGTAAATAGGGTATCGTCAAGGGCTTGAAATTCAAAACCATCAGAAGTTGTTGGATCGTACCAGCGACAGCCAGGAACGTTTCGGAATACTTGCCATCCGTCTTGCTCCATCGCACCAGGGAGGACGGGATCGTTCTGCGTCCGACCTGAAGTTTCACTACCAAATCCACCACCACCGCTACCTCCAACAATAATAAAATCATCTGGAGGAGGCTCACTCTCATCGTACACCTCAATATGAAGCTCATAGCTACCTCGATCCTCACCACGAGCACCCCCATTAGCAGTACGAACATCGAGGTTGATACTGCCATCACCAGACACAGTACCCCTGAGTGCAGAAGCAAAACCATTTCCTAATCTACTACTGTTATCGTCTGAGTTATTATATGCGGTTAAGTATGTGTTTGGATTGCATCGATTTCCAGGTATATCATTATCAATCCTAGCAGTAAATTTTTTTCCTGGAGTAAGTCCTGTCACATTGAAGTTATCGACTTCAGTACCGGAGGATAGGCTGTCGGAGAAGTAGTAATAAGAACAGTTGCCACCACTGCAAGTACTTTTGATGCATGACCCCTGTGGGAGTACAAGCCGATTGGCTGTTGGTGCGTGGAAAATAGTACTCGCCAGGATATTTTCCCTGAAAAGTTGACCCATTGTAGCAGTGTAGTCAATTTTCCAGTCAATAACTTGAAGGAAAATGCTGATGGCAAGGACAACGCCACCAATAACCAAACCTTGAAGTTGCGATCGCGCTAGCTCTGGGTGCAGTCTGAGTAGTAGAGTATTACTGAGGGTGAAGTATGCAAAATTCTACGAAGGGAGTATGCACCATGCCTTTCCAAAAATCCTCAAACAAATTCAACATGAAGGTGATGGTAATTCTTCACGGGTTCTGGCTAACAAATACCTTGCTTGTTCTGGTGCTTGAGTTTCTTCTACCGTAGTTAGCACCATCAATGCTACCCATAGAGGTAAGGAGTGAAGATCTCCCAACTCATCTAAATACACCCGGTGTACTTGTCCACCATTAAGGAATGAGCGATGGGGATTAATATCGCTTTGTTCGATACTGCGTGTTGGATAAATGATCGCTGCTTGCCAGTCGCGCTCATCTATCACGGTGGCGATAAAAATATAATGAGGATTCTGCAAATAGCCGTTCATACAGCCTTTCATCTTTTTGAAACTGTACCTCACAGAAATACACAACTCCAGCACCTGCATTTTCCGGTGGGAGAAATACACCGTCAATCTCAAATTTCGGTTCTTTGACAGCTACCGAGTCAAATTTGTACTCTTTTGCATTTTCTGGTGGATTTGTCAATAGTTCAAAGAGTAAACTGGGGGATTGTTGAAACAGTTTGTAAAAAATCGAATCTCGCCGCATGAAGAATTTTAATGAATTTATTTATGAAATCTGCAATTCATTTCATCACATATTCCTCTACATCACCTGTCCTCGATTCGTCTAGAACTAATTCCCGAATTTTGGATTCGCGATTCTTAGGCGTCCAGAGGGAGGAGGAACGCGCTGGAAAATTGTGCTGGAATTTACAGAAAATTAGACTATTCTAGTTGGAAATTCCTGACCTAGTTAGCATCGCAAGTCTAACAAGTCGCCTTATAAAAAGCGATCGCGAAGCGCAAGCTGTACCCAGCTTATCGCGTTTTTCTACTGAGTCAGCAAATGATGCACCGCTCTTGTCAGGTAGTCAAGGTATAATTTGGCCACGAGTCTGTGAAATACTTGTGAAACTGAGATTTCTATCATTCGATAGAGTTGCTCAAATAACGAACGGAACAGCATAGGGGAGTCTTGGTTTAGTAAAACATTCGGGAGAACCTAACTTATGCGAAACATTCCTCAACAGATGAAAGCGATGGCTGTTGACGAGTTCGGCGGTCCTGAGAAGCTAACTTTGCACACCTTACCCGTGCCTGCAGTGGACGCAGGCGAAGTTCTGATTCGCATCAAGACCGCCGGAGTTGGCATCTGGGATGTGATGGAGCGCGAAGGTGAGTTGGTGTATAACGAAGTCCACTTTCCGCGCGTGCTGGGCGGCGAATGTGCGGGTACCATCGCTGCCGTTGGCCACAGCGTCGAGCGTCTTGCCGTCGGTGAGCGCGTTTACGCACAAGCCTTTATGAACGATAAGGGCGGTTCCTACGCGCAATATGTCGTCGTATCCGAAAAGACGGTCGCGCCAGTACCTGATGGCTTCGATATGCTGATGGCGGGTGGATTGCCCATTGCTGGTGCGACGGCGCTACGAAATTTGGAGGCGCTAGGAACAGGCGAGGAGACCAGCTTGATGCTGTGGGGCGCGAGCGGCGGTGTGGGTCACGTTGCGCTTCAACTCGCCAAGCGTATGGGCGCGCGTGTTTTCGCCATTGCATCGGGCGCAGACGGCGTAGAGTTAGCAAAGCAGTTGAGCACCGATGAAGCAGTGGACGGACACAGCAACGACATTGTGCAGCGTGCCTGCGCCTTCGCACCCGACGGCTTTGATGCCGCGCTGGTGCTGGTGGGCGGCGACGAAGTTCAATCCACACTGAGTTTGGTGCGTCAGGGCGGAGTTATCGCCTTTCCTAACGGCGTGATGCCCGAACCTAAAGCGCCTGATGGTGTGGAACTCAAGAAGGAAAATGGCTTCGCTGACCCGATGTTGTTTGACCAACTCAACCGATTGATGGGCATCGGTGAGTTTCAAGTTCACATCGCGCAAACGTTTCCGATTGAAGATGCTGCACAAGCGCAAGAAGCGATGAAAAAGCATTATCTGGGCAAAATCGTATTGCGCGTGAGCGGCGAATAAGAGCCTATCGAAAGAATGTCGCTATATGTTGTGACCTACAATTTTCTCGTTTTGGCACAGTCCTGCCTATTACACTCAAGTAAATGCAACTGGTTTCATAACAAGAGGTAAAAATCATGATACTTGAAAATAAGGTGGCTTTAGGACAAGTACTTTTCGCCGGAGGATCGGGCGTCGTGGGGCGCGCTGCCGTCAGGTGGTTCCGTGAGAGGCACCCCAGCGTTCGAGTGCTCGTCGGAGGACGAAACCTGCAAGCGGCAGGCGAAATTGCCCAGGCGGTGGGCGCTGCCGAAGCCGTTGCCATAGATATCGATAAGCCCCGCTTGGGCCTCGGTGGCGATGTCGCCGTCGCTGCCGTGGTCATGTTGGCTCCCGAAGCCGGACTCAAAGGACTGAGCTACGCGCAGGACTTGGGCGTCCCTTACCTGAACATCAACACTGGCCTCACCGAACTCGGTCCCGAGTTGGCGCTGTTCGCGCATCGTGCGACCGCAGCACCCGTCGTGCTCGCCAGTCACTGGATGGCCGGTGCGGCCGCGTTTCTAGCGCTGAACAGCGCCAAAGGCTTTGAGAGCATCCAATCCATCAGGATCGGAGCAATCCTCGACGAGAAGGATCCAGCCGGTCCATCGTCGCTCGAAGACATGGAGCGGGTACACGAGAAGGCTCCCGCCGCACTGGTATTCGAGGGTGGGCGGCGCGTATGGCTGTCCGGCGACGCCGCAAAGGGCAAGGTCGAATCAGTCGATGGTCGATCGCTCGATGCCACCGCATTTTCCTCGTTCGATATCGTGAGCCTCCATGCCGCCACCGGGGCGTCGGATGTACGCTTCGACTTGGTGACCGACGAATCGTCCAGTCGCCGCCGGGGCGGTGAGGCGGCGGCCGAGATCGTCGTCGAGATCGAGGGCGAGGCCGATGGTCGAACGAAGCGTTCGCGATCAATGCTGGAGTTCAAGCATGGCGCATGCTCACTCACGGCTCTCAGCGTCGTTCTTTCTCTCGCGGCGGTATTGGGACTCAACGACCGTTCTCCTGCCCGCCCAGGGCTTTACCTACCCGAGCTACTCTCGGATGCCAGATGGTTCTTGGATGAACTCCGCAGTGCGGGAGCGACTATCTACGAAGACTCTAAGTAGTCTCTTCGACCAGATAGCCAGCGCTCGGCTTATAGATGCAAAAGCTGTTCTACGCTGAGACAGCTAAGCTCCAGGAATAACTCTTGACAAACTCCTAGATAATAAGTCAGGAATTAGTGCAGATGATATTTATTTTTTAATTGCTAGTGAGCATATATATGTAAACTTAGAATCAGAACTACTAGTTGAGCCAGAACAATGTAAAGTGTTTTGCGACGAAGAATGTGCAAAAGCTTATAAATTTATTTTTTTGTCGTCAAGCCAGAAAGATACAATAAGTTCACCTATTATAGACTTAATGAGCAATACGAGAATCAGCTGGGATAGTAAAAACTATACGCTGATTCAGATTGGTCATACAGAAATAACATTACGTGCCGATTCAGGAGAGTTTAAGGTGTTTACTTCGCCATAAACGTGCTTGGTGTCCCTTTTGTTATCAAGAATGGCGTGATAATAGTAAGAGTATTTATGAGCCACTTATTTGGTGTATCAATGTAGTTGAAATTTGTCCCATCCACAATCACACGTTTGTGTCTGTATGTCCTCATTGTTTGACTCAACCATCCCGTCGAATGTGTTCGATCGCAACAATCAGCGCATCCAACATGACATCATAGCTTTGGTCGGTAGAGCGTTCCAAAGTCATTAGCCCTGCTTGCTCAACTGCAATAAATCCGTAAATTGCAGCATTCAACATCCGCATCACATCAATTAACTGAGTATCGGTTAAGTCATAAGCATTCAAAGCTTGGCGAAGGAAATTTAGGAGTTGCTGAATAATTGCACCTGCTTCCGGATCGCTAGGCTGAAGTTGAACTTGCATCATCACTTGATAACGAGCGGGATAGGTTTTAGCAAAGTTACGGGCAAAATGTCCCAACTGTTTCAGCAAATCTGGAGTGATTGAGCGTTCAGCAATCATCTGCTGACACTGAGTTAAGTACTGTCGCCATAGTTCTATGACTGTTGCTCGCTGCAAATCCGCATTATTCTCCAAATGCTTGTAAATAGCAGGTGGTTTAATGCCTAAAAAGCGAGCGACTCGACTAACCCCAAGCGCCGATGCTCCATCGCGATCAATGCAACAGATAGCTGCAGCAATAATATCCTGCCGTGATAATGATTTTTCCTTTACTGGACGACCCATAGTTGATAAATTAGTTAAAGTCTTTAACTAAAAGTGAATATAATTAACTTTATCAAGCCTTGGCGTTTGACGAATGAGGAGAAATTGACTTATGAGTGACTTAGTTTTCCTATCTGCCCATCAACTGGCTCAAATGATTCGCGATCGCATTGTTTCTGCTGTTGAAGTTACCGAGGCTTATCTAGCTCAAATCGCTAAACATAACGCGAAGTTAAATGCGATTTGCACGTTGGATGAAGATAATGCCCGAGCCAGAGCCAAGCTTGCAGATGAAGCCTTAGCCAGAGGAGAAAATTGGGGTGCTTTGCATGGCGTTCCCATCACGATTAAAGATATTTTTGAAACTGCCGGACTCCGCACTACAGCTGGTTACATTCCCCTCAAAGACTACATTCCTCAACAGGATGCAACTGTTGTTGCTCGGCTTCGGGCAGCCGGAGCCATCATCCTGGGAAAAACAAATATGGCAGAGCTAGCTGGTGATTTTCAGAGTACGAATTCTCTCTTCCCACAGGTGAATAATCCCTGGAATGTTAATTACACAGCAGGTGGTAGTTCAGGAGGTAGTGCTGCTGCTGTTGCTGGCGGACTCTCATCGTTAGATATCAGCAACGATATTGCTGGTTCCGTGCGCCAACCCGCTCATTTCTGTGGTGTCTATGGTTTAAAACCCACAGATCGCCGTATCTCCACAGCCGGAGCAATTCCAGAAGTACCAGGAATGCCCTATTGTCTCCGACAAATGATAACTGTAGGCTGTTTTGCTCGCTCGCTCAAAGACATTCAAATCTGCTTTTCACTAATTGCTGGAGCCGATCTTCGCCGTCCTGATGTGCCGCCAATTTCGCTGGATACGCCCTCTGGTAAGTCTTTAAAAGACCTCAAAATTGCTTGGATTGATGAATGGGTGGAAGTCCCTGTAAATTCTGAAATTCGATCCGCAATGCAGGTAATTGCACAAAAACTTTCTCAAGAGGGTGCTTGTGTTGAACGCTGGCTTCTTAAAGATTTCGATCTATCGACAGTATGGAACTTATATGGACGGATAGCAGCTTACATTAACAACTACGCCCAACCCAAGGATCGCTATAATATTCGACGCAGCTTTGAATTACTCTTTCGCACAGCCACTCAAGGCGACAAGAAACTCCGAGAATTAGGGAATTTCAGCCGCTTTCTACCCGAACTTCTAAATCCCAGTTTAAGAGGATATTTTGAAACTCTTACCGAGCGCGATCGCTTCATTGCCCAAATGGACTCTGCTTTGGAATCATGGGATGTGTGGCTCACTCCTGTAGCGGCAACTCCAGCATTTACCCATCGTCCAGCTTGGAGTGCTATTGACATTGAGGGCAAGCCCTATCCTCATGGAATCGCCAATGGAGCCTACACCATACCATTTAATCTTAGCGGTCATCCTGCTGTAGTGATTCCCATTGGGCAAACTCAGAATAGTTTACCAATTGGACTGCAAATTGTTGGGAAGCGATGGCGAGAGATGGAATTGTTGGCAATCGCTGAAGAACTTAACAAAGTGGTTGGTAATTTCCAACATCCATCTGGCTATTGAATATTTATTCTAATAAGGAAATTAAACTATTGCCCGTTTGAAAAGCCCTGAAGCAAACGTTGGAAATTCAGTGTTAATTTGGGCTGCTTGGGCGATTTGCACCAGTCGTTCTGTGGCTTCAACAGAAATTTTCACTGGACTTTCAGAGATTGCATAGTTACCCGACTGGATAACCGCACCTTTGTGTTTAAGCACTGTATTATTGTTTACACAAAAAGTTAATAATATATCTGTCTGATGGTCGTAATAACATCTACTCCCACTAAGTAAAACTGAAAAAATCAGACTACATATGATTTATTTTAGACTAACCCTGTTTTCTTGCAGGGTCCTTTTCTTTTTTACTGAGGTGAGTCTTTTAGCTGATGACGTCATTGAGGTAAAACAGGTGAACCGTAAGGATTAAAACCGTACTACAAGCTTATGGGGTATCAGGTAAATAGTGCATGACAGCAGACAATCACACCTCACAAAGCGGTTTTGATAACATTAAACAAAGAAAAACCCTGCAATAAGACCTGGTAAGAGAGTAAATGCAGGGGTGGAAAAATTACAGATATTAATCTTTAAGTTTTACTTACTGAGGGTAGATGTTATACGACCATTAGGTAGATCTAATATGAAGTTTTTATGTGATGACTAATACATTCACTACAACAATAATTTAAATGAATATAATTGTTAGCAAAATAAAAGCTTCTAGCCTGAAAAATGCGGCTCTTCAGTACTTGTTATGCTAAAATAACAAGTACTGAAGAGGGAACAGGGAACAGGGAACGGGGAACAGTGAAGAAAGAAACGAAGTTTTCTGTTTGCCTTGCCTGATAACATTTTTGTAAATCTAACAGTTATGGTAAGGAAAAAAGGTATTAAAGCTTTAACGGAAATTCTGGATATAGAAGGGGTAAAAGTCATATCCCATCGGCTTCATGCTGGAATTGGACTTATACTACAAACCGAATCAATTTCTGATTATAGTATTTGCCTACGTTGTGGAACCGTAAGTCATAGATTACATCAAAATCATCGATACATAGTAAAAGACTTACCATTTGGAGAAAAACCAGTTTTTTTAGAAATAAACTTTTATACAATTCAAATGTGAGGTGTGTAAAAAACCTTTTAGTGAAGAATTAGATTTCGTAAGCCGAAAAAGGACATATA